>JAADYX010000293.1 GCA_010092885.1 Chloroflexota bacterium | reverse complement strand
GGAACCGCTCTGTGCGGCCGGAGCCGGTTCAGGCGCGGCGGGCTCAGGTTCAGGTGCCTGGGGTGCGGGCTCATCCTTGAGCCAGTCAGGCAGGTCGTCCTCACCGGCCGCGGCTGCGGGGGCATCGCCCTTAAGCCAGTCGGGCAGGTCGTCGTCAGCACTGCTGGCCGGCGCGGCGGGAGCTGGTTCGGGAGGTGATGGCGGTGCCGCGGGTTCGGCAGGGCTGTCCATGTCTTTGAGCCAGTCAGGCAGGTCATCATCGCCAGCGGAAGCCTCACCCTTGAGCCAATCGGGCAGGTCGTCGTCGGAACCTGCCGCAGCAGGTGCGGGTTCTGCGGGAGCGGCATCACTGCTCTCCGCCTGGAAATCCGGATCGTATTTGGCTGCTATCTCATTGAGCCAAGCCATTGCGGCGTCGGCATCATCCAGATCGCCTTCGCTCAGCCAATCCGGCACATCATCATCAAACATGTCATCGCTCATCGTGTCGTCCTCCTCAATCGTCGGTTGAGCAGAAGGCGGGCTGGATTGAGAATCGGATAAGTCCTCACTTAGCCAATCCGGGATATCCGTTTCGGCTGGTTGGTCTATTATAGCCTCTTGCTCTGCCGACTGCTGTTCGGTTGGTTGGCTGGGCGTTTGTTCAGCCAGCCAATCGGGAATGTCTGTGTCGTCTTCTTCCGCCTGAATGGCAGCGAGCATCTCCTGCGTATCATAGCCTCCTGATTCGACTGGCTGTGAGGGCTGATCCTCACTCATGATCTCACGCAGCCAGTCCGGCGCCTCAGGAGAAGCCGGTGCAGCAGGCGATGCTTTTGGCACAGGGGGCATGCCGGGTGGTGTTTCTTCCATAAGGGTTTCACGCAGCCAGTCCGGGTCATCATCGGATGCCTGGGATTCGCTGCGCTGCGCTGGGGGCGCTGACTGGATCGGGTTGCTGGAAGGCTTCAACCAGTCTGGGGCGACATCCTCTTCTGTGAAGATGTCCGTGATGACGTCCGGTTTGAGTGGTCCGGTCACACCGGCGCGTTTCTCAACACCGCCAAGGTCAGCCAGCCAATCGGCGTCGTCCATCTGCGAGCGGCTGGGCGTCACCGTGCTGATATCGAGAGATGTCAGGCGGAAAGCATCCGAAGGCGCTGCTTTGCCATGCTCAATGCGGTAGGCCAGATAGGGGTCAAGTTCCTTAAGCTGGACCAGAAAAGGCCGGGCTTCCTTAGGCTGTTCGGCGAGCAACCATAGGCGGGCCAACGTGGCATTGGCTGTGATGCAGTTGGGTAGGCTGCGGAGGAGATCCGCTGCGACCTTGCCTGCCTCGATGCGTTCGCGGGCCTGCCAGAGGACATCGACCAGCAAAGCCTGTAGGTCCAACCGGCTCGGATCCTGCGCGATGGCCTTGCGCAGTTCCGGGATGGCCTGTTCATAGAGCTTGCCGCGTGCATAGAGGCGGGCAAGGCCCCCGGCAGTCCTGGCGATCTGGCGCGGCTGCTGACCTTCACGCAGCTCATAGAGCTTGAGCAGTTCCTCCTCAACATCGCGGTTGTTGGGCACCTGCTCGAAGGCCCGTTCGAGATGCCAGATGGCCGCATCAATGGCACCCTGCTCCCGGTAGCAGTCGCTCATCCCGATGTGAGCCACGAAATCGGTTGGGTCAGCACTCAGCACACGCTGGAAGATGTCCAGCGCATCCTGATAGACCTGCTTCTCCATCAGCGCCTGACCCAGTAATTTGTATATCTCAATATACTTAGGGTATGTTTCCAGAACATGGCGGCACTGGGCGATCACTTCGTCAAGCGCACCACGCTCAAGACGATCCCTGATGTAGTCTGTATATGCTTTTAGGTTTAGTTCCGCCATAATATGGCTAGCCTGTCAGGGGACCCGTTTGCGAGTGATTATGCATGGATCTTTAACCATCCGCAAGTCCGGTGCCGTGGTTGAACCGCCCGGTGCCATTGGTTGATAAAGGGACTCTATTTGTTTAGAACGATCTGCATGCTGATTGCAGCGGGCGCCCTGCTCGGCTGCGCCACCCCACCACCGACTGTGACTTTTACGCCTGAACTTACACCCTCCTCTGAGCCGACCGCTCTGCCAACGGCTACAGTGACCGCCTCTCCGACAGCGACCCTAACGCGAACCCCACGCCCTACCCGCACGCCGCGCCCGACAGCAACCCCAGTCCCGGTGACCTGGGATACCATCGGCGTGGGCATCGAACGTGCCAGGCTTCCGGTTCCGCTGGCCGGGTTGGATGTCACCGCCTTCGCGTATGCGCTGCGCCTTGACCCGGCCCGTGTGACGTTCCGAGTCCACTATGAGAGTGATAATCCGCGCGATGTAGTGCAGTGGCGTGAGGACCTGGGAGCGGCGATTGTGATCAACGGCAGCTTTTTCTCCGGTGATTTTCGCCCCGTAGGGCGTATCGTTTCAGAGGGGTTCTTGTATGGTTTTCCGCTGGACTACCCGGAAGACAGCATCGGGGTCCCGGGCCTCTTCACGATACTGGAAGATGAGGCCGCTATCTTTTCGGCTGGTCGGGCGGAATTCACACCGAGGGGGATGCGCTTCGACGCGGCACTGGAATGTTACCCCATGCTGCTTCTACCTGGGGGACAGCCCGGCTTTTCCGAGGAAACCGGTCTGGTTGCGCGGCGCAGTGTGGTCGGCGTGGATACGGAAGGCAACGTTCTGCTCATCGTGGTTGATGTGCCCGCGCTCACATTGTTCCAGCTGGCGCGGTGGTTGGCCGATCTCGATCTGGATTTGGACAGCGCGCTTAATCTGGATGGCGGCCGTTCTACCGGGCTGGCTGTCAATATCGGGGCGGAACAGTTGGGGATCCCATCTGTGGTAGAGGTGCCCATCGTGCTGGCAGTCTACCCGCGATAGGCTGGCGTCAGCCGGTGCTCAGAGTCAGTGCGGCAAATGCCCCGTAGACCTGTGCAGCTTGCACCACATCCTCCAGACGAACGCGCTCATTGACAGTGTGTGCGGTGTGCGGATCACCTGGGCCAAAACCAACCGTCGGGATGTTGGCCTTGCCCATTGAGTAAACGCCATCTGTGGAAAATGGCCAATGCCCGGTGGTGACCTCCTGCCCGCGAACGGCTTTAACGGCGGATTTGATCTGCTGCACGAGCTTATGGCCCGGATCAATCGCCCACGCATCGAACGATTCGAGCACGTCAAAGGCGTATCCGGTGTAGGATGGCCGTGTGTAGCGGGTGATCTCAATCGAGGCATCAATACCCTCACGCTGGAGCACAGCTTCCAACTGTGACTGTGCGCGGGAGGGTGTTTCGCCCAGGGTAAGCCGCCGGTCAACATGGAACGAGCACGCATGCGGCACAGCATTGAGGCTGGCCGCTTCACTTTCGATATGTGTCACGGCAATGGTGCCCGGCCCCATAAACGGATCGCTGGCCATATCAGCGGCCAGCATCTCAATGCCAAAGATCAGGCGGGCAGCGGCTGTAATGGCGTTAAAACCGAGCTCTGGGGTGGATGCATGGCTGCTGCGGCCGCGCACAGTCACCTTGAACATTACGCGTCCGCGGTGCCCAAGCATCACCTTCATATCGCTGGGTTCACCGAGAAGAACGTAGTCCGGCCGGATGCCCGTTTCCTCCATGAGGGCTTCCAGTGCGCCGCCCTCACAAGGTTCTTCCTGAACAACAAAAGCACACACCAACCGGCCATTGAGCGGCGCTCCAGACTTGACCAGACGCTTAAGCGCGTAGACCATAGCTGCAATGGAGGCTTTCATATCACATGAGCCAAGGCCGTATAGATAGCCATCTTCGATGACGCCCGCGTATGGCTCATGTGGCCAACTGCCGCGTGCAGGGGAAACTGTGTCCATATGGGCATCCATCAGAAGAGTCAGGCCGGTGTCGGGCCCCAACTGTGCAATCACGTTGCCCACCCTGTCTACGGATACATCCGCCACACCGACCTCTTTGAGCTTCTCTTTGATAAGGCCGGCGGCAGCCTTTTCCTCGCCGGAGTGGCTTGGCATCTGAACCAGATTCTGGAGGAAGGCGATCATGTCGGCACGTTCCTGCGCGTTGAGGGCGAGCTTCGTCAACGGCACAGATCCAATGGAGGTAAACGGATTGGGCATACTCAGTAAGCTCCCCTTCCAAGCAGCACACTTGGGATGGTGCGCAGCAAGATACGGATCTCAAGATCCAGCGACCAGTTTTCGATGTAAAAGATATCCAACAGACACATCTCCGCGAAGGGGATGTTGCTGCGTCCGCTGACCTGCCATAAACCGGTAATGCCCGGCAGGACGTTCATACGCTTGCGCTGCCAGGGTTCGTATTGGGCAACCTCTTCTGGAGTGCCGGGGCGCGGGCCGACCCAGCTCATTTCACCGCGCAGGATGTTTATGATCTGCGGGAGTTCATCCAGGCTGGTTTTGCGCAGCCACTTTCCGACCCGTGTCCGGCGCGGGTCATCCTTGATTTTGAACAGCGGGCCGTCGGCCTCGTTCAGATCAGCCAGATCGGACTGCATCCGGTCAGCACCATCGATCATAGTCCGGAACTTGTAGACCTCGATCTCGCGTCCGTTTTTGCCCACCCGCCGGTGCTTGAAGAATATGGGGCCCGGCGAGTCCAGTTTGATCAGGGCGCTGACAATAAGCAGGATCAACAGGAAAAGGGGCAGTGCCAAGATGGTGAGCAGCACATCGGTCACGCGTTTGGCCAGAAAGCTGGTGCGGTTCATCAGCCGGTCGGAGCCACCGGCATTGACTAACGGAATGCCGTTTAGCGTTTCAACATCAAGGCGGTAGAGACGCTGCTGGAAGTAGTCCGGCACGATGCGAACCTGCACCCCACCGCGTTCGCAGGTTTCGGCAATCTGCATGATGCGGCGGTGGTACATCCAAGGCAGCGTGACGATGACTTCGTCGACGTCAATTTCGGTGAGCAGATGTGGCAGCGCATTGATATCCCCCAGGCCCTTAATGCGGCCCAGACTGCCGCCGCCTTTGGCCGGGTCATCATCCACATAGCCGACCACAGCGTAGACGGGTGCCGGATCGGCGAGGATGGCACGCATGACGGAACGCCCCAACTCGCCAGCACCGACCACAATCACTCGCGCAACCCCTAGACCGCGCCGCCGCAGCGCGCCTTCTATGCCGCGCAGCACTAACCGGATCGCGGAAAGCAGCATCACGATCAGGATGCCGGCGAGTATAAGCATGCCGCGCGAATAGACCAGTGGCTGCAGGAAGAAGGTGATCGCCATGACCAGCACAATGCTGGTCATGGTGCCGCTGATAAGACGATAGGTTTGGTCCAGCCAGGTGCGGCGGCGCTGTGCGTCATAGAAACCGTCAATGACGTAGGTGAGTATGCACAACGCCGGCAGCAGCACGGCGAATGAGACGTAGTCACGCGTGTAGACAGCATCAAATTCAGGCAGCACAGGCTCAGGGAAGCCGATCTCATAGCGGATCACGTAGGCTGCATAGAACGCCACATTGATGAGTGCCACATCCAGGCCGAACAAGACTCGCTGAATGGCGCGCGGGTTAAACAGGGCCCTCACCCAAGGCATGTCGATAAGCTGTGGCGATCTGTCGGGCCGTGTTTGCCCATGTGTAGCGTGCTGCATGTTGTCGTTCAAGGTCTGCCAATCTCGCACGTTGCGTTGGATCGTCCAGCAGAGCGGCCATTACATCCGTCCACGCCTGAACATCATGCGGGGGTACCATAACCCCATGTGGGCCGACGGCCTCCGGCAGCGAAGTCGTATCCGCGACCACAACCGGCGTCCCACAGGAGGCGGCTTCGATAACAGGTATGCCGAACCCTTCGTAAACAGACGGATAGACGCAGAGTTCTGCGGCGCTGTACCAGTAAGGCAGATCCGCGTCCGGCACATAGCCCGGCAGGATAATGCCGCCAACTCGCTCAATTAAAGCGAAAAGCGCTTCAGTTTGCCAACCTCGCCCCCCGACGAGCACGAGGTTCACCTCATCACGCTGCGGCAGATGTTCATAGGCGCGCACCAGTGTTTCCAGATTCTTACGGGGTTCAAGGGTGCCCACATGCAGAATAAAGCGATCTGGCAGGCCGTGCCGGGCACGGAAAGCCGTTGTATCACGCGGATAGAAACCCTCACGGACGCCGGGTGGAGCTGCATCGATCTGATTGAGCGGTACATCCAGCAGCGTATGGATCTCCTGCCTGCCGCTCTCAGAGATGGCTATCACCCGGCGAGCACGATGGGCAGCGCTGCGCGTGAAGGTCCGCAGGTAGAGCCGGCGTGCGGCCGACAGCCGCTGTGGATAGCGGATGAAACTCAGATCGTAGATCGTGATCACTGACGGACCGCCCCACAGCAGCGGCGTGACAAATGCCATACCGTGGTGCAGATCTGGCTGCAGGCGGTTCAGTGTGGCTGGTGCGAGCAGCTGCTCCCAGAGGATGCGAGCCAGTGGATGGGCTGTTGGCAACCGTGAGCGCAGCACATGCAGCGCCGGGTCGGTGGGTGGTGTGCCCGCACCAACCATTACTGAGAGAGCCAGATCAGGGTCGGCTTGAGGCAGATGTTTAAGTGAGTTGTAGATGTATCCGTGAATGCCCGCGCTGCGGTATGAGGCTTCCCCAGAGAGCAGATGGGCGTTTACTGCGACGTGTGCCATGCGCGCCATTATAGCGTATCATTGGGGGCAAACAGCAGAAAGGATGTTCGATGCCGACCCGTATCGCGCTTATTACCCTGTTGACCGATAATCTCGCCGAGATGGTAACCTTCTACCGGGATGCGCTTCACTTCAATGTGCGCAACGACCATGGGGGCAATGTAGAGTTCGATTCAGAGGGAGTGCGGTTTGCTCTGTGTGAACGCCGCATCCTACATGAACTGACCGCCAATGACGGTTATGCACAGCCTGCTGACGGACACGCATTTGAACTGGCCTTCCAGTATGGGAGCCGCGACGAAGTTAATGCCGCCTACAAGGGCATTACGGCTAAAGGGGCGCGTGCCATCAGTGCACCGCGTGAGATGCCATGGGGTCAGTACACCGGGTTCTTTGCGGATCCGGACGGCAACATCCATGAAGTCTATTGCGACCCACAGGATGAATCATGAAAACGGAGATCTCCACAGTTCGTCGCTTTGCGGGAATTGGTCTGCAAGTCGTCTCGGCAGCCGGGTTGGTGGCCAGTATCGTGCTGATCATTGTGATCGCTATGACCAGCCGGTCGCTTTCGGCGAACTCACGGCAGGCTCTTGACCTGGCCTATTCTACGATTGAAACTACTGACCAGACGCTCGTGCTCATCGATGAGACGCTGGCTGAAACGGGTGAGTCGATCACCGCATTGGAGGAAGTCACAGGGAATGTCGGCATGACCGTCGGCGGCACGGAAGATCTGTTTACCACGCTGAGCATTGTATTCGGTGACGACCTGCCCATTGTCATTGAAGGTACCCAAAACTCGCTGACGACCGCGCAGCAGAGCGCTGGCATCATCGATGGCACGCTGCGCACACTCAGCACCCTCCCGCTGATCAACATCAACTACGATCCGGAGACATCCCTGTCGCAGAGCATCGAGGACATCAATGCGGGGCTGGGGGGCTTACCCAATTCCTTCACCGCCATTTCTGCCGATCTGGCGATTACAGCATCGAATGTGGGTGCGGTATCTGAGGATCTCGATGCGCTGGGTGCAAGTTTTACCGACTTGCGTACCACAACGACAGAAGCACGCGAGCTGGTTGCTGACTACCGCATCCTGCTGGAGGACTTCAATACGCTGGTGGAAACGCTCGACCAGCAGGTCACGGGATCCATCCGCACCTTGACCGTTGCCGCTTACTTCACGCTGCTGTGGTTGGCGTTCGCACAGGTGGGGCTTTTCTTCCAGGGGCGTGAGATGGCATCGGTTGACCTGCGTGGTATGGAAGCCCGTATTGCGGAGCTGGAGGCAAAGCTTGCCGATCAGTGAGGTGCTGGAGGAACTGCGCTTCGATGCAGACTTCATCCGGGATGTGGCCGTCTGGGAGCGACTACCAGCCCAACCTGCACAGTACGCTGACTATCCGGCGAACCTGCGCACCGACCTCATCGAGCTGGTGCGGCAGCAGGGCTATGCTCCCTTATACAGTCATCAGGCGCGTGCTGTTGAAGCTGTGCTCAATGGCGAGCACACGGTGATCGTGACGGCTACCGCCTCAGGGAAGTCGCTGGCATATAATCTGCCCGCGCTGCAGTTCATGCTCAACGATCCGAGGGCCTCGGCACTCTACCTGTTCCCGACTAAGGCCCTGGCCCGCGATCAGGCTGCTGGCCTGGCAGCGTTGGTTGAAGCGCTGGAAACGGATCTGCCGTTGGGCGTATACGATGGCGACACGCCATCTGGCCAGCGCACAGCGATCCGCAAACGGGGCGGCGTGGTGATCTCCAACCCGGATATGCTGCATGTCGGCATTCTACCTTATCACACCCGATGGGTGTCATTCTTCCAGAATCTACGGCTGGTTGTGCTAGATGAGCTGCATACCTGCCGGGGGGTATTTGGCAGCCATATGGCAAACGTGCTGCGGCGCTTGCGCCGACTGTGCCACTTCTACGGCAGCGATCCGGTTTTTGTGATGGCCAGCGCAACAATTGCCAATCCTCTGGAGCATGCTGAAGCATTGCTCGGGGAACCGGTGACTCTTGTCGACAACGACGGTGCCCCCCGCGGCGAACGGCACATCATCCTGTACAACCCACCGGTGATCGACAAGGCGACGGGCATCCGGCGCAGCTACACGTTAGAAACTCGCCGTATCGCGGGACGACTGCTCGCTGGGGGTGTACAGACCGCCGTCTTTGCGCGATCACGCCTGACGACCGAACTGCTGCTGGGCTACCTACGTGATGAGGTGGCAGCAGTCGGCGGACCCCCTTCCGATGTGCGAGGCTATCGGGGCGGTTATTTGCCCACAGAACGGCGCACCATCGAGGCCGGGCTGCGTGAAGGTGTGGTTCGTGGCGTGGTGGCCACCAACGCCCTAGAGCTGGGTGTGGATATCGGTTCGCTGGGCGGTGCGGTTCTGGCCGGTTACCCTGGCACTATAGCCAGTACATGGCAGCAGATCGGGCGTGCGGGCCGCCGCGAGGATGTCTCTGTGGGCATTCTGGTTGCGTCCGGTGCTCCATTGGACCAATACGTGATTGCCCATCCCCGCTACCTGTTTGATACGCCGCCCGAGCACGCTCTAATCAATCCGGACAATCTGCTCATTCTAGCGGACCATGTGCGGTGTGCGGTCTACGAACTGCCGTTTGCGCAGGGCGAACCGTTCGGCCCGTTTGACGATGTGCACGAACTGCTCGACATCCTCGCTGAAGAGGGATCGGTGCATCCTTCCGGAGGGATGTACCGTTGGGTCAGTGGAGACTACCCGGCAGCGGAATTCAGCTTGCGGGCGGGCAGCGGTGATACGGTGGTGATCCAGGTCGGGGATGGTGACTCCGTTGCCGTGATCGGCGAGGTCGACCGGCCCCAGGCACCGATCAGCGTGCATGAGGGCGCGATCTATATGCATGAGGGGCAGCAGTACACCATTGAGGCGTTGGACTGGGAGAATGGTGTCGCGAAGGCTGCTGCGACCGAAGCCGATTACTATACGCGTGCTGGGTCCTCGACGACTATTGCCATCGAGGAAGAAGAGGAATCCGCGCTTGAGGGCGATGTCCTGAAAGCATTTGGGCGGCTGGCGGTGACAATTGAGGCTACCGGTTACCGGGTGATCAAACTGTATACCCATGAAACACTTGGCTACGAGACAATCGATCTGCCCGCGCAGACGTTTGAGACCGCCGGGTATTGGATGTCTCTAACACCTGATCTAGTCACGCAGCTGGCTCAGCAGGGTATTATGGTAGGCAAAAACAACTATGGTCCGAACTGGGCTGAACAACGGCACAAGGCGCGTATTCGCGATAGCTTCCGGTGCCGCCGCTGTGGCACGCCTGAACCTGAGCATCGTGAGCACGACGTGCACCATATCCGTGCCTTCAAAGAGTTCGGCTACATGCGTGGGGTCAATGATGCCTATCAGGATGCGAACCGGCTGGAAAACCTGCTGACATTGTGCCCTTCCTGCCATCATACCATCGAGGCGGAGCAGCGCACTCAATCAGCGATGGGAGGAGCAGCCAACGTCCTCAAGAATGTGGCCACGCTTTTCTTGATGTGTTCGCCTAACGATATCGGTGTCACGGTGGAGCAGCGCTCGCCGCATACCCGCGCCCCGACAATCACCGTCTACGATATGGCAGCAGGTGGATTGGGGCTTGCCGTGCGGCTGTTCGATCTGCACGAGGAGATCATGCACGCAGCATACGAGTTGGTCCGGGACTGCCCGTGTGAGGAAGGCTGCCCGGTTTGCGTGGGGCCCTCCGCCGAGGTCGGGTCAGGGACAAAGGCCCTGACACAGACTCTCTATGCGGCGGTGTGTGGTCGGTAACTTGTCAGGCCGCAGACCAGTATTCACTGGTCGGCAGATCGAGTGCCGTATAACGCAGGAAGGCACGCTCGACTGGTGACATATTGTCCGGGTAGATCGTGTCGTCGTGTGCTTCCAGGATGCGGTACCCCTCCTTGACGTAGCTGCGCACTGTGCTCGTGCTGACGCCCATTTCCTCGGCAGCCAGCTCAGCAGGGAGCCCCTCCACGACGCAAAGCTGAAGCGCCTGCTCAATGCGGCGGGTCAGCCGTGGGTAACGCCTCCGTCCGGGCAGCACATCAACCGCCTCCAGATCGCCGAGGTCGTTGGTCACCACAAAATCGCACTCCAACGCATAACGAACAGCATTGGCAATACCCGCCCCCACCCGCTCACGGATCAGGTACGCGCGGGCTCCGGCATCGCGTGCTGCTGTAATCCAGGAGGCCTCTTGCACCGGATCGTGCCCCAGACAGATCACATCCACTTGTGGCAGCATCGCCTGAACATCCTCGATCTGTGCGATCAAATCGGCTTCACTTGAGGCCAGACTGGTATCGAGCATGACGACATCCAAGCGTTGGTGCGCCAGATCGCCGGTGAGGTTGGTGATCATCTCATGCACACTGCGGGCTGTACCGGTCACACGTGTGCGCCGATCCCAACTAAGAAATCCGATCAAGGCCTGCCGGGCATACACATCGCGTTCAATCAGATAGATCAAATAGCCCCGAGTAGTTAGCATAACAACCCCCTGTCTCTCTGTTTGTATTCTCAGTATAGATCAGTCCGCCATGACATCTGTGACTGGATCCCGACAGCAAGCTGACATCGAGTCGTTTTCCTGACATAATCGACTCATGTATGTTGAAGTCGCTGTGAATCTGCCTGTCGATGATACATTTCACTATGAGGTGCCGGCTGAGTATGCGGGCAAACTCCGCGTTGGGCAGCTGGTCGAAGTGTCGTTCGGGCGGCAGCTGGCACAGGGGATCATCCTTGGATTTGAGCAGTTCAGCGAATACGCTAGCGTTGCCAAACCCATCCGCCGGTTGCTTGACCGCGATCCCATCGTGACAGAAGCCCAGATCGACCTGGCGCATTGGATGGGCGAAACTTACCTGACTCCCCTCTCGGCCTGTATCCGGCTGTTTATCCCGCCGGGACTATCGAAGCGGGGCGATATCGAGGTGATCCCGCTGATCGATCCGGCCTTGATCGAGCCGATGTCTCGGACACAGGCAAGCCTGTTAAGCTTGCTCAAGAAGCGGGGCCCGCTGCGTGGGCGGCAGATCGCCCGAGCATTGCCCCGCAAAGACTGGCGTTCGGCGGCGGCACAGCTGGCTGAGCGCGGCCTGCTGCTGCGTGAACCCCGGCTGGATCCACCAAGTGTCAGACCGAAGACCAGCAATGTCGTCGAGCTGGCGGTCGCGCCAGAGGATGTTGAGGCTATTGCTGCCACTCACTACGATCCGGCCGTTTACCCTGCCAATCGCCAGGCGGCGGCGGCACGCCGGGCGGCGATCCTCCGGCTGCTGGCGCGCGAAAGGCGTCCACTGCAGGTAAGCGAAGTCTATGCCGAGGTGGCAGATGCCAACATCCAAGACCTGCGGTATCTGGCAGAAGATGACCGCATCATCCTGCGGGAGCAGGTCGTTCTACGCGATCCACTGTCAGACCGGACATTTGTGCCAAAAACGCTGCCTGACCTGACCAGCGATCAGGCACGCGTGTGGTCCCACATCGTAGAAGCGCTGGATGCTGATGAAGCTCCCCAGCCTGTGCTCTTGCACGGCGTGACAGGATCCGGGAAAACAGAGATCTATCTGCGGGCGGTGAAGCGGATGCTATCACAGGGGCGTAGCGCGATTATCCTGGTACCTGAAATCGCCCTCACGGCGCAGACCGTTCAGCGCTTTGGGGCTCACTTTGCCGAGCAGCTCGGCCTGATCCATAGTTCGCTTTCACCAGGTGAGCGATACGACACTTGGCGGCGCGCGCGCGATGGGCAGATCAGGGTGGTTGTCGGTCCGCGATCGGCCTTGTTTACACCGGTGCAGGATCTGGGCCTGATCGTGATCGATGAGGCCCATGACGACAGCTATAAGCAATCCCCGCCAATTGATCCGCCCTACTATCATACGGTGGATACCGCTACTGTCTATGGGCGATTGGTCAATGCGCTTGTCTTGATGGGGACGGCCACACCGAACGTAACCCAATATTGGGAGGCCAAGCGTGGCACTTACACACTGCATGAACTGCCAGCGCGCATTATGGGCCACCGTGAGGCGATCCGGCGGCAGGCAGCCCGAGTCTCAGTTGAGGACCCGGAGTACACATCACTGCCAGCCGATGAGCCTGCTGAAGCGGTCACTATCGGGCTGCCACCTGTGGAGGTTGTCGATATGCGCCACGAACTGCGCACAGGCAACCGGTCGATCTTCAGCCGTGTGCTTCAGGAGGAACTGCAGCAGGTGTTGGCCCGTGGCGAACAGGCCATTCTGTTCCTCAACCGCCGTGGATCGGCGACGCATGTGGTTTGCCGCGACTGCGGCCATGTTCTTGTATGTCCGGGCACTACGATCCCGATGACCTATCACACAACCGGTCCACATGCAGGCCGCGTTGTCTGTCACATCTCTGGTTATTCGGAGCCACACCCCTCAGAGTGCCCCAACTGTGATTCACCGCGCATCAAGTATTTCGGCAGCGGCACACAGAAACTGGAAGCTGAGGTCCTTGCCCACTTTCCTCAAGCTGTTCCGGTGCGCTGGGATGCCGACACAACGGCGCAAAAAGGTTCTCACAATGAGCTTCTGCGCCGGTTTGCCGACGGTGAGGCAAATGTGTTGGTCGGCACGCAGATGGTCGCCAAAGGGCTGGACATGCCGCTCGTCACATTGGTGGGTGTGATCAGCGCGGACACAGCCCTCTACCTGCCGGATTTCCGGGCGAGCGAGTGGACATTTCAGCTGCTAACACAGGTGGCGGGTCGCGCCGGACGCGGTGTGCTCGGCGGTCGGGTGGTTGTGCAGACGTATGCGCCGGAGCATTATGCCATTCGGGCGGCGGCTGAACACGATTTCCATGGATTCTATGCCGAAGAAAACGAAAAGCGTGCTGAGATCGGGTATCCACCCTACAGCCGGTTGGTGCGGCTGCTGATCCGGGGGTATGACCTGGAACGTGTCAAGGAGGAGGCTGGGGCCATTTATGATGCGCTTGAGCGTGCCATTGAAGGCGGCGATCGGACATCACTGATCGGGCCCGTGCCATGCTTTTACGACCGTATTGATCGCATCAACCGGTGGCAGGTGATTGTGCGCAGCCCGGATCCGGTGCCTTTGGTGGCACGAACCATCGAACCCGCGAAGTTCTTACAGATCGACGTGGATCCTGTGTCACTTCTGTGACATAGGCTGACACAGTGAGTTGGTATGATCGGAGTGCAAGAATGAAAATCCGCTTGACTTAGAACGCATGTTCTAGTATACTGAAGATGTAAGTGACTGAATTGGTAGAAGGTAGACGATGATCAACGGGATGCTTTGGTTTGACAACCGGGATGACTGTTCACTGGTAGAAAAGCTGGAACGCGCCGCCGCCCACTATGAGCGGCGCTTCCACACTCGCCCCACACTGTGCATTGTGCATCCAATGATGGTGGTGGGCAGCCCGGATGTAATGCCGGGTTTGGAGATCCGCCGGTCCAACGATGTGCTGCCCAACCACTTCTGGCTGGGCCTCAAGGAGACACATCGCTCAGCGGCGTGATGAGACCGCTCAATTAAATACGGCGATCAAGCGGGCGCGCTGCGATATGCAGGCGCTCGCTGCCGTTTAGGGGCGGGGCTGGCTTCGCGTCCTCAAGGGCCATCACCCGGCTGGGCGCAAAATACTCGAAGTCGAAGCTGATCGGGTCACCGGCGGTTTTACCCGGGATTGGCATCAGGCGGGCGGTCAGAGGCTTGCCCTGCCGGAGGGCCAAGGCACCTACATCCATCAACAGGCCCGTCAGTGCCCCTGAGCTGATATCGCCTGGCAAAGGAATCGTATCCAAGCCCGTACCGCAGACTGCCGAAAAAATCAGCAGATCCCGGACGTGCAGCACCCCCTCTGCGGCACGTTCTGCAAGGATCGTGTCTTCGAGCACAGGCAGCATCAGACCGTTGAAGCCCGTATAGCTAAACGAAGCGCGATCAAGCGTATCGGTTAGCCAGGCTGCGGCTGCCAACGTGCCCGGCTCACCGAAAGCCCTGAGGCCGAGCTGTTCGAGCGCGTGGCCGATACTGCGCGCCTGTTCCGGATACGGTGCGAGTGAGAAGTCGATCCCGGTGAATACGCAGTTTCTGCCGTCAAGTGTGTTCAGCATAGCTTCTTCGATGCTGGCAGCTGTCTCCTCAACCCGTTCGATCAGATTGTTCCTCGCTTCCTGGAGTGACTCCGCCTCTGAGAACGCCTCAACTGCCAGGTCTGCCGCCTCCATAGCAACCGCGAGATGAGGCCCACCTCCGGCATGGTAGGCCGCTGGGAAGAAGGGCCCCCATGGCCCCACGCGGGCCAGTGCAGCCAGCTTCAGATTAGCAAAGCCATCCGGGTGGATGGTGCTCACCGCGCGGATCAGGCCGGCGGCGAGGCGTGCCCGCGCCGGATCAACGCCATCCGAAGTATTGGCGATTTCAATGGACGCAAAAACATTCTCCGTGTGCTCGAACAGATCCCGGAGTGCGTGGGCAAAAGCAGTATCATCCGCGAACCGAACAGGCCCGAGGGCCAGATAATCGATCCCGGCAGAGCGAACTGCTTCCTCAACCTGCTGACCGCCTTCAACCAGGGCCTGGGGGTCAGGCAGCCACTCAGCGAAAGGTTGGGTGGCGATGCGCTTCGTCTGCACAGCCACGCCGTGCTCTTCACACGAGGCACGCGCTGCCTCCAAGATATCGCCCATCTCATCGATGATAGCGTGGTCAGTGGGTGTGTTGAGTGAAACAAATCCGGTGACCGAACGTATATTCATTACTGAGCCTCCCGGCGTTGGCGTACGGCCTCGAACATCATCACGCTGGCAGCAACCGCCACATTGAGGGAGTCGAAGCCGCCCGCCATCGGAATACTGACGCGAACGTGGGCCAATCGCGCAGCATCCTCACTGGGGCCCTGTGTTTCGTCACTCACGATGAGCACAGCGGGTTGGGTCCAATCGATGCTGTGGTGCGGAGCACCTCCACTTGGTTCAGCCAGGAAAAGAATATGATTGCCATAGCGGCTGGCAATCCCTTCCCAACTAAGGCGCTGGACAGGCAGCCGGAAGTGAGCACCCATCGCGCTGCGCACAACTTTTGGATTGGTAAGGTCCACCGTCCCTGTCGTGACAATCATTACGTCAATACCCGCTCCCACCGCGGAACGCATGATGGTGCCCATGTTGCCGGGATCCGATACACCATCGATAACCAGTGCCAGTGTGATCTCATCGGTCGGCGAAATAGTAGGAGTGGGCAGTACAGCCAGGATTCCCTGCGGCGATTGTGTATCGCTGATGGCCTCCATGACCTCTGCTGAAACCGGGATTAGCGGAGCGCCTGTCTCACTGAGCGCAAGCAGGAGGGCATCACCATCCTCTGCGAAACCCTCTGTATAGTAGATCTCATCGATGGGTGTGCCCGTCTCAAGTGCTTCTTCGAGCAGGTTGACCCCTTCAATCACAAACTGATTGGCATTTCGCCGGGCGCGGCTTTTGGCTTGCAACGCCCGGACGTGCTTGATGTTGTCATTCGCCGTGCTGGTGATCCTCATACCTGCCCCAGACCGTGGATCGTGGTTTCCACGAGGTCAACGGCCTGATTCAGTGTGTCGGCGTCAAACGCGAGCCGGGCTCCCGCTGCCGAGTAGAGATCAGGGAGTTTGGCCGTCCCACCGAGTGAAAGCGCCTGCCGGTAGGCGGTCAGTGCAGCAGTCTGGTTTTCCAGCGAATTGGCCCATACCTGAACTGCTCCAAGCTGTGCCAGCCCATACTCGATATAGTAGAACGGACTGCGGTGAATGTGCTGCTTGCGGTGCCAACCTGTTTTCATATCCTCTTCCAGGCCGGTGTAGTCCACACCCACGATAAACCGCTGCCACAGCTCGGCCCATTTGGCATCACAGTTGTTCGGATCGAGCGCTTCTTCAACGTGTGTGTAAGCCCAGTGCTGGAATGCATCCACAACGGCCATGTATGGCCAGAACAGCAAGATGCCCTGCAGATGCTCAATGCGCGCGCGCGCGGCATCCTCCGGCGTGTAGAACGTCTCCAGATAGGGGGCAGCGAGCAGTTCCATTGCCATCGATGCGACCTCGGCGAACTCTAGCGGATAGTCGCGCTGGTGCAGGTATGGGAGATTCAGCGTTTCAAAGGCATGAAATGCGTGGCCGCTTTCGTGCAGCATGGTTTGCAGGTCGTTGTGTTTGCCCACCGCATTCATGAATATGAATGGGCTGCCTGTGATTGGATAGGTCGTGCAGTACGCGCCCGGCGCTTTCCCCCTGGTATTAGCCAGATCCAGCATCTGATTTTGCTCCATCTGCTTGAAATAGGCGCCCAACTCCGGGTCGACGGAGTCAAAGACGATCTGGACCTTGGCGACAAGTGTGTCCACATCTGCAAAGGGAGTGAGCGCAGGGCGGCCCAATGGATCCAGATCGATGTCGGTGGCACGCATGGGGTTCACATTCAAGTCCCACGGACGCAGCGTATCAACCCCCAGCTGTTCGCGGAAGTGCTCGTAGACACGGGCAGCGGCGGGAACGACAATCTTTTCAATCGCGGCATGGAACGTTTCGCTGTCGGCAGGTGTATAGTCAAAGCGGCCGCGCATCAGCCAGGCGTAATCTCGATAGGAGTCGTAGCCTGCATTCTGCGCGATCTGCTGGCGGAGCTTGAGCACCTCGATCCAGTTTGCATTGATCGCCTCGCGGTCTTCAAGCACGCGCTGCGAACCAAGCCGCCAGGCCTCCTCACGTTTGGGGCGCTCGAGTTGGGCAGCAATTCCGGAGAGCTGTGTGATCGTGACTTCCTCTCCGTTCCAGGTGACTGTCTGCAAGCCAATAATGCGATTGTAGTTCAGCCCGCACTGGTACTCATCCACGAGCAGAGGGATGTTTTCCTCGCAGAAAAGATCGATCTCCGCCTGAATGGTGCGCAGGGCTACCTCATAACCCTCAGGCAGGTCGTCAACGGCCAGCAGTTTGCGGTTCAGCTTGTCATTGTAGCGGGAGAGC
>JAADYX010000292.1 GCA_010092885.1 Chloroflexota bacterium | reverse complement strand
TGTCTCGTGGGCTCGGAGATGTGTATAAGAGACAGGTCCACGGCGTGATGACCGGCGTGCAGAACGCCGAACATCGGCACCGTCTCAACCAGCTTGACATGATCGTGCCCGATGGCATGCCCGTTCGCTGGGCCATCAACTGGCTCTACCGCGATAGTCTGCCAGATCGGGTCTATGGGCCAACCCTCACCCTGAAGGTCTGCACGCGGGCCGCGGAAGAAGGCCTTCCGGTTTATCTGTATGGCAGTACGCCCGCCGTGATAGAAAAGCTCAGTGCCAATCTGGTGGACCGCTTCCCCAGCCTCCAGATCGCGGGCGCATCGCCTTCCATGTTCCGGCAAACTACCGGCGAAGAAATGCAGCAGATCGCGGAAAGGATTCAGCAGTCCGGCGCTGCAATAACCTTTGTTGGGCTGGGCTGCCCGCGTCAGGAAGTCTTCGTCTACGAGTACCGGAACCTTCTCAACATGCCGCTGTTAGCGGTTGGTGCCGCCTTTGATTTCCACGCCGGGACACTGGCCCAGGCCCCTCCGACCATGCAGCGTATGGGGCTGGAATGGTTCTTCCGCCTGGTGAAAGAGCCCAAGCGCCTGTGGCGACGCTATCTGTTTCTGAACCCGGCGTACCTGTCGCTGCTTGCCCTCCAGCTTACGGGCTTGCACAAATTCGACACTGCCTCCACAATTCCCCCCACAGGTCAGATGCGCTACGGTTAGGAGTGGCCCATGCCGCGCCCTCTCATGAAGATCGTCACCCGCGTCATCGGGTTCCTCATATTCCTCTGTTTGTTTGTGGGTGTTGCGGGGTCCGTATTCGCAGTCAGTACGGGTTGGGCTTACGAGCTCTTCCCCGGCCTGCCTGAACCCCCCTCGCTGCAGACTGGCGGTGGCCTGCCTGGCGAAGCTGCTGCAGATACGGAAGAGAACGAACCGCGTTTCGGCTTACCGCAGACACTGCTGCCAGGCGAATCGGTGCCGCTGCGCAACGAGGTCAACATCCGCCCGCTTGCCGCCGAGATACCGACTCCCCAACAAGTCTCAGTTGAGCCACCCATTATCGCAACGAATGTCTTCCTCGCTGTCATCATGGCTCTCATCTTCGGCAGCTGCATTACCATTTTGGACGATATGCTTGCCGAGGAACAGGGGCGTATTCAAGCCTGGCTGCGCGCCTACCGGGTGGACCAGCTCCTGCCGAAGATAGCCGACTTCGCCACGTGGAGTGCCAACCGGGCCATTCAACAGGGCTGTCTGACTCTTCCCATCGTCGTTGTGATCCTGGCTGTGTATGGCATTCTCTTTGCCTTTCTGGAGGAAGGAACCTCGATCTTCACGAGGCAGGGGGCGCTGCTCGCGGTTACGATGGCGTTCAGTGTCGGTATCGTCAGTTTTGCCGGGGACATCGTGCGACGTGTGCTCGGTCGCCTGTGGAAGGCACGGTCCAGTTTCAATCTCTACCCCTTCTCTCTGCTCATCGCCCTTCTGACGGTCGGTGTATCGCGTGTGTTTGCGTTGACGCCCGGAATCGCCTTTGGTGTGCCGGGTGGAGCGGATGTCGAAATTCCCGCTGAAAAACGTGAACGGCGGGAGGTCACCCTTGCTATGTGGACTGTTGCGGCGATTCTGTTTGTCGGCATCGCCGGTTGGGTTATCAGCGGCCTGACTCTCTCGTTCATAGACGCCCCCATCGAAGAACGAGTCGCCCAGGCAATCGGCGGGATTGTGAGCGGCGTTCAAAACACGAGCCTGCTGCTGTGGATGGTTGCGCTGGAGACAGCGTTCTTCACTGCGCTGCCCCTCGCCTATGGCAGTGGGCGGGTCATCTTCAAATGGAACAAATTCGTGTGGATCCTGCTCTTTGTGCCGATCGCTTTCGCCTTCAATCATGTACTGCTCAACCCTCAGAGCGGGTTTCTCGATTCGTTTCTGAATGGCAATGTCCGCATGATGTGGGCTGTTCTGCTCGCGTTGGCTGGATTGACGGGCGGATTGTGGTTCTACTTCAATGTGATTGATGACATCCTTCAGGAATGGGTGGGGTTGAAATGATCGGGGACATGAAAGTAGCCCCATTTCGAATTTAGCATACAATAGAGGCAAGCATCTTGAGGGTAAGGATAAAAGCATGACATCCAGGCCCAGCCGCCGGGAACTAAGTACTAAGATCGCCAGCGCTCGCCAAACCATTACATTGTTGAAGAGCCAGCTTGAGGCTGGCATGATTGAGTCGGACTTCTGGATGGACCGCCTCACTGACCTCGGCAGCCTGCTTGAGCTAGTCGCCGAACAGCAGAGCAGCAGCGACCAACAGGAGAAGTTGGGTGCGCTCTACGAGGTCAGCAGTGTGCTCGGCTCATCACTTGACATCAACGAAGTGCTCAACCAGGTGATGGACTCCATCATCCAGCTCACCGACGCTGAGCGCGGCTTCCTGATGCTGTTCAACGACGAGACTCAGGAGCTTGAGGTCAAGGTTGCCCGCAATATTAAGCAGGAGACCCTCTCCGAGCAGGAGTTCGCGTACAGCAACAGCGTTGTCACTGAGGTGGCCCGCACCGGCGATCAGGTTGTGACGACCAACGCCGTCGAGGATCCGCGCTTTGCTGCCCAAGCGAGTGTGGTCGCCCACAGTCTGCGGTCCATCCAGTGTGTGCCGCTGCGTGCACGTGGCAAGATTATCGGTGTGGTCTACGTGGACAATCGCATCCGCAGCGGCGTATTCGATGAAGCCGATCTGGAGATGCTTTCGGCGTTTGCGGCTCAGGCAGCCATCGCTATTGAAAACGCCCGCCTGTTTACCCAGACCGATGAAGAACTGGAAGCCCGTGTCATGGAGCTTTCCATGATGCAGCAGATTGACCGCGAGCTCAACGAAACCCTCGACTTCGCCCAGGTCATGGATCTCACGTTAAGCTGGGCGATCCGCGTGACGGGTGCGGACAATGGGGCCATCGGCCTGATCGACCTTGAGGAGGGCAAGACCACGGTGGTGGCCCAGTACGGCGAAACCCCGGCGACGGTTTCCTCCATGCTCACAGGGGAAATGCCCGAGGAACCCGGCAGCCTGGCGGTTCCCATCCAACGTGAAGGCCGGATTATCGGTGTCATCGCTCTTAACCGCGATGACAACCAACCCTTCAATCTGGAAGCTCATGACTTCGTAATGCGCCTTGCCGACCACGCCGCGATTGCCATTGAAAACGCCCAACTGTATTTCAAGGTGCAGGCAGCCAACCAGGCCAAAACCGAATTCGTCTCCGTGGTTACCCATGAGCTGCGCCTGCCGATGACGGCCATCCGCGGCTACTCGGATATGCTGCATGTCGCTGAAAACCTCACGGACCGGCAGCGCCGCTATCTGGAGACCATCCTAAACAACGTAGAACGCATGGCCATTCTTGTCAGCGATCTCAGTGACATCGCTCGCATTGAATCGGGCCGGCTCAAGCTGGATATCTCGCCAGAAGTGCACATTGCCGAAACCCTTGACCGTGTGCTGGCCAGCCTCAATGCGCAGATCGAAGAGCGTGAACACAAAGTCGTTATTGATATAGCCGCCGACCTGGCATCAGTTCAGGCTGACCCCAAACGCCTGGAGCAGATCCTTACCAATCTGGTTAGCAACGCGTATAAGTACACGCCCAACGGCGGCACAATCACGATCCACGCGGTTCAAGAAGGTGAGTTCGTGCGCTGTGCCGTGTCAGACACTGGTGTCGGCATGAGCCCGGAGGAGGTCTCCAACCTCTTTACGAAGTTCTGGCGCGCCGAAGATCGGCATGTCCGCGACCAGCCGGGCACCGGTCTTGGCCTGACCATCACTAAGAACCTGATCGAGATGCAGTGCGGTGAAATCATTGTGGAAAGCGAGAAAGGCGTTGGCACCACATTCGCCTTCACCCTACCGGTGACTGGTTCAGCCAGCGCAGACTGTTAGCAAAACGCAAGCCTCCTGCGGGCGCGGGTTAGTATAATGAACCCACACACCTGCTCGAAGGAATCCAACCATGACACGTAAACGTGCCGGAAAAAAGCATCGTCTGATCGTCTATTACAGGCTCGGCAAGCGGCTGCGAACCACACCCATCCTCATCATTCTAATGGTTACGCTGCTGTTGGCGTTGGGCTGGCTGGCCCAATCAGGGCTTGTAGAAGCCGAAGGCCTTGACCTGCTGATGACCATGTGGTCGCAGCGTTTGCTTTTAGGGATCATCATTGCAGCCTGCCTGCTAATCGTATTCGTCACGATTCTCATCAGCCGTACCAGCTACGTGCAGGCGCGTGAGAAGACCCTTCGCGTCAAGGCTGGGCTGTACCGTATGGATGTGGCTTACAAACGCATTCGCCAGATCAGGCTGGTACAGGTTGGGGCTCAGTATCCACTGGAAAAGCTGCGCGGGCGTGACCGGGCGCTCATTTCTCCACTGGAGGGGTTTAGTGCCACCGCCGTGGATATGAAGTCCTGGCCCATCAAGCCAACCCTGCTGCGCCGCCTGTGGAGCCGGTTCATGTTCACCACGGAAGGCGATGCTCTGATGCTTGTGGTGGAAGATGCACTGGATCTGAACCGCGATATCGAAGCTCGCATGGGCGATCTGTTCAATCAGAAAGGCGATCGCGGCTACAAGGATCCGATTGACAGAGCCTTCGAACAGATGAAGCGTTCACGCAGCAGCGGCTCCTACTGACCCCACCCGCCACCGCCCGGCGTCTCAATGCGGATCTGCTCGCCCGGCTGCACGTCCAGCGAGACTTTGCCGGGCAGTTGTGTTTCGACCCCATCCAGCCCAATATGGAGGTTGCGTCCGGGTGTACCGCTGCTGCCGCCTGCCAATCCGTAGGGGCCACGCCGTCTGCGCTCACTCAGAATAGTCACGCGCGCTGGGGCAAGAAATGTCACTGTGCGCACCAATCCATCCCCGCCGCGATAGTGCCCGGCTCCACCTGATCCGGTGCGTATCCCAAACCGCTCAACCCGGATAGGGAGCGCCATTTCCAACGCCTCAATGGGTGTGTTGGCCGTGTTCGTCATATGAACCTGCACCGCCGAAGCACCGTCCTGATGTGGGCCCGCTCCCGCACCTCCGGCGATTGTTTCATAGTACGCAAAGACTTGGCCCGTTCCCGGATGGATTCCGCCCAAGGAAAAGTTGTTCATAGTGCCCTGGCTGGCTGCAGGAACACGATCCGGCAGAGCCTGTGCCAATGCTCCGAAGAGCACATCGACCACACGCTGCGAGGTCTCTACGTTCCCCCCGGCGACGGCGTGAGGCGGGCCAGGATCGAGCAGGCTGCCAGCAGGCACAACGATATCTACCGGTGCAAACACACCGGCGTTCATCGGTAGATCGTCACTGGCAAGGGTGCGCAGCACATACATCACCGCCGAAGAAGCTATCGCTCGCACAGCATTCATTGGGCCGGCGGCTGCGTCGGCGGTACCAGCAAAATCAACCGTGATCTGGTCTCCGGCAACTGTCACCGTGACCTGAACAGGCAGCGGATCGTTGGTGATGCCGCTGTCGTCGAGCATGTCCCTGAACACGTACGCACCATCCGGAATGGTGCGTATCTCGGCCCGGATGAGCTGTTCCGCGTAAGTCAACAGACCCTCTGCCTGAGCCTGTACCTCTGCCAGCCCGTACTGCTCGATGAGTTCACCCAACCGCCGTTCTCCGATCCGGTGCGCGGCACGTTGTGCGGCCAGATCGCCCTGCCGCTCCTCCGGCGTGCGTGAATTGCGCAGGATCAGAGCCAGCAGATCCTCCTGAAGTTCGCCGGCACGTACCAACCTGACCGGCGGAATGATGATCCCTTCCTGGTAGATCTCCGTCGCGACAGGCATCGACCCGGGCGACATCCCTCCGATATCCGCATGATGGGCTCGCGACGCGACAAAAAACGCCAGGTCGTCATCAAAGAAGACGGGTGAGACAAGTGTAATATCCGGCAGATGGGTTCCACCCAGATAGGGATCGTTGAGGATAATCACATCGCCAGGGTGGAAGGGCTCACACGCTTCAATTGCCGCTCGCACCGACTCAGGCATGGCACCCAAGTGTACCGGGATATGGGCTGCCTGTGCGAGCATACGGCCATCGCCCAAAAACACAGCACACGAGTAATCGCGCCGTTCTTTGATGTTGGGAGAGTAGCCCGTTCGCCCCAAGGTGACACCCATCTCTTCGGCGACCGAGGCAAACAGATGATTGAAGATCGACAGCTTGATCGGATCAGGAGTTGATGGCGGCATTGAACTCGTCATCCGGCATGATTGAAAGCAGGTCAACGCCCTCACGGACACGCATCCGCTCCACCTCGATAATGCGTTCGACCGCCTCGACGGCCTCGGCAAGATGACCTTCCCGGTTGACGATCACATAGTCAAATTCGGATGCCGCCTGAATCTGTTCACGGGCGGTCTCCATGCGCTGCGTCAGTGAGTCGGCATCCATTTTGTCGTCCAAGCGCCCATGGATGCGCTCGACCAGCACGGAAGGCGGTGCTGTTACAAAGATCGCAATCGCCTGCGGATAGCGCTCCTTCAGCCGCCGCATGCCATGGATATCGACCTCTGCAATCACCAGATGGGTGTCTTCCGGCACACCCTCAAATGGATCGGCTGGCATGCTGTATAGATCGCCCAACCCATAAACATCATGGCCCACGGTATCGGCATCCGCTTCCATCAGATGACCCTCACGGGCCAACCGGCGGAATTCGTCGTGGGAGACAAAGTAATACTGGTCTCCCTCAACCTCACCCTCGCGGCGTTCACGGGTTGTGTAGGTTCGCACACGCGCCACGGAGTCGGGGTGGTTTGCCAGCAATTTCTTGATGATGGTATTCTTACCCACACCGGATGGGCCAGACAGGATGAACAACAGGCGTGGCAACTTACCTTTCACCCGCAAGATAATCTGCTCAACACCGGTGAATTCCATCGTCTATACCCTTCCCTTTCCATGTCCAGCCGAGTGTGGTTGAGTATACCGCTTTAGTCTCATAATAGCAGTGAAGGAGCATCTTCCTTATGAAAGTCGTTATCCCTATGGCTGGCTATGGAACACGTCTGCGGCCCCACACCTACAGCCGCCCCAAACCCCTGGTGAATGTCGCCGGACAGCCGCTGATCAAGCATGTCATCGACTCACTGGACGAACTGGAAATCGACGAGTACATCTTCATTGTTGGCTACCTCGGCGACCAGATCGAAGCCTACATCCGGGATAACCACGACATCAAGGCGCACTTTGTGGTGCAGGAGGAGATGCTCGGCCAGTCGCATGCCATTCACCTTGCCAAGGAGTATTTGCAGGGTCCGGCTGTTGTCCTTTTCTCAGACACCATCTTTAAGGCTGATCTGAGCCCTATCCAGGATACTGATAAGGACGGCGTGATCTACGCCATGGAGGTTGATGACCCAAGCAGTTTCGGGGTAATTGTCGTCAACGACGATGGCATTATCACAGACTTCATCGAGAAACCCGACACCGACAAGCATCGCAGTGCGGTAGTTGGTCTCTACTATCTAAGGGAATCCGAGAGGCTGATTGCCGCCATCGAAGAACAGATCGAATCGGACAAACAGACCAAGGGCGAGTACTATATCGCCGATGCTTTCCAGATCATGATCGACGACGGTGCTCGTCTGATATCGGCTCCGGTCGAGTTTTGGCTGGACTGCGGCAAACCCGACACACTGCTCGCCACCAACCGCTTTCTTTTAGAAAACGGCGCAGCGACCAACGGCGAGCACAAGGGGAGCGGCACAACGATTATCTCGCCAGTACACATCCACCCTGATGCCGTCATCGAGAACGCTATCATCGGGCCGCACGCCACGATTTCAGCAGGCTGCCACATTAGCAACAGCGTCATCCGCAATTCGATCATCAACGAGGGCGCTCGTGTCCAGAATGTCATGCTGAGCCAGTCGCTCGTCGGGCAGGACGCCTCCGTGAGTGGTCATTTTAAAACGCTCAACGTGGGCGACAAATCGTCCATCGACTTTGATTGAGGTCTTATGCGTGACTTTCTGGCTGACCGGGTAAAGAGCATCCCACCCTCCGGCATTCGCAAGTTCTTTGATATCGTTGCGACCATGGACGATGTCATCTCCTTGGGCATCGGCGAACCGGACTTTGTAACTCCACCGGCCCTAATGCAGGCGGGCATCAGCTCACTGCAGGCAGGGCATACTGGCTACACATCCAACTCTGGCCTGTTCGAACTGCGTGAAGGCCTTGCCAAACACCTGCACTGTCTGTATGGGATTGCTTTTGAGGCGGCAGCCGAGATCCTCGTCGC
>JAADYX010000291.1 GCA_010092885.1 Chloroflexota bacterium | reverse complement strand
GCCCAATCGATAGGCGGTTCCGGCTCGTAGACCGGGCTCGCCTGCCGCAGGCGCACCACCGGATCGCCCTCTGCCCACGGGATCCGCTCCACCCGCTACACTCGGTGCAGCCTCCCCAACCGGACTTGCCGGACCAGCCGTTCGTCTTTGGCACGCATCCGCTGCGTGCGCCGCACACCGCACACGCATTCGCCTCAAAAGCCACAAAATCGCCCATCATCACCTCCCTCGTCCCCGTCAACGGCGGCGAGGAAGGCCCGCGCGAGGTGACCCTTGCCAGACCCACCAAATTGGACCTATAATTGTAGAAATCCCTCGTACGACTGTCTTGACATATTGAGGTTCCGCATGCGTACAATCAAGCTTCTGGCAACCCTGCGCGATGTGGCCGGTACATCGCGGTTAGATGTTCCGTTTGACACCGGCACGGTGCACGACCTGACGGCGGCGATCAGCCGTGTGAGCCCGGCGCTGGCCGGTGAAATGCTCGACGACCACGGCAACCTTTCCGGCCTGGTGCATATCTTTGTCAATGGGCGCAACATCGAATGGCTCAACGGCATGGATACTGTCATCGAGGAAGGGGACTCGCTGACGCTCATCCCCCCTACGGCGGGCGGGTAGCGACGAACACATTCCGGGCTTCCCGCCGCGTTTAGCTCTTCTAGCGCGCTCCGGCATGATGCACTACACTGCGCCCCGGAGTCGCTATGCAAGAGAAACCATCCATTACAATAGGGCCGCGTGAGATCACCATCGCCGTTGTGACGCTGGGGGTGCTCGGCGTTATGAGCGTGCTGTTTGCGCTGGGCCTTTCCATGCTGACGGCTAACCAACCGCAGCCGGAAGCGGCGCTCACGCCGCCTACAGTGGAAGGGCTGGCGATCGTCTTTCCGACCGCGTCACCCGCTGTGCCAACCGCCACGCCCGATCCCTTTGTGGCGCTGACCGTTGAGCCGGATCAGGTGGAGCATGTCGTGCAGGAGGGCGAGTCGCCGGCTGTGATCGCCGAACGGTATGGCATCGATCTGATCGCGCTGCTGGAGGCCAACAACCTCACGCTGGACAGTGTGGTGCAGGCCGAGCAGGTCCTGGTCATCCCCACCCCGCAGGGCGGCCTGGGCGTGTTCCACGAGGTGCGGTTCGGCGAGAGCCTGACGAGCATCGCTGAACTGTACGGCGTGAACCCGGATCTCATCCTTGACGCGAACGGCATCACCGACCCGAACAGCCTGATCGCCGGGCAGCGGCTGCGGATCCCCGGCGTGGAGGGCCCGGCCCTGCCGCCCACACCAACGCTGGAACCGCTGCCGGACAACCTCGATGGGCCGGTGCTCGCCGACTGGCCGCGTTCCACACTGGTCGGTGACCTGGCGCAGAACTATCCACTGACGTACACGCATCCACGCTTTACGGTGCATTACCAGCCGGGCACTTACGCCGATCAGTTCTTTGGTGAGGCGCTGACACTGCTCGACGAGTCGCTGGCCCACGTTGAGGAAATGCTCGGTGTGACCATGGACCGCCCGTTTGATATCTACCTGGCGGGCACGCTGTTCGAGTACCCGAATGCGCATCTGCGGGGGCTGAGCACACGCGAGGGGCTGCTGTTCATTCTATACGACGGCAGCGGGGATGAGGCCGATACCGCCTACCTGGTCACCCATGAGCTGACGCACATGGTGGCACGCAGCACATGGGGCGCACCGACCTCCACGATGCTCTCGGAGGGGTTGGCGACCTATGTGGGGCAGGCCATGCTGGAAGAGGGCGGCTACCTGCCTTATGATCAGCTGTGTCTGGCTGCGTACGAGGCGGGCGAACTGCCTTCCATGGCCGCCATCGAGACGGATTTCCGGCAGTTTGAGGGCCACATCCGGCACCGGTACAGCTACTTCGGCAGTGCGTGTTTTGTCGGTTGGCTGGCTGCTGAATACGACATCGAGCGGCTGGCACGGCTCTACCCCACGTCGAACTATGTCGGCATCTATGGGGAGTCGCTGGCGCAGTTGAACGCAGCGTGGCTCGACGCTCTCGGGAGCGGCGACCTTGAGACGGACCCGCAGGCACTGGTCGATTACACGGCGGAAGTGCGGCAGGCCTATGCGTACGTCTTCAGTCTATACGACGGCAGCCCGCTGATGCACCGCGCTTACTTCGCGGTGGACCGGGCCCGGGTGGCCCTGTGGCGTGCCGACTACGAGGATACCCGCTTCTGGCTGGATGAAGTGTACGCGCTCACGGGCTTTGAGCCTGATGGGTTTGGCACGGATCCGTAGGCGCGGTATGATCGACTGCGCTCAGTGTAGAGTAACCTTAGGATGATGGCATGAAGAAACGCGCTTTATTGAATATAGTGGTCACGGCGGCGGCAGTCACCATGCTGACGGTTGTGCCTGCTCTGGCTGCCCCGCAGGCACAGAGCGGCAATCTGCTGACCAACCCCGATTTTGAGGGCGGCTTTTACAACCACGAGGGCAAAACCGAGCGTTCGGTGCCCAACGGTTGGGCACCCTGGTGGTTGGCCAGCGGCGACCCTGATCCCTGCCGCACGCTTGCCCCGAATTATAACGCCAACACCGACCCCATCCGGGTGCAGTCGGGGGCGGTGGCGGCCAGCTATTGGGGTGTGGACCTGGGCTATACGGCAGGCTTGTACCAGGAAGTGGATGTGACCAGCGGCGCGACCTATCGTCTTAACGCGTACGGCTATTCCTGGTCGGCCTCCGACCGTGACATGTCGGGCTCCGACGACTTCACCGTGATGCGCGTCGGCATTGATCCCAACGGCGGCGAAAGCCCGAACGACGAGAGCATCGTGTGGTCGCCGGACCAATTCCCCATGGATGCCTACAGCCAGTTCGAGGTGACGGCCACCGCGACCTCCAACCGCATCACGGTGTGGCTGATCGCGCGGCCCAACTGGTGCAACCCGCGCAACGATACCTACTGGCATAACCCCGCGCTGGTCCAGGGGGCCGACGCTGGCGAGGGCGAAGACTAAGAAGACGGTGAACACGACCCGGAAGCCCCCCAGCCGACCAACACGCCCGCTCCTGGCGGCGGCGTGCCGGTGGGCTCCATTCCGGTGGTGACACCAGCGGCTGACGGGTCTGTGGTACACGTGGTGAACACCGGGGAGACTCTGACGGGGATCTGGGTGAGCTATGACGAAGTCTACGGCGATGTGTCATTGGAGACCATCCGGGAGCTCAACAACCTCACCTCCGACATTATTACGGTCGGCCAGCGCTTGACGATCATCCCGGCGGGGCAAACTGAGCCGACGCAGGCCCCAACCGAAGAAGCCCCGGCTGAAGAGACGCCCGAACCGACCGAGGCCGCCGAAGTGACAGAAGCGCCCCCGGAAGACGAGGCATCCGGGGCGGGCACGATCTGTGTGCTGGCCTACGATGATGCCAACGGCAGCGGCTCACGCGATCCGGGTGAGGGACCGGTGGCTGGTGTGAACTTCGCGGTGAACGACGGCACGGAGACGGTTGGTACGTACATCACGGATGGGGTCAACGAACCGCACTGCTTCACCGATCTGGAGCCGGGCAGCTACCAGCTGCAGTGGATCAACGATGATCTCACGCCGACGACTCCGCAGACCGATCTGGTGGAGATCAGCGCTGGCGACAGCGTGCAGCGCGAGTTCGGCACAGCGGGCGCTGACAGTGCCGAGACGGTTGAGGACAGCGCGGACGGGCCCAACCTGCCGCCCATCGTGATCGCGCTGGTGGCCGCGGGCGGTGTGATCCTGGTGTTGGGTGGCATTGGTGTGGCCGTGTTCTTCTTCATCATGCGGCGCAACCAAACCGTCTGAGATGACCCCCAAGCCAAACAACAGGAGCGAGATCGTCTCGCTCCTGTTTGCTGTCGGCATCGCGTTGGTGGCGGCCGCCCCGCTTCTGCTGAACGCGGGTTTTCTCAACACACGGGCCGGGGGTGACAGCCCCTTTCTGCTGATGCGGGTGCACCAGCTGACCGCCGGTCTGCGTGACGGTGTGTTCCCGGTGCGCTGGATGCCCGATGCGGCTTACGGCCTGGGGTATCCGTTCTTCAACTACTACGCGGCCCTGCCCTATTACTTCGCGGCGCTGCTGCGCCTGCTCGGCTTTTCGACGGTCGTGAGCCTGAAGATCGTGCAGCTGATGGGCTTTGTGGTGGCGGCCCTCGGCATGTACGGGTGGGTGCGCCGCATCACAGAGAGGGCGTGGACCGCGGCACTCGCCGCCGCGGCCTACACGGTGACCCCGTTCCACCTGGTGAATGTCTACGTGCGCGGTGACTCGCTCTCGGAGTTCTGGGCGATGGCGTGGTATCCGCTGATCCTGTTGAGCCTGCATGCCGCCGCCGAACGCCCAACCGCACGCCGGATCGCGCTGGTGGGGCTGGCATTCGGTGCGCTGGTCATGACACACAACGTCTCCGCGCTGCTGTTTGCGCCCTTCGTAGCGGTCTACGCGGTGGGCTGTGGGCTGGCCCACCGCAAGGAACCGGCCCCGCGCACCCTGCTCGGGCTGGCGGCAGGCGGCGTGCTCGGGCTGGCACTCGCGGCGTGGGTCTGGCTGCCTGCCCTCGCGGAGACGGGCTTTGTGCAGCTGGACGAACAGACAACCGGGTTCTTCTTCTACGGGACGCACTTCCGCACAGCGGATCTGGTGCAGCCGCGGCTTCTGTTTGATTATGCGCCTGCTGACAATCCCTTCAGCATGGGGTTGGTTCAGGCAGTGCTGACGGGGCTGGGCACGGCTGCGACAGCGGTCCGCATGGTGCGTGAGCAGAGCTGGTGGCGCGACGGCTTTCTGCTGGGTGGGCTGGCGCTCAGCACGCTGATGATCACGCCCCTGAGCGAACCGCTGTGGGCCAATCTGCCGCTGCTGCCCTTTGCACAGTTCCCATGGCGGTTCCTCAGTGTGCAGGCCCTGTTCACCGCAGCGGTGACAGCCGCTCTGGTGGATCTGTTCGCCGGGCGCACGGCCCGGATCGCTGCGGCGGTGGCACCCGCTCTGCTGATCGGCGCTGCGGGATTGGGTGCCCTGCGTCTCGATTTCATCGGGATCACGGAGGCGGACATCACGCCGCAGCGTTTGCAGTGGTATGAGGCCTTCACCGGCAACATCGGCACGACCATCCGCTATGAGTACCTGCCGCGCTGGACACAGCCGCGCCCGTACAGTTCAGACATCCTGATGGGGCAGCCGCCGCGTGCCAAATTCCTGAGCGGGACGGGCACGGCGGAGCGCGTCGCGGTTGGGGTGCACCGGCAGACGTGGCGGATCAGCGTGGGGGAGGACGCGGCGATCGGGCTGCCGGTGCTGTATTTCCCCGGGTGGCAGGCTCGGGCTGATGGCCAACGGGTGGCGCTCTCACCGGT
>JAADYX010000290.1 GCA_010092885.1 Chloroflexota bacterium | reverse complement strand
CCCGCCCCCCCCCCCCCGCCCCCCCCCCGCCCCCGGGCGCGGGGTAAAGCGTCCCCTCCTCGCTTGCGGGCATGGCTCTGAGCCCCGGCGTGTGGCACATCCCCGCGAATCGCGCGTATCATAGGGGCCGCACAGCCCACCCACCATCTGGAGAACCCCATATGCCCAGCCTACAAGGCCTCTTCTACCGCCTGATCTTCCCGTTGATGGCCCCGCCGCTGCACCATGAAGTCGCCGTTGAGACGATCCGGCAGGGGTTGGATGACGCCGGGCGGCGCGGATCCATGCCGGAGGGCACCCAGACCCACAACCTGACCGTCGCGGGCATGCCGGCCCTGTGGATCACCCCGCCGGGCGAACCATCCGGCGTGATCCTGTATCTGCATGGGGGCGCGTACGTGGCGGGCAGCATCATCTCACACCAATACTTGGTGGGGTATGTCGCGCAGCAGGCGGGCATGCCGGCCCTGCTGCCCGAATACCGCCTCGCGCCGGAGCATCCCTTCCCGGCGGCGTTCGACGACGCGCTGGCCGCCTACCGCTGGCTGCTCGATGAGGGGCATGCCCCCGCGCGGATCGTCGTGATGGGCGACAGCGCCGGGGGCGGCCTGAGCCTCGCGCTGGTGGCCCACCTACCCGAGGCCGGTCTGCCGCCGCCCGCCGCCGTGGTGCTGCTTTCCCCGTGGACCGATCTGGCGGCCACCGGCGAGTCACTGCGAACGCGCAAACGCCGCGATCCATGGCTGCGGCCCGAGGCGGTGGCCAACGGCGCAGCGATGTACCACGGCGAGACCCCCGCCGCCGATCCGCGGGTTTCCCCGCTGTACGCCGACCTGAGCGGCCTGCCGCCCGTGTTGATCCAGGTGGGCGACCACGAGATCCTGCTCAGTGCCGCGCAGCGGGCCGCGGCGGCGATCCGGGCGGCGGGCGGCACCGCGGATCTGTCCGTATGGCCGTGGATGTGGCACGTCTTCCAGAGCTTCACCGATCACATGCCGGAAAGCCGCCGGGCCGTCGCGCAGATCGCGCAGTTCATCCGCGAGCAGGTGGGATCGAACTGAAGGGGTGGGGCTTGCCCTCAGTCCACCGGAGCCGTTTGCGGTGAGGCGGACCATATATCGCCGGGGCAGGTGTCCGCCGGGTACCCGGGGATACGCTCCGCAAAGTGCTCTGCTGGGCCGGTGCCACCGCTCGCCACGATGGGGTCACCCACCCGGCCGAGCACACTGCCATCATAGCTGACCACCTCGATCACATCCGCGCTGATGGTGAGTGTCGTGCCGTTGGGCCACACGGCCACCAGGCCACCGATGCGCAGGCAGCCGGCCTCATCGAGGGTGAGCGTGCCCTCAAGCCCTGCCAGCGGAAAGGCATCGGCGGGCGCATCCACAATCAGGAGGATGGGCTGGCCCTCCGGTGTGGTCTCCTCAAGGACGTAGCCCTCGTTGCTCGGCGGGATGTAGTCCGGGTTGGCGGGTTGCACCACGACGGCCTCGTGCAGCTCGATGCCCGCTGCGGCGACGGCCTCGCGCAGCAGATCCGGGTTGCCCGCCGTGATGCCCACCTGCTGCTCAAGGATATCGACCCATGCGCTGCCAATGGGGATCCCATTCGCCCTCAGCGCGTCGAGGGTTTCCCGCTGAATATCGGCGAGTTCCTGCTCGCTAAGGGCCATCAGGCGCGGCTCCACATCGGCGGCGTAGGGCAGGCCGGCCAACAGCGGATCGAACTGGCTGGCGTCGCCGTCCGTATAGCCGATCACCACGCGGAATTCGGGCTCGTGCTCAAACCACAGCGTGCTGAACGTATCGGGGTAGTCAGCCTGCAGGCGGTCGATCAGGGTGCTGGTCTGCTGCTGGATCTGCATGCGGCGCGCGGCCTCTTCCAGCGGCACACCAAAATCCTCGGCGTACTGCTGGGCGTCCGCGTTGAGCACAGGGTCGAGCGTCGGCAGCACAGCCGTTGAGACAGAGCTGCCCTGCGACGGCGTCAGAAGCGGTGTTGTGACTTCACAGGCGGCCACCCCTAGCGCGATGGCCAGGACGATGATCAAGCGTTTCATGGAGAGGACTCCTTTGGTTATGTGTCTGCTAATAGGACGTGCGCAATCCGGTGGGTGTTCCCGCAATCCGTATGCGGCATCTGGTTACCACCTGTGGTAAGATGAGGCTACCGCAGACACCCACTTATGAAGGAGACACCATGCCCACTGAAGTGGTGATGCCCGAACTGGGCGAGGGTGTGATCGAAGGCGAGATCACCCGCTGGCTCAAACAACCGGGCGAAACAATCAACAAGGACGACGCCCTACTGGAAGTTGCGACCGACAAAGTGGACACCGAGATCCCCGCCCCGGCCTCCGGCACCCTGCTGGAGATCCTCGTGCCGGAAGGCGAGACGGTCGATGTCGGCACCGTGATCGCGCGCATCGGGCAGGAAGAGGCCGTGCCCGCCGGGGGCGCGCCGGTTCAGGTTGAACCGCAGTCCGCACCTGCCGCCGCGCCACAGGCAGGCAGCACCAACGGCGATGACCGCCGCACGCGCGTGTCACCGGTGGTGGCCCGCATCGCGGCTGAGCACAACGTCGATATTACCCGCATCGAGGGCACAGGCCGCTACGGCCGGGTCACCAAGAAGGACATCCTGGCTTACGTCCAGCAGCGTGACACGAGCGCGGCTGTGCCCGCCGCGCCGCGCGCCCCCGAAGCCCCGCGCACACCGGTCGCACAGCCGCGGCCCGCTGCACCCACCGACCACCAGCACAGCGCGCCGCCGCCCGCCGGGCAGCCCGGCGAGATCGTGCCGCTGAGCCGCATGCGCCGCCTGATCGCCGAGCACATGGTCGAGAGCAAGCTGAAGACCGCACCACACGTGACCACCGTCTTCGAGGCGGATCTGACCGCGGTGGTCGCCCACCGGGCCGCCAACAAAGCCGACTTCGCCGCGCGCGGGGTCAACCTGACGTTTACCGCGTACTTCATGGCGGCCGCCGCCGAAGCCCTGCGCGAACACCCAATGGTCAACAGCCGCTGGACCGACGAGGGCGTGCTGCTGCACCGCGATGTCCACATCGGTATGGCCACCGCCATCGACGACGGGCTGATCGTGCCGGTGGT
>JAADYX010000289.1 GCA_010092885.1 Chloroflexota bacterium | reverse complement strand
GACGACGCGCATGGGTTCAGCATACCGGACGATGTATGGGAGGTCCTGCGCGAGGAATTCGGGTGAGGATCCTCATAACGGGCACAGGGGCGATGGCGTCGCTGTTTGGGGCGCGGCTGGCCCCGCATGCCGATGTGGTGCTCGCCGGGCGGTGGCAGGCTCAGCTGGAGGCGCTGGCGGCCGGCCCGCTGCGGGTGATAGAAACGGACGGGAGGGAAACCCACCGTGCCCTGAGAGCCGTCCACCCCGACCAGCTTGACGGCACCGTCGATGCTGCGCTGATCCTCACCAAGGCACCGCGCACACCGGAAGCAGCGGCCATAGCAGCGGCCCATCTTACGCCGGGCGGGGTCGCGATCACGCTGCAAAACGGCCTGGGCAACCGTGAGATCCTGGCGGAAGCCCTCGGCGATGGACAGGCTGTGCAGGGGGTGACCACACAGGGCGCCGCCATGATCGAACCGGGTGTGGTCCGCGTTGGGGGGCAGGGCACCACCACGCTAAGCGCGAACCCACGCATCGAACCGCTGGCAGACCTGTTCAACCGGGCCGGGCTGCGGACCGTCATCGAAGACAACGTTGAGCGCATCGTGTGGCGCAAACTGGCTGTCAACGCGGCGATCAATCCGCTGGCGGCGCTGCTGCGGGTGCCCAACGGCGATCTGCTGCGCTCGGAGAATACCCGCCATCTGATGCGCGAGGCCGCCGATGAAGTGGGTGAAACGGCTGCCGCGCTCGGCATCGCAGTGGGCGACGTCCGCGGCCTGCCGGAGCAGGTCGCACGGGATACAGCGCCCAACCGGGCCAGCATGCTGCAAGATGTTGAACGCGGCGCACAATCCGAGATCGAGGCGATCAATGGGGCGGTGGTCAAACGAGCAGACCGTGCGGGTGTTCACGTGCCGGTCAACGCGATGCTGTACCGGCTGGTGCGGGCTTTGGAGGAGATGAGGAGCGACTGATGGAGATTATCACCCCGATACAGGCCATGCGGGCGGTGCGCCGGGCAGAACCTGAGCTGAGCTGGGGCTTCGTGCCGACATTGGGTGCCCTGCATGAGGGTCACCTTTCCTTGGTGAGGCGGGCACGCGCGGAGAACGACAGGGTGGTGGCGAGCATTTTCGTCAATCCGATGCAGTTCGAGCGGCAGAGCGACCTGCAAGCGTACCCGCGCACAGTTGAGCGCGACGCGGACCTGCTGAACGCGGAAGGGGTCGATGTGGTGTGGACTCCGGACGAGGCGGAGATGTACCCGCCGGGCTTCCAGACCGTGGTGGACGTGCAGGCAGTCACGCGCCGCTTGGAAGGCGAACACCGTCCCGGCCACCTACAGGGGGTCACGACAATCGTCACGAAGCTGTTCAATGTCGTGCGGCCCACGCGCGCCTATTTCGGGCAGAAGGATGCGCAGCAGGCTGCTGCGGTGCGGCGGCTGGTTTTGGACCTCTCCATGGATATCGCGATCGTCGTCTGCCCAACGGTGCGCGAAGCGGACGGCCTGGCGATGAGCAGTCGCAATGTCCTGCTGACACAGGAACAGCGCGCAGCAGCACCGGTCCTGTACCGGGCGCTGTCCGAGGCAGTGCGCGCTTGGGAAGCGGGCGAGCACCAGGCTGAGATCCTTCGATCCTGGATGAAGACCCGGATCGAATCCGAGCCGCTGGCGCAGATCGACTACATCAGCGTGGCTGACCCGGACACCTTGGAGGAGCTGCACGGCCCCGTGGATCGTGCTCTGCTGAGCCTGGCCGTCTACTTCGGCGATGTGCGCCTAATCGACAACATGACGGTCAGCTAAAGGCCCCGATGCGCAGCCATTCAAGGCCGGTATGGTCAACGGTGATCTCGCCACGATCCCCCATGAAGCGGTCGTAGCTGTCCGGCGGAAAACGGATGAGGTCAAACGGGGCGGTGCGATCAAGGCCCTCAACGGCCTCACTGACAATCGCTTCTATAGGGGTCAGGCGCGCATCCCATTTGGCAATGGCGATGTGTGTATCACGAAAGCGGCGCGCCACAGAACGGATCTTATCCCGCCCGACTTTGCCTGCTTCCGCCCAGAAGACCGGCTCGCCGTAGTCATCCAATTCAACAACATCGGGCTTGTAGCGGTCGCCAATGCGCAGTTCGATCTTCGCGTCCGGGTAGTCCGGCAGGTAGAGTGCCCACAGCAGCGCCTTCATGAGGGTATGCTCGGGGCGATCGCGGCGGCTGTGCACGAGCACCACACGCTGGCCGTGTGCGCGAATGGTCATCTTGCGCGGCAGGTTGAAGGTGGCCATCAGGGCATAGGGTGCACGTGCGGCAGCAGATCAGCGGCACGCTGTACCCGCATGGCGGCATCTACCAGCAGATACTTGCCCTCTTCACGCGGCTGCGCATGAGTCCAACTGCCGAGGCGCAGCTGATACCCCGAAATGACCTCGACCCCCTCCTGCACGCCGATGTGCCCGCTGACCAGCACATTCGCCTGAAATCCGGGCGCGGAATACGCATCGAGGAAGCGGCCCAACACCCGTTCGTAGGCGCGGGGTGTGAGGCCCTGTTCGTTGCGCGAGAAGAAGAAATCCCACAGGGCAGGCCATTCGGCCAGGTTGCTGACAATCAGACCACGCAGCAGATCGAAATAGCGCGGATCATCACGCGACTCAACCGCCAACTGCTGCCAGACCATGCCGTCGTACTGCTCGGCTGTCAGTCCGAACATCCTGCCGATCATCTCCACAACCTTCGTTTCGTCGATCATGCGGTCAGCAAGGTTGAGCAGCATATCGTGTGAGTGGCTCAGAAGGGTCTGCGCCACACCGGGATCAGCCGTGGTGGCCGACGGCCCGGCGTGTGTAAACAGGACCCCGCCCCGTGTCCGGACGATGAACGGCAGCGACTTGAAGAAGGCGATCACGAGCTCACGGAATTCACCCAAACTGTGTTCAAAGCGCGGTGTGTAGGAGACCTCGCCCCGCGAGAGATTCACGCCGTAGATGTGGGGCAGTTCGTGGTTGCCCAGCAGCACCATGACGGTATCGCTGCCATAGGCCTCCTGCAGCTGCATAATATCCCACACGATGTGCAGCGAATAATCCTCTTCCGGATCGTCGTAGCCGTGGATCAGATCCCCGAGGAACAGCAGCCGGTCCGCCCGTTCAGCCTCATACAGACGGAAGAAGTGGTCACGGTAGCGCTCATAGGCATACCAGTCACCGTGGAGATCGGTGACGGCGTAGATCTGGCCTTCGGTCAGGTCAATAGATCGGTTCATAGGCTCCCAAAGCACAGGGGCACAGGCCGACCCTGTGCCCCTTCATCCTTACTTTCGGATGTGAGCTTACTCTTCGTAGCCCAGCACGTCAACTACTGCGCGCACCGCGTTGGCGGAGTTGTCCAGCATGGCCTTCTCCTCATCGGAGAGGTTCATCTCGATGACCTGCTCAATGCCGCCTGCGCCGAGTACGGCGGGCACACCGATGAACAGGTTCTCGTAGCCGTATTCGCCTTCCAGATAGCAGGCGCAGGGCATTACGCGCTTCTGGTCCTTGAGAATGGACTCGACCATCGCGACGGATGCCGAAGCAGGTGCATAGTAGCCGCTGTAGCCCAGCAGACCGACGATCTCGCCGCCGCCCTTGCGTGTACGCTGGATGATACCGTCCAACGTAGTCTCGTCGATCAGTTCCAGCACCGGGATGCCTGACACCGAGGTATGGTGCGGCAGCGGCACCATCGAGTCGCCGTGGCCGCCCAGCACGATCCCGTGTACATCCTTGGGGGAGAGGCCCAATTCCATTGCGATGAAGGTCTTGTAGCGGGCTGTATCCAGCATGCCCGCCTGCCCGATCACACGCTCCTTGGGGAAACCGCTCTCGTGGAACGCAACGTGGCACATGGCATCCAGCGGGTTGGAGACGATGATCAGAATCGAGTCCGGCGAATGCTCAACGAACTGCCGGACCACACTGCCCACGATCTGCTGGTTGGTCTTGACCAGCTCATCACGGCTGGGATACTCGCCCGTTTCCGGATCTTTGCGGCGGGGCACACCAGCGGTGATGATGGCGATATCCGAACCGGCTGTGTCTGCGTAGTCGTTGGTGCCGGTAATGCGGGAGTCAAAGCCCTCTACGGGGGAGGCCTCCTGCAGGTCGAGCGCCTTGCCCTGCGGCATACCCTCCACGATGTCGATCAGGACGACATCGGCGAGGTCGCGGTTGGCAATCCAATGGGCACAGGTCGCGCCGACGTTGCCCGCTCCGATGACGGTTACTTTCTTGCGCATGGCTGTTTCCTCCTATGATTTGAGAAAGCCCATAGCGAATGTATGGGCTGTTTCGAACGGATAAACTGGTTGGGCACCTTCAGCTGCTGCGGCCACCGGAAAGCTCATCCTGAAGGGTGTTGAGCTCGTCCCACTGGCCTTGTGCGGCCAGTGCAGCCTGCTGCGGCCAGGTCGTCGGGTCGAAGGGTGCGACGAAGCCACCCTCCTTTAGAATGCGGCGGATCGAGTCAGGATCCTGTGCTGCCAACTGTGTGAAGGTCAGCACACCGGCCGCATGCAGAATAGTGTTGGCCTTCGGGCCGATGCCCTCAATACGGGTCAGATCGTCGGGCTCGGGCGGCTGCGCCATCGCCGGTTCGCTGGCTGCCGCTTGGGGCTCGACGGTGACCGGCTCCGGCTGTACGTCGCCAACCGCTTCCTCAACTGGGTGCGCATGTTCCTCGTGATGATGGTGCTCCGGCAGTTCGGGTTCGCCGCCTTCAGGCCACATGGCGGTCGGCATCTGCTCATAGGCGGGATTGACGATCATCACGATAAGACCGATCAGCATCGCCAGACCGTTGACGGCTACGGCACTCCACAACAGGATGTTGAGTGCGGCGGCTGTCAACGTATTGAAGATGATGAACGTCACTATCAGGGTTAGAGAGGCGACCGCGACCATGGCCCCCAGCAGCGGGTTCAGACCAGGTTTTCCGCCTTTGTAACGCTCGTCAGCGGCCCACAGGGCCAGGCCACCGGCCATGAAACCCAGGCCGATGCCCCGCAGCGTAAACACAAAGCGCTGCGTGCTGAAGATGCCCGTCGTCAATGCGCCGTAAGCCAGTGCGATAACGAAGGCGGTAAACCCAATGAAGAAAAGCGTGGAGTGCTGCTTGACCCACGTTCTCACGTGATCCTCCGGGGGGTGGTGGTTTGTGAGAATAGTAACACGATAGGTCAGGAACGCAAAACCGGCTCGGGCTCCTGCGTGGTGGCGGGCAGTCCTTCGGCGGCAAGGACTCGTTCCAACGCCACGATAGCGACAGCCAACATGTCCGCGGTTGGCTCGCGAGTGGTCAGACGCTGCATGGCCAGCTGCGGCCAGACCAGAATCCGCACGATGGGACTGTCCATGTGGCGTGCCAGCAGTTTGATGTATTCGTAGGCGATACCT
>JAADYX010000288.1 GCA_010092885.1 Chloroflexota bacterium | reverse complement strand
AGATGTGTATAAGAGACAGGGCCAGGAGGAAGGCGCGGAGATGCTGGCTGGCGGCGGGCGCGCCCCCGGTTCAACGGAGGGCAACTACTTCCAGCCGACGTTCTTCAGGGGCGCCACCGCCGATATGCGCATCGCGCAGGAGGAGATCTTTGGCCCCTTCCTGACGGCCATCCCCTTTGAGACCGAAGAAGAAGCGCTCGCGATTGCCAACAGCGTGCGCTACGGTCTGACGGCCTACATCTGGACCAAGGACGTAACCCGCGCCCATCGTTTTGCCCATGGGGTCGAAGCAGGCATGATCTGGGTGAACTCGCAGAACGTCCGCCACCTGCCTACGCCGTTCGGCGGTATGAAGTCCAGCGGCATCGGGCGTGACGGCGGCGACTACAGCTTTGACTTCTACATGGAAACCAAGAATATCAGCATTGCGCTGGGTGACCACCGCATTCCGCGCCTGGGAGTTTGACCGGCACAACGAAGACCCCCCGTGCTGCATCGTCACACGGGGGTCTTGCGTTGAAGGGGAGTGTGGCTACCGGCCTGCTGCCGGGGCCACTGATGGCGTTTCGGGCAGCTGCGTGGTCACAGTGCGTGACAGCAGATAAGCGGCCAGCGCGAACGCAGCCGACTGCCCGACGGTCAGCGTCTGCTCGAACCAGTGCATGGCAATGGAGATCTCGCTCATCTGGGCGATGGCGATCAGGGGGAAGATCATGACGAAGTTGATCACAAACAGCACACCGACGGGCCACTTGCCGCTGCGCACGCACTCGATGACCAACAGCACGGTCAGCGTCAGGTTGGCGATGCTCGCCAGCGACATCACCGGCTGGAACCAGCCGCGCTCCACACCCGCGCCCAGCGTCTGATAGAGGCCTATCGCGTAGACGATGGCAATGGCCGCGACCGGCAGCACCCACAGCCAGCCCGGTGAGTGTTTGCCGCGTCTGGCCCGCAGCGCGCTCCACACCGCGACCATCGTCAGGGTGAAGCCAGGTGCCATCAGGATAAACAGCTGCTCATCCAACAGCACGATATCGGGGCCGCCCGTCGCAATGATCAACTTCCACAGGGCCTTGAACACGCCGGATGCGGTTACCAGGACCGCCCCGATGTACGCCATCGGCGCGCTGCTGGGGTCGGTGCGCTGCACCATCCGCGCGATTAAGAACAGAGCAATGCCAATGAATATGCCCGGCAGAAAGTCATACAGGGCCAATCCGATAGTGAATTCTTCCATAATGGGGGTCCTCTCGCTTGGGGTCTGTATGTGTAGTATGCAGTCTGTAGTACATTTGACAGTAGTGTCATAGCGCGCCCGTATAAGGTGCCGAATGTCACCTTTGGCCGGTGGGCGTCGTAACTGCTAAAGTCCAAAAGAGACAAACACCCTACACAAAGGACTGATGATGTCCGTGTGGATCGTGGCGCTGGCAGCGCTCATCACCGCCGTGGCAACAGGCATCGGCGCGGTGCCATTCTTCTTTGTGCGTGAGATGCCGCGCCGGTGGTTGGGCCTCTCCAACGCACTGGCCGCCGGGCTGATGCTTGGCGCGAGTATCAGCCTCATCCGGGAGGGGATCGCGTTCAACCTCGTTCGGACTCTGGTCGGCGCCGCCGTGGGCGTGGTTTTGATTATCGCGGCACGCGCCGCCCTGGGTGAACGCGAGGAATTGGCGGTTGGCAGGTTGGAAGGCGCAGACGCGCTTGAGGCTCTGATGATCGTCGGCATTATGACGGTGCACAGCTTCGCTGAGGGTGTGGGGGTTGGTGTTTCCTATGGCGGTGGTGGCGATCTGGGCAACCTCATCACGGCGGCAATTGCCATTCACAATATTCCTGAAGGGCTGGCCATCAGCTTGGTGCTAGTACCGCGCGGTGTGCCTGCCTGGCGAGCCGGCCTGTGGAGCATCGTCTCCAGCCTGCCGCAGCCGATAATGGCGATTCCGGCATTCCTTTTTGTGACCCTGTTTGAGCCCCTGCTGCCTGCTGGGCTGGGCTTCGCTGCTGGGGCGATGATCTATATGGTCGCCACGGAACTCGTGCCAGAGGCTCGTAAGGACGCCACCGATCTGACCGTGGCGGGAGTTACTCTGGTGGCTGCCGTGGCAATGATCATCTTTGAGGCTGTCCTCTGATGCTCGTGCACATCGGTTACCATAAGACGGCCACCACATGGCTCCAACAACATCTTTTTGTGCCGGATGCGGGGTTCATGCCGGTTGCTTCACGCATGGAACTCAAGACGCATGTCATCTTTGCCGAGCCGTTTGATCCCATGCTGGTGCGTAACCTGATGCAGCCGCGCCTTGAAGAGGCCCGAAGGCGCGATCTGCTGCCCGTGATCTCCTATGAGCGCCTCTCCGGTGATCCTTACCCATACGGCGAAAGGGATGGCGCGCTGATCGCGGACCGGCTGGCCCGGATTGCCCCGGAGGCTCACATCCTGATCACCATCCGCGAGCAGGTCAGTGCGTTGGTGTCGCTGTATGTGCAGTATATCCGGTCCAGCCACGGTACCCTGCCCCTGCGGCGCTTCTTGCAGATGCCCGGCCAACTTGATCACCTGGCCTACACCGCCCTCGTAACGCGCTACGTGGATCTGTTCGGGCCGCAGCAGGTGCTCGTCCTGCCTTTTGAGCACTTCCGGGCGGATGGTCCAGCCTTTGCCGCGCGCATCGTCGAGCACGCGGGCGGCAGCGGTCTCCCCGCCGATCTGCCCTTTGCCCGCCGCGAACTCGCCGCCCTGACACCCACCGCTGCCGCCGCCCGCCGGGTGGTGAACGGTCTGTTCGCGCAGCGCGGCAGGCACAATCCGCGCGCGCTGCTGCCGTCACAAACGCTCTACCGCCTCGCCGGGGGCATCATCCGCCGCCTGCCGGAAACTCGCCTCAATGCCGCGCTCAAGAATCGATGGCGTGCGCTCACCGTGCAGATCGCCGGTGAGCGCTACAAGGCGGACAACGCACACCTCGCCGCGCTGACCGGTCTGCCCTTGGGTGCGTACGGCTACGCGCTGTTGACGGACCGTCAACGGGAAGTTGACACCAGTGCGTTACTGTATCCACACTAGCCATCCGGCTCGCCGGATTAAACGTCCCCAAGGTTTGTAGGAGAAACCCCATGCCAGCCCGTCGAGGCGAAGACGTCATACAGAAACTACGTGAAACCGATATTGAGCTGTGGCACCGCGGCAAAAAGGTCGAGGATATTACTACCGAACCCGGCCTGAAAAACGGTGTGGAGATGCTGGCCGCCCTTTACGATTTACAGTGGGAGCACCCGGATACCCAGCTGTTTGACAGCCCCACCTCCGGCGATAAGGTCGCCCGCTCCATGCAGGTGCCGGAAACCAAAGAGGACCTGAAAACCATCGGTGTTGCCATGAAGCAGCGCACCGACTTCAGCTTTGGCATGCAGGGCCGCATGCCGGATTATCTGAACCGGGCGATGTCCACGTTTGCCGGTTCGGCGGAGGTGCTGGCCGAACAGGATCCGCGCTTTGCCGACAACGCCCGTAGCTTTCTGGTGCACCTGCGGGAAAACGACCTCGCACTGACCCACACGCTGATCAACCCGCAGATCAACCGGTCGGTGGGCCCCAGCCAACAGAGCGATCCCTTCCTGGCGGCCCGCGTCAAAGAGGAAACCGACGCCGGAATCGTGATCAAGGGGGCCCGCATGCTGGCCACCCTGCCTATCTCCGACGAGATCATGGTCTTCCCCTCCACAGTGCTTAAGAACACCGAAGAGGACGCGCCCTACGCGTTCGGTTTTTGCATTCCGAACGACACACCCGGCATGCGCTTCATCTGCCGTGAGACCGTCGACTACGACCGCAGCCGCTACGACCATCCGCTGGGTGCCCGCTTTGAGGAGATGGACGCCGTCGTCGTCTTTGATGATGTGTTCGTGCCGTGGGAGCGTGTGATGATGTACCGCGATGTGGAACTGTGCAATACGGCCTATGCACGCAGTTCAGCGGTTGTGCACATGGCGCATCAGGTCGTGTGCAAGAACATCAGCAAGACCGAGTTCCTGTTGGGGCTGGTCAGCCTGATGGTTGACGCGGTCGGCATTGAGCGCTTCCAGCACATCCAGGAGAAAGTCTCGGAGATCTGGCTCAACCTGGAGACGATGAAGGCCTTCCGGCGTGTGGCAGAAATGGATGCTGAGCCCAACGAGTTCGGGGTGATGACCCCCGCCTGGGATCCGTTGGATGCCGCGCGCAACATCTACCCGAAGATGTACCCGCGCATGATCGAGATCGTGCAGCAGATCGGGGCCAGCGGCCTGGTCGCCATGCCAACCTGGGATGACATCACCGGTCCGATTGCCGACGACATCCTGAAGTACTATCAGGGTGCGCGCGTGGACGCGCTGGACCGCATCCCGCTGTACCGCCTGGCCTGGGATACGGCCCTGTCCGCTTTCGGCAGCCGCCAGCTGCACTACGAACGCTACTTCTTCGGCGACCCGGTCCGCATGGCCAGCGCCATTTTCCGCGGCAAGGATCGCAGCGAGTACATGGAGCGCGTGGCTGAGTTCCTCCGCCAGACTGTGGAAGAGATGGAAAACGAGACCGGCCAGACGGTCGAAGCATAACTGAAGTCGCTGTGGGCGCAGCACCCGGCTGCGCCCCGCCGCCCCCCAATATGAGAGACTATGACTGATCAACGTGAGTTCCGTCGGACAATGGGCATGTTCGCTACCGGGGTAACCGTGGTGGCGTCCGGCACTGCTGATGACTTCCAGGCGATGACCGCCAACGCGGTCACCTCGCTCTCGCTGGATCCGATGCTCGTGCTCTTCTGCCCGCGCAAAACGGCGAGCATCATGCCCGCCCTACAGGCAAACGAAACCTTTACGATCAACATCCTGACCACCCACCAGCGCGACCTATCGATCTACTTCGCCAACGCCTGGCCGGATGACCGCGCTCCGCCCACATTCGAGATGGAGGACTGGCAGGGCGGTCCCCGGTTGAAGTACGCGATTGCCTCCGTGGGCTGCCACCTGAAGGAGCTGGTCGACGGCGGCGATCACTGGATCGCCATTGGGGAAGTGCTCGCCCTGCATCGCTCTAAACAGCCCATGCTCAATCCACTCATCTACTACCGGGGTCGCTATCGCGAAGTGGCCCCCAGCCCCGAACATGATGTCCCCGTTGAATGGGACTTCAGTTGGTGACCACCCCACGTAAGGAAAGTATCATGCTCCCGTTTAACATCACCCGTGCCGCCCATGCTGAGATCCGCGTGACGGATTTCGACCGGGCGCGCCAATTCTACGTTGAGGCTCTCGGCCTGCTTGAGATCGACGAAGAGGACGATGCCCTCTATCTCGGTGCACTGGAAGAACGCGACCGGTACAGCCTGATCCTGCGCAAGGCCGACAGCGGCGGCGTGAAGAACATCAGCTTCCGGGTGGCCGCCGAGGATGACCTCGATGCGCTCGCCCGCCTTTTCAGTGATGCGGATCTGCCCACACAGTGGATCGAACCCAACACAGTGGAAAAGGGGCAGGGCCGTGCCCTGCGGGCCCAATCGCCTGCCGGGCTGCCCGTGGAATTCTTCCACGAGATGGAGCAGCGCGAGCGCCAACTGCAGAACTTCCCACTGTACCGCGGTGCCCAGCTGATGCGCATCGATCACTTCAACTGCCAGGTCCCTGATGTGCAGGCCGAATACGATTTCTGGACACAGCAGCTGGGCTTTATGGTCTCGGAGTACACCGTCAGCGACGATCCATCGGAGCAGCTGTGGGCCGCGTGGCTGCATCGCAAGCAGAACGTGCATGATGTGGCCCTGATGAACGGCACCGGCCCGCGTATGCATCACTTTGCCTACTGGGCACAGGATACGGCCAGCATCCTGCGGGCCTGCGATATGCTCGCCGCGATGCGCATGGTCGACAGCATCGAGCGCGGCCCGGGTCGCCACGGCCTGAGCAACGCCTTCTTCCTGTATCTGCGCGACCCGGACGGCAACCGCATCGAGCTGTACACCAGCGACTACATCATCCCCGATCCGGATTTCGAGCCGATCAAGTGGAAGCTCAGCGATCCGCGCCGCGCGACCTTCTGGGGCCACCACCCGCCGGACAGCTGGTTCGACGAAGCCAGCCTTGTAGAAGACATCACGACGGGCGCGTTCCTGCCCACACAGGCGGGCCTGCTGAGTGGCAAACCGGAGTTCGCCACCTGACGGACTGCGGTATAATTGAATCACCCGCCGGGCGGTTCCGACCGGGCCGCCCGCACCCCGCTTAACCAAGCAAAGAGGACGAACCACCATGCCGATCATTTTCAACGAAGAGATGGAGACCATGCCCCGCGAGGACCTGCGCAAACTGCAGGGCGAGCGCCTCGCCAATGTGGTCGACCGTGTTTACCACAACGTGCCGTTCTACAAGCAGAAACTCGATGAGGCCGGCGTTTCCCCGGGCGATATCAAGAGCGTCGATGACGTGCGCCGCCTGCCCTTCACCCGCAAGACCGACCTGCGTGACAATTATCCGTTTGGCCTGTTTGCCGTCCCCAGGGACCAGGTCATCCGGGTGCACGCCTCGTCCGGGACAACCGGCAAGCCGACCGTCGTGGGTTACACCCGCAGCGATATCGAGACCTGGGCGGAAGTCTGCGCGCGCAGCATGGCATTGGCCGGGGCCGAACCGGGCATGATGTTCCAGAATGCGTACGGCTACGGTCTGTTCACCGGCGGGCTGGGCATGCATTACGGCGCTGAAAAGCTCGGCATGACCGTCATTCCCGTATCTGGTGGCAACACGGCACGCCAGATCATGCTCATCCAGGACTTCGGGCCGGATGTGATGGCCTGCACACCCTCCTACGCGCTGACCATCGCCGATGCCCTGCTGGAGGCTGGTGTTAACCCGGCTGATATCCGGCTGTTCTCCTTTGTGCTGGGTGCCGAACCCTGGACCGAGGAGATGCGCAAAGAGCTTGAGGATAAGCTCAGCGCGCATGCGGTGAACATCTACGGCCTGTCTGAGATCATCGGGCCGGGTGTTTCCTGTGAGTCCATTGAGACTAAGAACGGCTCGCACATCTTTGAGGATCACTTCCTGGTGGAGGTCATCGATCCGGAGACGGGCGATCCGGTTGACGAGGGTGAGGTCGGCGAACTAGTCTTTACCACACTGACCAAGGAAGCACTGCCCCTGCTGCGCTACCGCACGGGCGACCTGGCTTCCGTGACGACGGAGCCCTCACCGGATGGCCGCACGCATGCCCGCATGTCAGCGGTACTGGGCCGCTCCGATGATATGCTCATCGTGCGCGGCGTGAACGTCTTCCCCACACAGGTGGAAGCCGCGTTGGTGGGCATCGAAAACATCTCACCGCACTTCCGCATCATTCTCGACCGCGAAGAACAGCTCGACACGATGCAGGTCCAGGTTGAGGTGACGGAGGAATTCTTCCGCAGCATTGGTGAAGATGTCTTTGGCCACCGGGGCAGCGACTCCATCGAGGAGGTCTACCGGTTGGAGCAGGAGATCCAGACCACCCTCCGGGATGCGCTCGGCCTGTCGACCCGTGTCTCGCTGCTGGCCCCGGGCGATGGTGTCCGCAGTGCGGGTGGCAAGCTCAGCCGCGTCGAAGACCGGCGCAACCTCTAAACCGTGCTTAAAGCGCGCCTCCGTCTGTTAGGTGATGCCAGGCTGACCGCCGGGCCTGCCCCCCACGGGGAGCAGGTTCCGTTGGCCGGTCTGGCGCTGCTGGCCGGATACCTCGCCCTGCACCCGGACCAGCCCATCAGCCGTGACCGGCTGGCCTTCACCCTGTGGCCGGATGTCACGGAGGAGGACGCCCTGCTCAGTCTGCGGCAGTGTCTGTTCCGGCTGCGCCGCGCCCTGAGCACCGCTGGCCTGCCTGACGACGTGATCGAGGCCAGCGGACGCCGCCTGCTGTTCAAGTCGGCAGCGGGCCTATGGGTGGATGTGCACGCCTTTCAGGCCGCAGTTGAGGATCCGGCTCAGCAGGTCAGCGCTATTGAGTTCTACCGAGGCCATCTGCTGGACGGTCACGGCGCGCCGTGGATCGAACCCGTCCGTGCGCACCTGCTTGAACAGGTGCTGCGCGCGCTGCGCACGCAGACGCAGACGGCTATCATGCGGCGCAACACCGCCCGTGCCCTGAACTACGCGCGGCAGCTGGTGGAAGCCGATCCGCTGCGTGAGAGCTCCCACCGCATCCTGATGGAGGCACTCGCCCTCAACGGGCAGCGGGTGCAGGCCCTACAGCATTACGAGACGCTGTGCACTCTGCTCCATGATGAACTGGGCATCGACCCGATGCCCCAAACCCGCGATCTGGTAAGCCGCATCCAACACGGATCGATCACCCCGGACCTGCCACCTGTGGCCGTCAGCCCGCAGGCTTCGTTGGGCATGCTGGTTTCACTCGGCGAGCAGATCGTTGGCCGCCGCGAACAGATCGCCGTCCTGGACGATCATCTCGCGCGGGCTATGGCCGGGCAGGGATCCTTTGTGCTGCTCACCGGGGATTGGGGAACCGGCAAGACCACACTGCTGACCGCCTGGACACAGGCCCGGGAGCCTGCCGTGTACCTGTACACGGTCTGTGCGGCCGACCATCCGCAGGCGCTGACCGCCGCCCTCGATTGGTCGCGGCTGCCCGAACAGGCCCGCGAGCCGGATCCGTCAGCCGGGCGGTTGGGGGCTCTGCTGCTGACCGCCGCCGCCCACGCGGGCGATGCGCTGGTGCTCGCCATTGACAGCCTCCAACACGCGACACGCGCCACCTGGCAGACTCTGGCCTATCTGGCCCAACGGGCGGAACGCTTCCCCCTGCTGATTGTTGCCGCCGCCCGCGATCTGAACGGTGACCAACAGGCCATGGTGCACGCGCTGCAGCGGGCCGGGGCGGTCACCCTGCTGCCGCTTAAGCCCTTCACGCGCGGGCAGATCGCCCAACTCGCCGAACGACTCACCGGTGCGCCGCCGCAGCCCGTGTACCTCAACCGCCTGATCCGCGAGAGTGAAGGGGTGCCCCTCGTCGCGGAGGCGTTCATCCGGGCGGCCACCTTTGAGCAGATGCCCGCTGTCGTCAGCGAGCATGTGGCGCGGCTGGTCGGCTGCCTGAGCACCGGCGCCCGTCTGCTGCTGACGACCGCTGCCCGGCAGGCCCGCCACTTCGATTACGCCCTGCTGCGCACCCTCACTGATGATGAGAGCGCCATCCTGGATGCGCTGGAGGAAGCGCTCGCTGCGGGCGTGATCGGCGTGTTCGGTGAGGGGTACACCTTCACCCACCGGCAGGTCCGGCTGGGTCTGCTGGCCAACCCACTCCCATGATGAGGACATGCCTCCATGCCGATTGCTCACCTCGCTGATGGATTGGCGCTTTACTACGAAACGCATGGCCCGGCGGCAGCGGCGCCCGTCGTCATGCTGCACGGCGCAACGACCACCTTCCGCTCCACCTTCAGACGGCAGCTTCCGGCATTCGGAGCGGTCCACCGGGTGATCGGGGTGGATCTGCGCGGGCACGGCCAGAGCAACAACCCCGCTGATGCCCTCGATCTGCGCCAACTCGCCGATGACATCGCCGCCCTGTTGGATCACCTGGAAATCGATAAGGCCTCCCTGCTGGGGTTCAGTGGTGGGGCGTCGGTGTCGCTGTTTTTTGCTGTGCGGCACCTCGCTCGCTTGGATGCGCTGGTGATGGTCAGCAACAATATGGAACTCGACCGGGCCCGGGCCGAACTCGACTTTTGGGATGTGGAGCGCGTGCGTACCGAGGAGCCGAAATGGTTCGCGGCCATGGAGCAGCTGCACAACAGCCCTGTCGAAAAGCTGCTCGACTGGTGGGCACAGGAAGATACCGTCCGGCCTGACTGGCGCCCCGAGCAGATCGCACACGTGGACGTGCCTACCCTCGTGATGGGCGGTGACCGCGACCCGATTATCCCGCTGGATCAGACGCTCAAACTGTACGAGGCGCTCCCTAACGCCGAGCTGGCCATTCTGCCTGGCGTGGGGCATGGCATTCCGTCCCGCCGTCCGGAGGTGTTCAACCGCCTCGTGCTGGACTTCCTGCATGTGCACAGCGTACTCAGCGCATTCGAGAGATAGGAGACCCCCATGGACTACCACCTGTATATCAACGGTCAGTGGACACCTTCCGCTTCCGGGCAGACGTTCGAGACGGTCGACCCGGCCACCGAAGAGCCCATCGCGACCGTGGCGCGCGGCACGGCTGAAGACATCAACCAGGCGGTTGAGGCGGCGCGCGCCCCCTTCGCGGGAGGTTGGTGGCGGACCAAACCCCCCGCCCCCGCACGCCTGTTGTACGACATGGCCCGCGCCATTGAACGCCACGCCGGCGAACTGGCCGAACTCGAAACCCGCGACAGCGGCAAACCGCTCAACCGCTCACTCGCGGAAGTGCGCTCCTCAGCCCGCTACTTTGAGTTCTACGCCGGGGCGGCTGACAAGCTCTTCGGCACGCAGATCCCGCTTGGCCCGGACTATATCGACTTCACGATCCGTGAACCGATGGGGGTCACCGCGCACATCGTGCCCTGGAACATGCCGCTCAACATGGTGGCCCGCAGCGTCGCCCCCGCCCTCGCCGCGGGGAACACCTGCGTGGTCAAGCCCGCCGAACAGACCCCGCTGACGGCGCTGCGCCTGGCCGACCTCTTCGCTGAGGTGGGCTTCCCGCCCGGTGTCTACAATGTGGTGACCGGCTTCGGCGAGGAGGCGGGCGGCCCACTGGCCAGCCACCCCGGCATCGACAGCATGACGTTTACGGGTTCAGTCGAGACGGGCCGCCGCATCATGCGGGCCGCTGCCGAACACATCAAGCCTGTTGTGCTGGAGCTCGGCGGCAAGTCGCCGCATATCATCTTCGCCGACGCCGACATGGAGATCGCCGTGGCTGAAGCCACCAAAGCGATCACCGCCAACTGCGGACAGGTCTGCTCGGCGGGCTCACGGCTCGTGATCGACAACGCCGTACGCGAACCCTTCCTTGAACAGCTCACCGCCCGCATGGAAGCGCTTTCGGTCGGTCCCGGCATGGACAACCCCGATATGGGTCCGCTGGTTTCCGCCGAGCACTACCAGCGTGTGAACGGCTACATCGCCCTCGGGCAGGAGGAAGGCGCGCAGGTCATCACCGGGGGCGGGCGGCCCGCCGGGCTGGAGCGCGGATTCTTCGTCGCTCCCACCGTTTTCGATCAGGCCCGCCCGGATATGCGCATCGCGCAGGAGGAGATCTTCGGCCCGGTTTTGAGCGTGTTGGGCTTCTCCGATGAGGAAGAAGCGTTAGAAATTGCAAACGGTGTGGCCTACGGGCTCGTGGCCGGTATCTTCACCAACGACATCAACCGGGCGCTGCGGTTGGCCGGTCGCATCAAGGCCGGTCAGATCTATGTCAACGAGTACTACGCGGGCGGTGAGGAGACACCCTTCGGCGGATACAAGCAGTCTGGCTTCGGGCGTGAGAAGGGTCTCGAGGCGCTTCAGTCCTACACTCAGGTGAAAAACGTCGCGATTCGCATCCGCTAGACGGTTTGTGAATGGTTTCCCGTACCTCGGGAGGATTGCGCATCGGGGTCTCTTACGGCTAAAATGACTCAGTGACCAAGCATTTATGAGCATTCAGGACTGTTGTCATTATGGCCGACTCATTGACGTGGATGGTCGTCGAGGACGACCATGCCATCCGTGACGTAATCAACACCATGTGTGAGCTGTGGGATTTCACCGTCTACAGCTTCAAAGACGGCTTCGAGGCAATGGCGTTTCTCCAAAAGGAAGAGTTGGAGAACCCACTGCCCGATATCGCCCTGATCGACATCCGCATGCCGGGTGCCTGGGGCCATGAGATCAGTGCCGCCATCCGGGAGCACAGTGTGCTGTCGGATATCGGCATCATCCTCATGACGGCCTACGCGCTGCCCGGCTCCGATGAGGAAGACTACCTGCGCACATCCGGCGCAGACCGGCTGATCTACAAGCCGCTGCCTCCCATGGACGACCTGCGTGAGCTTGTTTACGATGTGCTGAAAGAGCGCCAGGCGCACACCTGATGTCCAAACGGCCTTCGCCGGTTCTCCTGCTGCTCGGGGTATGCGCTGCGGCATTCGGCGCGCTGGCTGCCCTGGGCATCACCACCATGCAGATCACGGTGGAGGCCCGCCCGGTTGAACCCCCACTGAGCGTCACCGTCCGCTCAGAGGATCCAGTCATCACCAGCGCCATCATCGCGCTGGCCGCGGTGGGTGGCGTTGCCTCAGCGGGTCTGTTCGTGCGGATCTTCATCCTGCCGATCTTCGAGATGATCCGCCTGTCGCGGATCATCATGCGCCGCACACGGGAACGGGGCGACCAGCATCAGGCGCTCAGCAAGCGGCTGCAGGCCTACGACGATACGCTCGAAGAGGAGATCGCGCGCAACACCGCCATTCTCGACAGCATCGCCGATGGCGTGGTTGTCCGCGACCGCACGGGCCGTGTGATTCTGACCAATCCGGCGGCCTATGCGCTGCTGGATACCGATGGCGAGTTCGATACGTCCATGTTGGGTGTGTACCGGCCCAACCAGGATCCCAGCCGTCGCAAGCGCCGCCTGCAGATCGGGGAACGCACTATCAGCCTCAGTGCGGCCCCGGTCCGCGCCGGTGACGGCGAGATCATCGGTGAGGTACTTGTCCTGCGTGATATCACCGACGAGGCCATCGCCGAGCGCACCAAGAACAACTTCCTCAACCAGATCGGCCATGAGCTGCGCACCCCGCTCACCGCGATTCAGGGCTTCTCGGAGACTCTGGCCGTCGGCTGGGACAAGCTCGCCAAGGAGTCGCGTGAACGCGCCGTGAAGGGCATCTACGAGCAGACACGCCTGCTGGCGCAGATCATCAACGAGCTGATCGAGCTGACCGCCATTCGCAGCTCACCGGGCGGGCTGCGGCGCGCACGCATCGATCTGCACACGCTGATCGAAAAGACGCT
>JAADYX010000287.1 GCA_010092885.1 Chloroflexota bacterium | reverse complement strand
ATGGTGGCACAGGCATGGACTATATCAGCTTCACGCTGATTTCCGAGCAGTTGGGCCGCGCCGATGGATCGATCCGCGGGTTTCTGGCAGTGCACGGGAGTTTGGTAAGCCAGTGCATCTACGATTGGGGTACCGACACGCAAAAGGAGCGCTATCTGCCCCGGCTGGCTACCGGCGAGTGGATCGGCTGCTACTGCCTTACGGAGCCCAACGCTGGCTCAGATGCTGCCAGCCTGGAAACCACCGCCATACGCGATGGCGACCACTATGTGCTCAACGGTGAGAAGATCTGGATCACCAACGGCGGCATCGCGGATCTGGCTATTGTGTTTGCCAGTGTCGATCGCAGCCTGCGCCATCGTGGCATCTGCGCATTCCTCGTGGAGACGGATACGCCTGGCTTCAACCGCAGCCCCATGCCCGGCCTGGAACTCGGCCACCGCTCCTCCGACCATGCCCACATCCGCCTGGAGGATGTCCGCGTTCCAGCAGAGAACCTGCTCGCTGAGGAGGGTTCCGGTTTCAGCGTGGCGATGTCCGCCCTTGATCACGGGCGGCTGGGCGTTGCGGCGGGCGCGCTTGGGATCGCTCAAGCCTGTCTGGAAGCCTCCACCGCCTTTGCGCAGGAACGACGGCAGTTCGGCAAGCGCATCGGCGACTTCCAGATGATACAGGCCACCATCGCCGACATGGCTGCCGCTGTCGAAGCGTCGCGATGGCTGGTCTACCGGGCCGCGTGGCTCAAGCAGGAAGGGCACCCCTCCACACGGGAAACGTCCATCGCCAAGCTGTTTGCTACGGAGGCCGCTGTGAAGGCCGCCTCGGATGCCGTGCTGATCCACGGAGGGCGCGGCTACAGCAACGAATACCCCGTTGAGCGCTACTATCGCGACATCAAGGGCCTTCAGATCTATGAGGGCACGTCGCACATCCAACGAATTGTCATAGCCCGAGAGGTCATCGGGCGGGAGCCAAAATCTTGACACCATAGGAGAGAACCTCATGAAAGCCGCCGACCTACCCCTGTACTACAATGCTGTTGACATCCTGGAACATAATCTGGACGAACGCCCCGACAAAGTCGCCCTCTACAGCCTGGAACGCAGCATGACGTTTCGTCAGGTCTCTGAGGAGGTCAATCAGGTGGGCAATGCTCTCAAGGCGTTGGGTGTGCGCCCTGGTGAATATGTCGCGCTGGCCTGCAATGACCAGCCGGAATGGGTCACATCGTTCTTTGGCATCGTGAAGATCGGGGCGATTGCCATTGGCATGAATGTGATGCTCGCCCCCACCGGGTACGAGTACATCCTCAAGGACAGCCGCGCCCGGGTCATCATCATCCACAAGGACTACCTGCCCAAGCTGGAAGAGATCGACAATCCGCTTACCGACCTGGAACACATCATTGTGATCGGTGGGGAAGGCAGTGAGGGTACTGTCCGCTACGAGAGCTGGATCGCCGGGCAGTCGACTCATCTGGTGGCGGAGAACACTCACCGCGAGGATTTTTGCTCACTTAACTATTCCAGCGGGACCACCGGCACCCCGAAGGGCATTCTGCATGCCCACAAGGACTATCCGCTGACGGCGCAGCTGTGGGGTGTCAACGTGCTGGGCCTCACAGAAGCCGACCGAACCTTTGCCCTGGCCAAGCTGTTTTTCACCTTTGGCACCGGGGGTAACCTGATCTTCCCGTGGTATGTCGGCGCGAGCGTAGTGCTGTTTTCCGGCTCGCCGCGTGTGGCGGAGAACGTCTTCGAGATGATCGGCCGCTTCAAGCCGACCATCTTCTACAATTCGCCGACAGGCTACGCGATGGCTCTCGCCATGGATGATCTGACTGAGCGCTTCGATCTCTCTTCGGTGCGGCTGTGCGTCTCAGCCGGGGAAGCACTGCCCGCTCCGATCTGGCACCAGTGGAAGGACCGCACCGGGCTGGATATTATCGACGGCATTGGCTCCACAGAGAACTTCCACATCTTCCTTTCCAACCGCCCGGGCGATATCCGCCCTGGCAGCAGCGGCAAACCCTTTGAGGGCTACGAGGTCCGCATTGTGGACGAGGACTTCAACGATGTAGCGCCCGGCGACATCGGCAACCTGCTGGTGCGCGGGGAGACGGCAGCGCTCGGCTATCTGCACCAGTATGATGCCAGCCGCCGCGCCTTCCGTGGCGAGTGGCTGTTCACCGGAGACAAGTACTATCAGGACGAGGATGGTTACTTCTGGCATGCCGGTCGCTCCGATGACATGTTGAAGGTCGGCGGCATTTGGGTTTCCCCCATGGAGGTAGAAAGCGCTCTGCTGCACCATGAGGCCGTGCTGGAATGCGCGGTTGTTTCCTGGAAGGACGGCTCAGACTTGGTGAAACCCAAGGCCTACGTGGTGCTGAAGGCCGGTCATGCACCTTCCGATGAGATGGCTGAGGAACTGATCACCTTCTGCCGCAACACCATCGCCGACTACAAGCGTCCCCGTTGGGTCGAATTCGTGGAGCGGCTGCCCAAAACCGCCACCGGCAAGATCCAGCGCTTTAAGCTGCGGTCAGCAGCCCCAGTCTGATCGAAACAGAGCCCGCCGGATCGTCTTCCGGCGGGCTGCGTTGCTTTCTCGGGTTTATTCGTGCAGGTCGATGGCGATCAGGTGGCCGCCCCGTGCGGCAGTTTCCAGTTGGGACCGATCCGGGTGTTCACCTTCTTCCAGATCCAGGCCAAAGCGCCGCGCAGACATCTCGGGGTCGCGTGCCATCTCGCTGCGTATGTAGCCGATAACCGCTTCGATGTCGGAGACGACCTCTGCCGTACCGCCGATCATCTCGCCTTGCAGCCGCACTCTGACCTCGGCGGGCTGCTGGAAGTTGCGCCACCACGGGCTGTGCGTGAGCACATACAGCGTGCCATTTTCCCGTGTGTAGCCCACCGGGATGGTGTACTTCTTGCCGCTTTTGTGCCCGGTATATGTCAGCAGGAGCAGCCGCTCACTGACCATGCCGTGCAGCGGCGAGCGCAGGATGAGCCGCATAAGCGGGTTGACAATGTACGTGAACATCCATGGGGGCAGCGGTGGCCCGGTTTGTTCCTGTGTTTGTGCCGTTTCCGCCATGACTTGCGTCTCCTTATTGTACAGACCATTTGTTATAGATCGTAGTGTCTGACCGGAGATGTATCAAACGGGGCTAGGCTCAAGCTGCAGGTTGGGCCGCCGCTTCTGCATACTGTACACTGTGATCATCGCCGTCCCGGGGTGAACTGGTTCAGTGAGACAGGCGTGCTAAAGGCCTTTAGGAGGGGCAAGCAATGACTATATTGGTCACAGGTGCGGCAGGCAACATTGGTCGTTGGGTAGTGGCGAGCCTACAGGCCATGGGCCACCCATTCACTGCTGCTGCCCACCGGCCCGCGCAGGCGCGGACTGTTCTTGGCGGCGATGTAGATGTGCGCGAGCTCGATCTGCACCGCCCTGAGACTTTCCCTGCTGCTCTTGAGGGTGTGTCCTCCGTGTTTATGGTCTGGCCCGCTTCGCTGACGCATGCTGCCCGTGATATGGGGCCGCTGGTCGCGTATATGGCGCAGCGCGGTGGCATCGAGCAGGTTGTGTACAGTTCAGTGGAACATGCTGATACCAACCCCAGGCTGCCGCACGCGCAGGTGGAGCGCCTCGTCAAGGAGGCGGGCCTGCCCTACACCTTCCTGAGGCCGGGCTACTTCAGCCAGAACCACGAGACCTTCTT
>JAADYX010000286.1 GCA_010092885.1 Chloroflexota bacterium | reverse complement strand
TTGTTGGCCAATGCACGCGCCGTGACTCCCCGGTTGACATCCCAACTCGTATCGCCGCTTACATCCGTAAGCTGACCTCCGGCGGTTGCGGCCACCGTCGGCAGAACCAAACCCCGTTCGTCAAGCACACCGACCTCGCAGTAGTCAGCGTTGGTCGCCGTCGATGCGGCCAGGGCCACCTGTTCGATGACCTCCTGCAAGTTCAGACGGCGCGTCATGCGCTGCACGATCTGCTCGAGCGTGGTCAGTTCGCGCAGCCGTTCGGAGAGCATGATCTCCGTTTGCTCAAACAGGCGCGCATTCTGCAGCGCGGCGGTCGTCTGCATGGCGATGGCTTCCACCTGTTGGATCTCCGCCATGGACAAGGGCTGCGGCCCCGGACCGATCAGAATGAGGCCCAAGATGTCATAGGTCAGCTGCACCTCGACCAACAGCACACTATCCAACTCAAGGCGATCTAGAAGGTGCTGCGCGGAGGGGACAGTCGTCTGGCGGTCAACCAGCACATAGGATCGACTGCTCCCGATCAGCCCCTCCACCAGATCGCGGTTGAGGCGCATCTGCGGTGCAAGGAGACCGGTACCTGCCTTTATACTGAACGAGAGGCCCTCCTCGTCAGGCACGAATATCCCTATCACCGGGCGGTCTATCGTCGCCTGGAGCATGCCAACCACCGTCCGGCAGACACTCACCACCGAGAGACTCGACGCCAGAGCAGACCCAAATGACCGCATGCGCTCCATCTCACCCTGGCGCTTGCGGTACGCCTCGATGAGGCGGGCATCCTGCAGGAGGATCGCGACATACCCGGCAACGGTCTGCAGCAGACGCACCTTCTCAGCTGACTCGGGCAGCGGCTTTGGGAAGTAAACGGCTATCGAACCGAAGGCGTGCTCGCTGAGCTTCAGGGGAACTTCGATGACTGACCGGTAGCCTTCCAGCTCTGCCAGCGGGGCCGCGTCGAGGAAATCGGTGTCTTCAGCGATGTTGCGCACAACAAGGGTGCGCGCCTCACGGATGCTGACCGCACGGCTGTCGTTGAGCGTCATCGCACCGAGCACATGCTCATAGCGCGCACTGAAACCGCGTGCATACGCCAACTCGATTGAGAGGTCATCCTCACCGACCAGGAAGACGGCGATGCGGTTGGCGTCTGTGATCGCCAGCAGGGTATCGCAGATGTCTTGCAGCAGGTCATCAGGGCTGCGACCGGAGCTGAGTTTCGTCGACAGGGTCTCCAACACCCTGAGTTCCTGGCCGCGGCTGGTGCTCAAGCGGCGCAGGCAGAGGGTTTCCAGAGCAGTTGTCAGGTATGGAGCAAGGCGCTCCAGCAGAGCATACTGGAACGGCTGGGCATGCGCCTCGCCTACCGAGTGGTGCAGTGCCACCACCCCGGCCAGCTCCCCGCGGGACGCGAGAGGCATGGCGAACAAACAGCAGGGTGCGTCATCGTCAGGGCGAACATCCCCAGCCGTGTAGGCGACCGGAGTCCCGGTCTGCGCCACCGTTTGAATGGCCGACTCAACATAAGGGTTTGCAACCGGCCCGGTCAGGGAGTGGGGCACACCGCGCGTATAGTCGATCAGCATAAGATCCCCGGCATGCAGTGAGCCGTTAAGACCCTGACGCAGGCGGTCAACAAGCGCAGCGTGATCCGGGGCGGTAAGCAGTTCGTCGGAAAGACTTGCCACGCGCTGCCTTAAGGCGACCATGTGCGTCATGTTGAGGGTATGGCGGTTCACCTCATAGACGGCCAATACGATGCCCACTGTAGCCAATCCGACTGCCGCGATCCCAGTCTCAACAAAGGCAATCACGTGGACCAGCACGGGTGCCAGCGCAACCCAAAGGATGCTCTGCATGATGATGCGCCAGTAGCGGCTGTGCACCCGACGAACCACCTGCCAGCCTTCCCGCAGGGAGAGACCTGCCGCGAGTATGCCGCGGCGCGCAACCGGCAGCAGGACCATCAGCAGAGCGGTATCCCACCGTACGCTGATCGGCATGGCAGGATCCAGCAGGGACTTTCCGCCGAGCAAATCGTAGTAGATCACGCTCAGAGCCAGCGTCACGAGGATATCCACTACGGATTCGGCCATGGAATCGATGAGGACAACCAGCGAGGCGTTGGCTGAGCTGCTCAACAGCGGCTGCAGCGCCGCCCGTGCCGCGACAAAGATGATGCCGCCGAGGATCACCGCCGGGACGGCTTCACCGGGGGGCAGGGCGAGGATCAGGGCCAGCAGTACCGCACCCGACAGGCCGACCGTCATGCCCTGCGGCAGGCGAATGCTGGCCAAACCAGCCACCGCGTAGATCACGAGGAGCAGCACCGCTTCCGGCGGTTTGGGCAGTATCTGGCGCGCGACGATGGCTCCGACCGCTATGAGTACCAGCCAGACGATAGGTACCGCGATCAGCTCATAGGGCGAGAGGGCCCGTGTGGCTGCCGGTATGGCCGGACGCAGTCGCTCCTTAAGCGATCCCAACATCGTGGTGATCGGTGTTCTTATTCTTGCGAGACCAACGTTGGCGTTTGAACATGCTGCGCAGTGTGCCCGCCTCGATGTTGCCCGCCAGTTCAAAGAAGCGCACGGCGACGTTGCCCAGGGTTACCGTTCCGGTCACGGCGACCACGGCAGCGATGATCCACCCAATGCCGGGGAAGAACTTCGCCAGCTCAATGCCCGCATAGCGGATAAACACCCCGCCAGCGATGGAACTGATCAGGTCACGGGCGCGGGCGGCGGTCATGGTCTGGCCGTAGATGGTGGCCAGCCGCAGCATCATGCGCATCTGCACGCCGATCATCAACGGGATGCTCAGGATCGGGATCGGCTCCAGCCCGACCAACAGCGCCATGAACGCCGACTGGCGGATCACGCGGCTGGCGGCACGTTTGCGATAGGCGGGCAGCGCGCGCCCGATGGTGACGGCCATGCCGGGGTGCGAATCGATGAGGGCGGGGATAAGCCGTTCGGCGACGTGGGTACCCTTCTTGGCTGAGAGCGGGATGATGGGCACGCGCATCTTGTTCTCAGCATCGCGAACGATTGTTTCCACATCGCCCTGCAGCAGGTCGATCTTGTTGAGCACCACCACCGTCGGGATGCCCAGGGCGCGCAGTTCCCCGTGTAGACGGGCATCACTGTCGCGGATACCGGCTGCCGCGTCAAGCACGAGGACGGCCGTGGCCGCACCGTCAAGGGCGCGGTTGGCCGCCTCAGCACGGTTGAGCCCGTCGACCTCCCCAAAGCCAGGCGTATCGACCAGCCAGAACGGCCCGAACCGCTCCGTGAGCGCCTCCTTGGTGGTACCGGGCACTGCGGAGACTTCCGAGAGCTGTTCGTTTTTGAGGTAGTTGAACAGGGTTGATTTGCCGGAGTTCACCGGCCCGACGATCACGATCTGTGCGCGGGCCTCAGCGGCGATCTCTTCTTCGATCTGGCTGATGTCAAATGCGTCGATCATCTCACGTAGATCGCGCATCCGGCTGGGCAGGGTCATAGGCTGCTCTATCTTGCTCAATGTGTTGGTGGAGAGTTTAGCATATGCACCGCCAGCGTAACAGCGGTTATACTCTGCTCCACTATCTGACAGTCATGTTGAGGAGCTTTTTATGGCAGACACGCAGGAAAAGGTCACCCACGCCATCGCCATCGATCTACAAAACCCGGACGGCGGCATGCACTTCATCGCGGATACGGGTGACGGCGTCGCCGTGCACATCGACTCCGACGAGGCGGTCGGCGGGCAGGGGCTGGGCGCACGCCCACAGAAGCTGCTGCTGGTCAGCCTGGCATCGTGCAGCGGCATGGACGTGATCAGCATTCTGCGCAAGAAGCGCCAAACCGTCACCGGCTTGCGCGTGGAGGCTCGCGGTGAAAAGGCGGACAATCATCCCAAAGTATATACCCACATCTGGCTGGACTTCCACGTGACTGGCAGCGAGGTCGACCCCAAAGCGGTTGAGCGCGCCATCGAATTGAGCATGACCCGCTACTGCCCGGTTGCCGGGATGCTCCACGAGGTGGTTGATATCGATACGAACTACACCATTACAGAAGGCTAACAACAGGCAGGCACACTCTGTGGTGTGCCTGCTTCACGATCGTACAAAATGCTGTTAAACAGCGGGAGCCGTTGTGCTGCCGGACTGCTGTCCGTCCTTGATCAGCGCGTAGATCAGGGCACCGATGGTGGCCAGCAGCGCGTAGAGGAAGAACCTCCCGCAGATGGCAATCAAGACACTCACCAAGCTAAAGCCGCTGCTCACGACGATCTGTTCGGTGAAACCGGGGGGCAGCTCAGCCCCGGTGCCTTCCATTTGCTCAAGAAAAGTAGCGGTCGCGGCGGCTGAAATGCCCAGCACCTGGAAAATGGCCAGGACAATTCCATAGACAACGCCGGAAACCAGACCGGCCATCGCACCGGCGGCCGCGCCGCCCAACAGCCACGTCGGCATATCAACCGGCTCGCCATCCTGGTCAGCGAAGTAGCCATACGAGATGCCAACCGCGCCGTAGCCCAGCCAGGCCACACAGCAGCACACCAAACCGACTATGGGTATTTGGGTGCCAATTGTCAATACAACCGCCACTGCTGCGCCCACACCCAGGGCTTTAAGCAGAGCACTGGTGTTAAAGTCCATCATTCACTCCGTTGGTGGTTGGAATTCGACTCCTATTGTCAGGGAAAACGGGTTTTCGGGCAAGCGGGTGGTATACTTGTGGCCAATCCCCACACTCGCACCACAAGAGGAGGAAGCGACCGCTATGGTTCAACTGCTCTCTGATACGATCCCCAACTACCCGCCGGCGATCGTCGAGAAGTACAACATTCACCTGATACCAACCTACGTAACAATCGGCACGGAGGTGGTGCGCGACTACATCGATCTGTCAAGCGAGGAGTTCTACCGGCGTCTCCCCCTGCTCGACAACATTCCCTTCACCAGCCAGCCCTCCGTGAACGATTTCATCGAGACCTACAGCCGGATCCGGGCCAGGCACCCCGATGAACCGATCATCTCCATCCACCCGTCGCTCAAGCTGACGGGCACTGTGCAGTCGGCGCGCAAGGCCGTCGAGAAGATGGACGCCACGGACAGCATCCATGTATTCGATACCTACTCGGTCGGTGTGGCGCAGGGCATGATGACTCTTGAGGCGGCCCGGATGTGCGATGCCGGCGAGTCTGTTGAAGCGATCATGCAGCGGATGCAAGCCATGCGCAGCAGCCACGAGTTCTTCATGGCGCTTGACACGCTCGAATACCTGGCCAAGAGCGGCCGCATCGGGCGGGCCGCGCGCGTGCTTGGCACCCTGCTGGATATGAAGCCGATCATCGGCCTGGTCGAAGGCGAGATCACGAGCCACAGCCGTCATCGCAGTTTTGACCGCGCTATCAATGCGCTGGCGGAGCTGCTGGTCAACTCAGTTGGCAGCAAACAGAACGTCCGGCTGGGGATTGCCCACAGCGCAGTTCCGGACAAAGCCAAGGCACTGGCCGACCGCGTAAGCGCCGTAGTCGATGCGTATGACATTCTGATTGCCGAGACGGGCCCCTCACTCGGGGCGCACGTTGGGCCGGGCACACTGGCTATCGCCTGGTGGGCGCCCTGAATACGCCATTGACCGTAAGTGTGGTAAACTGACGATCCGCCCTGATTACTGCGGCGGATCCCACCAATGTACTTACCATGGAGACCCTCTATGCAGGACTCACTGGGAGCCTATCGGCAAGAGTTGGAGCGCGCCCGGCAGGCAGGGGATCGGGAGGCACAGCTCGCGGCATTAGAGCGAATCGGCAACAGCCAGCTTGCCATGCGCGATCCACACAGCGCGGTTGACACATTCCGCGCGCACCTGGAGCTCGCCCAGGCACTGGGCGACCGGCAGTCCGAATCGCACGGGTTGATGGGTCTGGGCCAGGCCCTGGTCGAGACGGGACGCCCACTTGATGCCCTGGAAGCGCTCAGCCGGGCACTGACCCTGAAGGAAGCGTTGGGCATCGGGCGCGGGCAGGAGATCGTGCTTTCCAACATGGGGGCCGCCTGCCTGATGAGTGACCGCGTCACCGAGGGGATGGGCTACTTCAACCGGGCGCTGGGTCTGGCCCGTGAGCGCGGCGACCGTCTGAGCGAGGCCAACAGCCTGATCATGCTGGGCATTGCCCGGGCTGAGACCGGCAAGTTCGAACGGGGGATCGCCACCCTGGAGGAAGCCCACACGCTGATGCGCAGCATCGGCGACCAGCAGGGTACAGTCCGGGCGCTGCTGCCGCTGGCGCATGCCAGCCTCAGCTACGGGCTCGAACTGGAAGAGGCCGGTGAGAAGGACCGGGCTATCAGGCGCATCGAGGCCGCGCGCATGATGTTCGCCGAGCTGAAGCACACCGAGGCAGCCGCCGCACGCAAAGCCCTGAACCGCCTGCGCGGCGCGGAAAACACTGAGCGCCCAGCGCGGCGCGGCCTGCTCAACCGCCTGTTCGGCAGCCGATAAGATGTGAAGCGCGTGCGGGTTCCGGTTACAATCCAATCAATTCACCGGTTTAGCGCTGGTTTGAATGCCAGTATGCGCCCCTGAACTTGCATAGTTCGGGGCGATTTATCGCGATTATTCCGCCGAGAGGGAACCTGCCATGGCAATGACAGACGAAGAAAAGATCGAAGCCTACCGCCTGATGATGACCGTCCGGCGGTTCGAAGAACGGTGTGCGCAGCTCTATTCGGAGGGCGACATCGGCGGCTTTCTGCACCTGTATATCGGGCAGGAAGCCATTGCGGCGGCGCTGCGCTTCGCGGTGCCAGAAGACGACAACGTAATCACCGCCTACCGCGACCACGGTGTGGCCATTGCGCGCGGCCTGCCCATCGAGAAGTTAATGGCCGAGATGCTCGGCAAAGTGACCGGCGTGAGCAAAGGCAAAGGCGGCTCCATGCACTTGGCCGATGTCGACCGGCGCTATTGGGGCGGTTACGCCGTTGTAGGCGGTCACCTGCCGCTGGCCGCTGGCCTGGCGCTGGCCGACCAATACCGCGGCGATGATCGCATCACAGTGTGCCTGATGGGCGACGGATCCACCAACATCGGCTACTTCCATGAAGCGCTGAACCTGGCCGGGGTCTGGGACCTGCCGGTGGTGTGGGTCATTGAAAACAACGAGTACGGCATGGGCACATCGGTCAGCCGGGCGTCGGCCAACCCGGATCTCTCCGCGCGGGCCACCGCGTACGGCATGCCCGGCAAAAAGGTGGACGGCGACGATGTACAGGCCACCTATGACGCCATGGCGGAGGCGGTGGAACACGTCCGCTCCGGCAACGGGCCGATCCTGTTGGAAGCCATGACCTACCGTTTCCGCGGGCACTCAATGGGTGACCCGGAGCGCTACCGTGAAAAGGACGAGGTCAGCAAGCAGGAAGAGCAGGACCCGATCAAGCTGTGGGGCAACCACCTGATCAACGAGGGGGTGGTCAACAGCGACCGGCTTGATGAGATAGAGAAAGGGGCCGAAAAGGCCGTTGATGAGGCCGTGCGGTTCGCGCGTGAAAGTCCACTGCCATCACCCGAGGAGCTTTACACCGATGTCTACGTTTAGCCCAACCGTCATCCACTCAGAGAAGGAATACACTGGCGAGACCGACCGCAAATCCGTCCGGCAGGCGATCTCCGATGCCCTGTGGGAAGAGATGGAGCGCGATGAGAACGTGTTCATCATGGGTGAAGAGGTTGGTGTGTGGGGCGGCACCTACGCTGTGACCCGTGGTTTCTACGATCACTTCGGTGAGCGCCGCGTCCGTGACACGCCCATCTCGGAGATGGTCATCGTGGGTGCTGCCGTCGGCGCAGCGATGAACGGCCTGCGCCCCATCGCCGAGATCATGACCATCAACTTTGCGTTTGTGGCTTTTGACGCCATCGTGAACCATGCCGCCAAAGTGCGCTATATGTTCGGCGGGCAGTTCACGGTGCCGCTGGTCATCCGGACCACTACAGGCGGCGGCCGCCAGCTGGGCGCGACACACTCCCACAGCCCGGAGGCGCTCTTTGCGCACTTCCCGGGGTTGTACGTGGTCACACCGAGCACGCCCTTTGACGCCAAAGGCCTGCTGCTCTCAGCCATCCGCGATGACAACCCGGTCCTGTTTGTGGAGCACAGCACGCTCTACCAGAACCGCGGGCTGGTCCCAACCGTGGACTATGTCGTGCCGCTGGGCAAGGCGGATATCAAGCGGGAGGGCAGCGATGTAACCATCGTGACGTACGCAAAAATGGTCGAGATCGCGCTGGATGCCGCCGAACGCCTGCAGGACGAAGAGGGCATCAGCGCGGAGGTTATCGACCTGCGCAGCCTGCGTCCGCTGGACCTCGATCCGGTGCTGGAGAGCTTCAAGAAGACGAACCGCTGTGTGGTTGTTGAGGAAGGCCATCCGTTTGCCAGTGTCTCCGGGGAAATCGCCGCGCGCATACAGGATGAGGCCTTCGACTGGATGGACGCGCCCGTCAAGCGGGTGAACCAGGAGGATGTGCCCCTCCCCTACTCGCGTGAGCTGGAACAGAGCGCCCTGCCCAACGCGGACAAGGTCATTGCCGCGGTTAAGGAGATCATGTAGGCACTGCGCCGCGGATTCAACTAGAATGATAGGTGGTATTCCTGCCAGCAAATGAGGGACGGCATGGCTTCTTCCGTAGCCTGGTATAACGATGAACAGACGATTCTGCTCACCCGCTTTGAAGACAGCATTCGCTATGCGGATCTTATCGCTGTCAACGATCATGAGGCCCGCCTGCTGGAAAGCGTGCAGCATCCGGTGGGCATCATTGTGGACTATGAAGGCGTGACTCGGGTGCCGCAGCCGGTGCTTTCCAACCTGCCGCAGCTGGTGGTTAACGCACCCGGCATCAACCACCCCAACGCCCGGATCGTGGTGGTGGTGCGGGCCCGTCCCTCAATCAAACTGGTATACGACACGATTCTGACTGTGTACACGGACCTGGCCAACCGGATCGCCTTCGCCCGCGACCCGGAGGAAGCGCTCGCGATCATCCGGGCGCGCGGTGTGGACGGCTGAGAGAGTAACAAGGGGAACTGTAATGGCTGAAGTGATTAACATGCCCAAACTGGGCTTTGATATGAAAGAGGGCCAGCTCATTAACTGGCTGGTCGGGCCCGGCGACGCGGTCGAGAAGGGTGCGATCATCGCGGAGATCGAGTCGGACAAGGCCACCATTGAGGTCGAAGCCTTCCAGGAAGGCACCATCCTGCAGCTGCTGGTCGATGTCGATGACTGGGTGCCGGTTGGTGCGCCCATCGCTGTGATCGGCAGTGAGGGCGAAGAGGTGGATCTGGCCGCATTGGGTGTTGATGGCGCACAGGCGGATGAGGCCACGCAAGAAGAACCCGAGCCGGCACAGGCAGCAGAGCCGGTCAAGGAGCCGGAAAAGGTAAGCCACGGCGAGAACGGCGCGGGCCTGCCTGATGGGGTTCGGGCTAGTCCGCTGGCCCGCCGCGTGGCGGACGAACTGGGCGTCGATATCTCCCGGGTGAGCGGCTCCGGGCCAAAGGGGCGCATCGTGCGCTCGGATGTCGAGTCCTTCGCTGAGGCCGCCGGTGAGGAAACCCACCGCGATGCGGCCCCGGCAGCACCATCGCCGGAGGCCCCCGCGCAGTCGATCCGGCCGGTGAGCCCGCAGCAGATCCAGGGTGTCACGATCAACATCGGGCCGGATGACAATGAGATCGAGACCAGCCGTCTGCGCAGGCGCATCGCCGAGCGCATGACGACCAGCAAGGCGGTCGCGCCGCACTTCTACGTGACGACCGAGATCGATATGGGCCCGGCGCTGGCCCTGCGCAAGGACCTCAATGCGCGCCTTGAGGAACAGGGCGTCAAGATCAGCGTGAACGATATCATCGTCAAGGCGGTGGCGCTGGCCCTGCGCGACTACCCCAATCTGAACGCGGCCTACAACGGCGACACAGTGGTGCGCTACGGTCACATCAACGTGGGGATCGCGGTGGCCGTCGAGAACGGCCTGCTGAACGTGGTCGCCAAGGACGCCGACCTGGCCACTTTGGGCGAACTGGCCCGCAAGAACAAAGAGATGATCACACGGGCACGCGATGGCAAAGTGCACCCGCAGGACATCGACGGTGAAACGTTTGCCGTGAGCAACCTCGGTGCTTACGATGTCGATCACTTCATCGCGATCATCAACCAGCCCAACGCCGGGATCCTCGCGGTCGGTTCGGCCAAGCAGGTGCCGGTTGTGGTTGACGGTGAGATCACCATCGGGTGGCGGATGAAGGCCACGGTCAGCGCGGACCACCGCGTCACCGATGGGGCGGAGGCGGCGGAGTTCGTGCGCCGCGTGAAGGAACTGCTCGAAGACCCGATGAGCCTGCTCATCTAAGGCACGTCGTATCCATTACCCAGCGGCGGCTGCGCGGGTCAATCCTGCCAGCCGCCCTTTTTGATTGGAGCCGCTGTGTGAACGCCATCCTTGAGGTGTGGACCCGCCTGACCGCTGAGGACGATCTGCGCACCATCGCCGGGCAGTACCGCCTACCGCAGGCCCTGCTGTGGATCGTGGTGAGTGCCCTGCTTTCGGCGCTGATCGCGGGCGGGATCGGCCTGCTGCTGCTGCCGCCGGGCAGCCGCGACATCATCATCACGCTGATGGTCGGGTGGACGGTGGTTGTTGTGGCTGGGTTCGCGGCCAACGTCGTGATCTGGTATGTGGCCGGTCAGATCGTGGGGGACGGGCCGGTCAGGCTGGCGCAGGTCGCCGTGCTGCAAGGCGCGCTGATGGCCCCACTGATCCCGGTGTTGGTGATCATCAACGTGGTGGTGGGCGGCCTGAGCGCATTCGGCGTTGTGCTGGCCCTCGGCATGCTGATGTATACGGGCTTCGTGGCGGTGCGTGCCCTGCACGCTCTGCCGTTGGGGCGCGCGCTGGCCGCCGCCGGGATCGCGCTGTTGGGCGTGCTGGTACTCGCGGCGATTGGCGGCCTGTTGGTCATCCCGCAGATCATCGACCCGACAGGCCCGCAGTAAGGAGACCGTGAAGCGACTGTGAACGGATGGTAAAGTCAAGACCACGCATGCCCTTGTAGAAAGACCAATGATGCTCCTTTACGCGATCCGGTCCCTGCTGCGGAGCCTGACCACCCTCCGCCGCCGCATGAAGAAAGCGCCCGACTACGTGGTGCTGGAATTAGAAGGTGACTATCCGGATATTGTGCCGCCGGTGAGCAACCCCATCCTGCGGCGGCTGCGCCAACAGCAGACCAGTCTGCGCGACATCGCCCACCGCCTGCGCACCATCCGCGACGATGAGCGCGTGACCGGCGTGGTGCTCCTCATGCGCCCGCTGAGCATGCCCGGCGCACGGTTGGATGCCACCCGTGATCTGCTGGCGGAACTCAAGGACGCGGGCAAACGCATTGTGGTGTGGACGCACACGCTGGACCGCCCCACCCTGTATGTGGCCAGCAGCGCTGACGCGATCTACCTGCTGCCGGGCGGCTGGATCCAACCGTTGGGCGTCGCGCGCGAGTACCAGTATCTGGGTGACGCGCTCGACGCCATCGGCGTGAAGGGCGATTTTGTCGCGATCAGCCCGTACAAGTCCGCGGCGGATCCGATCACGCGCAGCAGCATGTCCGACGCGGTGCGGGAGATGGTCAACTGGCTGACCGATTCGTCCTTCCAGCATGTACTGGATGCCATCGCTGAGGGGCGCGGCATGAGCCCCGGCGACGTGCAGGCCGTTGTGGATGCCTCACCGCTGATCGACACACGGGCGCTTGAGCTGGGCGTCATCGACGGCATCCTCACCCAGGAGGAACTGCCGCAGGTTCTGCAGGGCGATGCCGAGGAACCACCCCGCCTGCTGGCCTGGGATGCGGCGCGGCGGGTGCTGCTCCCCAGGCCGCTGCCCCGACGGGGCAAATACGTCGCGGTGATGACCATTGAAGGGGTCATCATGGATGGCAAGAGCCAGCAGCCCCCCGTTGATCCACCGGTGCCTGTGCCGTTTGTCAGCGGCGGGCAGGCGGGCGATCAGAGTGTGGTCCGCGCGGCCCGGCGCATCGCGCAGGACGATCGCGCGGCGGCGGCTGTGCTGTGGGTCGAGTCACGCGGCGGTTCGGCCACGGCCTCCGAGTCGATGCGGGCTGCGCTGGCTGAAGTGGCCGCACGCAAACCGCTGGTCGTGGTGATGGGCTCTATTGCGGCATCCGGCGGATACTGGGTCGCCACCCCCGGCCAGACCATCATCGCGCAGCCGAACACGATCACCGGCTCGATCGGCGTGATCGCGGGCAAGCTGGCCATCGGCGGCCTGCTGGATAGGCTGCGCATCCGCCGTGAGCTGATCACCCGCGGTGAGAATGCCACGCTGTTCAACAGCGACGATCCCTTTACGCAGGAAGAGCGCGCCCAGATGCGCGCCTACATCCAGCGCACCTATGATCTGTTTCTGGAGCGGGTATCGGCCAGCCGGGCTATGCCCGTCGACGCGGTGGATGCCGTCAGCGGGGGCCGCGTGTGGACGGGCAAACAGGCGTTGGAAAACGGCCTGGTCGACGCGCTGGGCGGTCTGGACGATGGGCTGAAGAAAGCACGCGAACTGGCCAACCTGCCGGAAAACAGCCGCGTGCGGCTCGTCACGCCGGGCCGGGAACCGGTGCTGCCCAAACCGCAGGAGAAATCCGCGGCGTGGCTGGCACAGACACACCAGCTGCTCAAGGCGATCAACGCCGGGCTGCCGCTCGCGATACTGCCATGGATGGAGGACGTATGAACCCGATCACACAGAAGATCCTCGTCGATTTGGACGACCCAACCCTGACGGAGTTCGTGGGCGGCTGGGGCGCGCTTGAGCAGCTGGTGATCATTGTGTACCGCGGCAGCAAGGCACGCCGGACCTTGGTCCGCAAGCACCGGCAGATCCGCCGCCAGCTGCAAGAGCAGTATCCCGATTATGCTGAGGTTCTGGCACCTTACTGGGCGCAGGCGACCATAGGCGGTGAACCCGCCAGCGAAGACCCCTTCGAGGCGCTGCTGGCTGTTGAGAACGCGCGGGGCTTCATCGACAATTGGGCCATCATGCAGACCCTGCCCGCCGTGCGCCAGGCGATCAACGAGTGGCTGGTCGACCGCCTGGCTGCCAAACGCGGTGCCGATCACTGACCGAACAGCTGCGCGATCTCCTCTTCGATCAGGCGGGTGACCAGCACATCCAAATCCTCAACCGTGAAGCTGCCCTCCGGCACGCTGACATCGTCGCGGCCCGGTTCGCCGGTGCTCTCCTGCGGCTGATCCTCGTACGTCAGGAAGATGAAGTTGCCACCCGTGAACTGCGCAATCTGCCGGAAGATGTACTCGCCGTCGGCGGTCAGGCCGGATGACGCGATGGGGTGGATGGTGATGCCCAGTTCCGCCGCCTGCTGCATCTGGTTGATATAGCTGTAGTCCTGCTCATAGGCCAGCTGCGGCGGCGCATCGGAAACGAGGAACAGTAGGCTGACCGTGTCCTCGATGCGCCAGTCCATCTCAGCCACGGCGCGATAGAGGCCTTCGTTCAGCGATTCGGGGATATCCCCGCCGCCCTCCGCCCGGACGTTCAGCAGCACCTGCTGGAAGGCATCCACGTCGTCGGTGAACTCATATGTCCGGGTGACGTAGATATCACCCCGGTCACGGAAGAGCACCAGCCCGTAGCGGACGTTTGGCTGCGCTGGCAGCGCGCGGATCTGCGCGGAGATGCTGAGGATGTTGTCCTTCAGCTGAGCGATCTCGTCATCCATGCTGTAGGTCGTATCTACCAGGAAGACGATGTCCAGGTTGACCGGGGCCTCGGTCGGAGCCGTGTTCAGCGCGACGGTCCACTCGGCGCTTTGGGCTGGGTCCAGTGTGAAGGACTCCTCCGCCTGACCGTGCCGGATAGACACAGTGTACGTGCTGGCGTCGCGCGGATATGCCTCCGGGTGGAAGTACACCGTGCCGGAGGCATCCGTCAGCAGGCGGGTAACCAGCTCCTGACCGGCGTAAATGAACACCTCGGCGGTCAGCACGGGCAGCTCCTGCGCGTTCACCACCCGGATCACCTGCCGCCCGCGCACCTCCACATCCGGAATATTCCCCATACCCACAAAACGCTCGTAGTCGGCACGGTACTGCATGTAGGCCGCAAAGTCCTCATTGTCATCGATCTCACCGGCACTCAACGAGGCCTGAAACTCGGTATCGACCAGCGGCTCATCGGGATCGCCGCCGCCGCGTTCGTCGCTCTCGGCGGGCGGCTGCGGCCCGCCCGCACCGCCGTCCATGTCGTCTTCCGCTGCCTCTTCCATTTCGGGGGCAGCCGTTGCGCTCGGTTGGGCGGTGTTGGTGCTCACCGCCCCTTCCTGCACAACGATGGTCTCAGTTGCTGCGGGGCTGCAGCCCGCCAATGTCAGCAGCAGGCCGATACCGGCCAGCCCGAAAAATGCGCGTGTGATCCACTTGTCCATGCTTGCCTCCTCTTTCGATGAATGACATCCTGAGATGATCGCGCTGCTGCGATCACACTCAGGACGTGCCACGTTGTGAAATGGTTCCGCGGCGCGGTAAACTTGCCATAATGTGAAGAATTGAACGAGTTGAAGCATGAATCGTCATACAACGCCTGTTTTCCGCACATTAACGGTCGCGTCCGCTGTAACGGTATTCATTCTGATGGGCGTCGGTGGGCTGGTCCGTGTCACCGGATCCGGCCTGGGCTGCCCGGATTGGCCCCTGTGCTACGGTCAGGTGCTGCCACCCTGGGCGCTGCAAACCGCCTGGATCGAGTTCAGCCACCGGGTGGTGGCGGGTATCGCCGGGCTGCTGATCCTGGCGACATCCATTGTCGTGTGGCGCAACTACCGCCAACACCGCGCGCTGTTTGTGCCTAGCATCGTGATCGTGGTGATGCTGGTGTTCCAGGTGCCGCTGGGCGGCGTGATCGTCTTCACGGAGCTCGAACCGCTGACCGTGGCCATCCACCTGGGCAAGGCGCTGATCATCTTCGCGCTGGCCATCCTGATCGCGGTGCGCGCGTACCGGATGGCGCCAGACGCCGCCGATCCTGTGTACGTAAGCACCGGCTACCGGACTCTGCTGTGGGGGCTGCTGGTCGGGCTGTACGCGCTGCTGATCACCGGGGCGCTTGTGGTCGGCACACAGTCCTCGTATGCCTGCCCGGACTGGCCGCTGTGCAACGGCAGCCTAATCCCGGCGGCGGATGTCAACTACCGTGTATTGATCCAGTTTGGGCACCGGGCAACGGTAGGTGTCGTCTCCCTGCTGATCGTGGCGGCGGCGGTTGCCACGCTGCGGCGTACCAACAACGCGCCCGGCGCGAAGCTCTGGGCGGTGGCGATGCTGGTCCTGCTGGCCGGGCAGATCGCAGTCGGGGCGATCCAGGTGCTGCTGGTCCTGCCGCCCTTCTGGCGGGCCATGCACCTGACGATGGGCAGTGCGGTTTGGGGGGCGGCTGTCGTGCTGACAGCCAGCAGCCTGGCCTACCGCCTGCCGGAAGCACTCGCCACGCGGCAGCAGCAGCCCGCCGCGACCATGGGCATGGCCAGCGGCAAGTAATCCCTACAATCCGAAGAACTCAACCGCCACGGCCCAGATCGTTGCGACACGCGCGGTCAGGCCGTGGTCGGCGTCCAACACATCGACCGTCACACCCGGATGGCGCTGCGCATAGCCGAGGCTGTCTTCCACCGGCACAGTCTCATCGTGGCGCCCGTGGACGATGTGCGCCGGTACGGGCGGCTGCACGCTGAAGCCATCATACTGCATGGCATCCTGCAAAAAACCGTAGTGGATCGCGGCTTCGGCCTCACGCGCGTAGTTGTAGGCCATCAGATAGCCCTGTTCGCGCCACTGGTCAACCGGACCCAGCGGCGTTGTCTGCGCCCAGCGCCGCGCCAGTCCGAGGCCGGGCGCCAGCAGCAGGAGCTTTTCGACGCGGGCCGGATGCTGCTCCAGCAGATGGAGAGCGGTCAGGCCGCCCAGGCTCGACCCGATCAGGTATACTGGGCCCGGTGGACAGGCCGCAACGGCCTGTGCCGCGGCCTGTATACCCGCCGTGATCGTCATCTGCTCGAAGTCCGGCACGTTGAGGTCGGGCGCCCGGAACGCGATTCCGCGCTCGGCACACCGCTCCCGGATGAAGGTGGCCTTTACCCCGCCGGGAGACGACGCAAAACCGTGCAGATACATGACGGTGGTCATTCGCGCCGCTGCCTGTTCGCCGCGGTTACCGCCCACGTTTCGGCCAGCAGGGCCCCGATCACGCCGACCGTACTCAGCACACCCTGGATCGATCCCAACCCCGGGCCCACCAGCACATCGACCGCGACCATCGATCCGAACGCCATGCCCAACAGGGAGACGATCAGCGCAGCGGGGCCCTGCAGCGGCGGGATCCTGGCATAACCACCCACACGAATCTGTTGTCGCACCACGCCGATCAGGCCGCGCACCAGCAGAAATAAGGCAAATACCAGCAGGATGATCTCGGCAGGTCTCATCGGTCAACCAGCCTGCTGGCGGGGGCCTGCCCAGCGACCGCCGTGCCAATCACCAAGGCACGGCCATCCGGGCCAGTCATCACCGGTAGTGCTTCATGGAGCATGCTGTATCCCTCCCGTGTTTAAATCCGGTTTAAGTGTATAGTGCAGTGGCTAAAATGTGCTAGACTAATAAGCGAACACCCCTATCATTTGAGGAGTGAATCCATTCATGCGTTATACCAAGAAACTGCTCTGGCCGCTGGTTGTTGTGCTGGCGATGGTCTTCAGCACTGGGCCCGCGCTCGCACAGCAGCAGCTGACAGCAGTGGTCACCACAGGCGCGCTGAACGTCCGGGAGGGCCCCGGCCTGGGCTATCCGGTTGAGACGATTGTTTTTGAGGACGAAGAAGTCGACGTGCTGGGCCGCGACTCGGCCACCGTGTACATCGAAGTACGCACCGATGACGGCATCGTCGGCTGGGCCGGGGCCAACTTCCTGGATCCGGTACAGGACTACGAGTTCTTCGAACTGCCGGTCACGGCGGACTTCCAGCCGCAGGCGTACGTCAGCACGGGCGCGCTGAATGTACGCACCGGCCCCGGCTTTGACTATTCAGTGATCGCGGTTGTCGTTTACGGGGAGGGCATGAACCTGCTAGGCCGCAATGCGACGGCCGAATGGGCTTACGCCGAATTCGCGAGCGGCCTGGAGGGCTGGGTCGGCACGGGCGGCATTGTGAGCAATGCCAACCTGTTCAACCTGCCGATCGTCGACCTGGAGGGCAATCCGCCTGATGACGACGACCCGACCGCTACCCCGAACACACCCACACCGACCAACACCCCGGTCCGCACCGCGACCTTACCCGGCCCGACCGATGACACGGCCGTGGTGACCGCCGCCGCCCTGAACGTCCGCAGCGGCCCGGGGGTGGGCTACAGCATCCTGACGGCGGTGGGCCGTGGCACCGAGCTTGAGATGATCGGGCGCTCGCTGGACAACGAATGGACACAGGTCGAGCTGGACAGCGGCCTGATCGGCTGGGTGAGCACCTTCTACATCGAGTTCGACGCGCAAGCGTTCGCCGACCTGCCCGTCACCGATGAAACCGCTCCCTACGGCGTGATTGACACGGGCGCGCTGAACCTGCGTGAAGGCCCGGACACCGATGAGGATATCATCGACTTCTACTATGAAGGCACGCTTGTCGTGCTGTTGGGCCGCAATTCGGATGCCTCCTGGCTGTACGTCGAAACGCCGGACAACGAGCGCGGCTGGATGAGCAGTTTCTACATCGCAACGGAGTATCCGCTGTTGAGCTTACCGGTGGAAGATTAATGTCATACGGGTAAGGTGCCATTCAACACTACAGTAAAACGCGGATCTGCTGCATACTGTAGGCGTATTAGCACAAACCCCTCTGACTACATACAGCGAAAGCCAGCCCACCCATCCGGCTGGCTTTCGCCTTTGGCCGCATGATACAATCCAGCTGCATTCCACACCACCCAACAAGGAGATTCATCACATGGCAACACGTACAGCGGAAGCCGTCTGGACTGGCAGCCTGCGCGAAGGCAGCGGCGAGTTCTCGGTCGGCAGTGAGGCCGTCAGCGGCGAATACACCTTTGATACCCGCTTTGAGGACAAGCCTGGCACCAACCCGGAAGAGCTCATCGGGGCGGCGCACGCGGCCTGCTTCTCGATGGCGCTGAGCGCCGGGTTGGGCCGCGCCGGCTTTGAGCCGAACAGCATTAAGACGACAGCCAACGTGCACTTCAGCAAGCAGGATGCCGGTTGGCGCATCACCAAGATCGACCTGGTGTGCGAAGCCGACGTACCCAATATCGAAGACGACGCCTTCCAAGAGCAGGCCAACGACGCCAAAGCGAACTGCCCGATCAGTGCTGTGCTGGATACCGAAATCACCCTCGACGCCAAACTCGTCTAGACGCCTGCAGCCGCAGCACCGCCCCAGGCCGGTCGGGGCGGTGTTTTGGATCCGGGCATTTGCTATACTCGCTACCGACAGTAACAAACCTTCCGGGAGACCTATGACCGACTCACTATCCGGGCGTGAGCCCGCGCTGACAGGTGCACCGCTTGAGGCTATTACCGGCAGCGAACCGATGCTCGGCGGCGAACGCTTCACCGAGCAGTGGCGGGCCCATCTGCTTGAGCGGCTGCACGATCCGCACATGACACACTACCGTCGCCTGAATGCGGGCCGGTGGCTGGCCGACAGCGGCGACGACCGCGCCGGGATAGGCCTGACGGATGACGGGCTGCCGGATATCCTGTGGCAGTTGATCCCGGCGGGTGTGGCGCACATCGGGGACCGGCACGGGCACGATGAGTCGTTCATGGTGGAGCGGTTCTATATGGCCGCCTATCCGGTGACATGGGCCCAGTACCGGGTGTTCCTGACGGACGAAAACGGCCACCGCGATCCGCAGTGGTGGGCGGATCTGCACCGGCGTGAGGAATACGACCGGCAGGCCCCGCCGTTGGCCAATTATCCGGCGCAGGAGGTCAGCTGGTATGATGCGGTTGCGTACTGTCGATGGCTTTCAGCGCGGAGCGGCGTGCAGGTCCGGCTGCCGACCGAATGGGAGTGGCAGCACGCGGCCAACGGCGGCGACCCCACCCGGATCTTTCCGTGGGGGCAGCGCTGGAATGCCCAGTATGCCAACACACGTGAGAGCCGCCTGCGGCAGGTAACGGCGGTCGGGATGTACCCGCACGCCGAATCGATGCATGGTGTGCTCGATCTGTGTGGAACGGTGCTGGAGTGGTGCAGCAACCTCTATGCGGACCCGGCCAACACCAATCTGCACGATCCGCGTGAGCGCGTGCTGCGCGGCGGATCCTGGTTCCTGATCAAGGACTACGCGCACACGTTCTTCCGTACAGGGTACGATCCGTACAACCGCTACCATTCGGTCGGCTTCCGGCTGGTGACCGGCGATCCGCGCCCCCAGCCCGCCGAAACCGATCATGCGTGATGACAGCCCGCACATCGGCACGCTGGGTGAGCGGTCGCTGCATGCCGCCCTGAAGCAAGCCCTCGCGCAGCCCGATGATCTGTTGGAGCAGCGCGTCGACGGCTATGTGATCGACATTGTGCGCGGCGATCTGCTCATCGAAATCCAGACGCGCTCCTTCCACGCGATGAAGCGCAAGCTGCGCCGCCTGCTGCCCGACCATCCGATCCACCTGATCCACCCAATTGCCGCACAGCGCTGGATCCGCAAGCTGGGCCCGGACGGCGAAACCCTGATCGAGCGGCGCAAATCGCCGAAACGCGGCACAGTCTACGATGTGTTCCGCGAACTGGTCAGCTTCCCCGATCTGGTCGGGCATGCGAACCTCACGCTGGAGGTAATGCTCGTCCATGAGGAAGAGATCCGGTGTAAGGACGGGCAGGGGAGCTGGCGGCGCAAAGGCTGGAGCATCATCGACCACAAGCTGCTGGCCATCGTCGAACGGCACCTCTTCCGCGAGCCCGACGATCTGATCGCCCTGCTGCCCGATGAGCTGCCGGATCCGTTCACCAACCGGCAGCTGGCCGAAACCCTGGGCATCCGCATGGACTTGGCACAGAAGATGACTTACTGTCTGCGCGGCATGGATGCGCTGGCCGTAACGGGCAAGCAGGGGCGCAGCCACCTCCACCAGATCATCTGATTTACTCCCCGCCCGCAACCTGTGCTACTCTTGGGGAAACACCACATCACAACGGGAGGTGGGGAATGGCGCAGCGTAATCTGTTTACGGCTCTTCTGCTGGTCGTCCTGATTCTACTGGGCGTTGCTGCGGTCATCTTTTCGTTTTCACAAACCCTTGATCCGCTGGCGTGGGCTGCGGATGCCGCGCTGGTGATGGGCGGCGCGACCGTCGGGGCGGGGCTGGCAGCCCTCTTCCTGACGGGTGCCCTCGGCGGCCAAACCATCGACGCGGGCACGCAGCGCGCCATCCGCACGATCATCGCGGCGGAGCTGGATACCCGCCTGCGCGACTACATCCGGGTGGGCGCGGTGGCCCGGCTGCGGCAGGCGGCCAGTGTCGCGGCCCGGCAGGCCGTCATCGAAGAGATGAAGCGCGGCGACATGTTCGCTGAGGCCGACCTGCGTGACGCGATCCTGAACACGGCGGATCTGGCGGGCACCGATCTGCGCGGCGCACAGCTGACCGGTGCCATACTGCGTGATGCCAACCTGACAAATGCCAACCTGCGCGATGCTAACCTCAGCCGGGCCGATCTGCGCGGTGCCTATATGCGCGGTGCCCTGCTGGCCGGGGCCGTTCTCAATGATGCCTCGCTGAACGATGCGCAGTTCCTGACGCCCGACCAGCTGCGCGATGCGGCCTCGCTGGAAGGTGCCACCCTGCCGGACGGCAGCCAGCTTCCGCGCGCCCTGACTTTTGGGCATGAGACCACGCAGGACTCGGGCTGGCAGGAGGCGTTCCAGGCGTGGTACCGGGCGCAGCTGATCACACCGGAAGCCGAGGCCGCCCACAGCGCAAACGACGAGGACGAGCTGCGGGTCAGCTTTACTGACGACTGAGATCGAACACGACGCGGCTTGGTTCGCCGATCACGACCAGATCGGAGTAGACGAAGACCAGTTCATCCACCGTGCGCGGCACGGAGAACACGATCACGCCTTCCACCCGTTCGCCCTGCCGGATGTCCGAGTCCATGGTCAGGACGCGCTCGCCCTGCTCCTCAAACCCGAACATCAGCAGCCGGGCCGTATAGCGCTCACCGCGGTCATCCTCCAAGTGATAGTCCAGCCAGAGCAGGTCGCAGTCCGTCTCGATGTTCAGGCACTCGACTGACAGGCGCAGCAGCACATACTGCTCGCCTTCCGGCGGCAGCGCGTTGAAATCATCAGTGGCGGCGATCAAGTCGTCAGCAGGGCGCACAACCTCAATGATGCGCAGCGAGAACTCGTTGAGGATCACCTCCGTACCAAGCGGGACGCGCTGCTCTTGCGGTTCAGGCGTGGCGCTCGGTGGCAGCGCGGTCGCCTTGGGTTCTTCAAGCAGCGGACCGCACGCGGCGAGAAGCAGCAGTGTACCCAGTAGGAAGATTGGCAAACGGTACATGCACATATCCTTTTGATGTTAAATCACGGTTCGCGAGATATAGTACCCCTATTACACAAATACGACCCTACAAGTATCACCTATTCTCGGCACACACACTGTGCTGAGGCTTCTTTTGTCAAGCCCATGTTGTTGGAGGATATATGGACAGCCTGTTTCTCTCACCCCTTGTGCAGGAGGGAGGCGCACGCGCCGCGCTGCCCGGTTTGTGGTGGACAGCCCCGATCGGGTCGATCATCGCACTGGTGACGGCCTGGCTGCTGTACCGCGCCGTGATGAAAGAGTCCGAGGGCACTGAACGCATGATCGAGATCGCGGAGGCGGTGCGCACCGGCGCGATGGCCTATCTGCGCCGCCAATATCGCGTGGTGGCGATTGTGTTCGCGGTGCTTTTTGTCATCTTCGGGATCATGGCCTTTGCAGGCGTGCAGAACCCGGTTATCCCGGTGGCCTTCCTGACCGGTGGATTCTTCTCCGGTTTGGCGGGGTACTTCGGCATGCGCACGGCAACCAATGCATCCGCGCGCGCGACGCACGCGGCCAGTTCCAGCCTGAACGCCGGCCTGCAGGTCGCGCTGCGCGCCGGGGCGGTGATGGGTCTGGTGGTGGTCGGCCTGGCCTTGCTCGATATCACCGCCTGGTTTTTGATCCTGTACTACGGGTTCCCGCAGGTCTTCCCGAACAGCTTCATCGCGGAGGCGGCCAACCCCCTACCCCAGATCACTGCCACCATGCTGAGCTTCGGTATGGGGGCATCCACGCAGGCGCTGTTCGCGCGAGTGGGTGGCGGCATCTACACCAAGGCGGCTGATGTCGGTGCGGACCTGGTCGGCAAGGTCGAATCCGGATTGGCCGAAGACGACCCGCGCAACCCGGCTGTGACCCCCGACAACGGGGGCGACAACGTCGGTGATGTGGCGGGCATGGGTGCCGACCTGTACGAATCGTATGCCGGGTCTATCCTGGCGACTGCCGCGCTGGGTGTCGCCGCGGTAGCTACCGCCAGCCCGGACTTCCTCGGTGGCCTGTCCTTCATCGAGATGCAGCTGCGCTACATCTCCGCCCCGATGGTGCTGGCCGCGGTCGGCATCCTGTTGTCG
>JAADYX010000285.1 GCA_010092885.1 Chloroflexota bacterium | reverse complement strand
TCCCAGTGCCGCCGAAGATCGCGGCGCCCAGCCCGAGCGCGATCACGCCGCCCGTGTTGAAGCGTTCGCTGGATGCGATGGCAATGCGTGAGAGCGCGGGATCATCCGGCCAGTAGCGCACAGGCACCGACTCGGCATCGCGCAGTTGGGTGTACTCGGAGGGCAGCAGATCCTGGGTGCGCTGGTAGGTCTCACCGCCCACACTGAAGGCATAGGTCAGGGTGTAGACCGCATCCTTGATATCATCCGGGTCCTGCGGATCGACAAACGCGCTGGTCTCCACAACGTCCGCCTGTACAACGTCGCCGGTGCGGCGCAGCTGCCCATCAAGGATGAGGTAGCGCAGCAGGGTGATCGCCATCAGGACGGCCACCAGCATGAGCAGCGCGCCCCCCACCAGCCCGACCAGGGGGTTCTCGATCAGGGCCTGGTTGAACTCATAGTCGACCGGTTCGCCGCGTTGGGCCCCTTCATGGGTGGGGTTGAGGATGAAGGTCATAGCACCCGGTAGAGCCGCTTGCTGCTCACCATCACCGCGACCGGTGTGCCCGCCTCCGGCAGGGTCTCGTCGCGCAGGTCGTCGCGGATGCGCTCGGCGTAGCCGGTCAGCGTTTTGCCGTGGAGGGCGAAGCGGTACGTCAGGCAGAGCACATACACACCGTGATCGCGGTCAACGCGGTGGCGGCCCTCCGCTTTGACCACCTCGCCGCGTACCAGCTGCCCGCGAGCCTGGAGGCGGGCCGCCTTCTGGGCGTTCAGGCCGCCGAATGCGAACACGGCCAGGGCGCTTACCACCCCCAGCCCGATGAGAACGGCGAAGGCCTGCTGGGGTGTTGGTTCCGTCAGCAGAAAGACGATCAGACTGGCCACCAGGACGATGGCCACCGCCGCGATGGGGCCTTCATTGCGGCGTTCGGCAGTGCCGATCACCTCGACGAGCCGCGATTCACCATCAAGGATGCGGGTGTGGTTCGGATTGAGCAGAAATGTGTTGTCCGGAAAGGTGTCGTCCATACAGGTCTCCTCCTCGCCCGGAGTTTACCGCATGGTCAGCGCTGCCGTCACGGTCCGTTGAAGCCTTCCACGCACTCAGGTGTGGTCGGGTAGTGCACCAGCACAAAGCCGCGCACCGTCACCGATGTGGTCCGGTAGCTGTCATCGGTGCGCAGGTTGACGGCGACCATATGCAGCCCCGGGCTGATGTCACGCGCGTCCACGAATACATCGACAAGGGTCCCTGCTTCGCCCTGTAGGGCGCTGGTCCACACGCGCGGCAGATCGGGGCCGTTGGCCGGGATGATCTCAACGCTCATCGCCTGCCCCGGATACCCCGCATTGATGATCTCAAACGTGCCCAGCTGGAGCTGGCGTCCGCAGCCCGCTTCCAGCGTGGTGGAAAGGGCTTCCTGCTGGAGCACGCCGACCTTCGGATAGCGCACCGGGGTCGGGAAATTGGCGGCGCTGTTGTCTTCCGGCGGTTTGGTGGTCTGGTCGCCCGGGCCGGGACCCGTCGGCGGCAGGTTGCGTGACGGCGGATTGCTGGATTTGCCCGTGTTGGCCACCGTGTAATAGACCGGCAGCGGCTGCCCGAATGAATCGAGGAAGCCGTACCAGCGCAGGTGGCTGCACCGTGGCTCGTAGTCCGCGCCGTACAGCGGCCAGTTCAGGTTCCAGAAGAAGGTCGGCCCGGCAAAGGACCAGTTGGTCTCCGCGTAGCGGATGGCGCGCCCCGTGTAGCTGGCGACCACATCCGCCGGGAACTTCATCCAGTTGAAGTCGCGGAACATCGGGTGGTTGGCACAGTCGAGGCCTTCCTCGCCCGGATCGCGCACCCAGCCCATCTCCGTGATCCAGATCTGTTTGTCACGCACGCCGTTGTCCCACAGCTGCGCGTAGACCCGTTCCGTGCGCCGGAACACGAGTTCATGCCGGTAGGGGCTGGCCTCCGGCGGCATATTGAATCCGTACGGATGGTAGGCAAAGTGATCAAAGCAGTTGGCCGCACCCGCGTTTAGCATGCGTTGGATGAAGTCAAAATCCGTCATGTTCATGCCGTCGGGCGTGGTGATGGTCGGCGCGATGCCGCCCGGGATCACCGTGATCTCCGGGGCGTTGGTCTTGAAGGCCCGGTACGCGCGGCAGAGGCCGTCAGTGAACTGCTCCGGATTGGGCCGCTGCCCACCCCATTCGAAGCCGAGGTTGGGCTCGTTGCCGATCTCAACCGCATCGACACCGCGGTTGCGCAGCTCCGTGGCCAGATCGTAGAGGCCGCGCTCCCACCCGTCGATATCAGCCGGGTAGCCGCGCATATCGACACGGTAGAGCACCTTAAAACCCGGATAGTCGGCAATCTGGTTGGTGTCGTACAGTTTGACCCAATCCAACCCCATGTCGATCAGCATGTCAGGGCGCGACTCGAGATGGGGCCCTACACTGATCCCGTAGCCGCGAACGCGATCTTGATGAGGCGGACGGGCATCGGCATGGGGGCGGGCGCCAAGCAGCAAAGCGGCCAGCACAGCGATACATGCTGCACCGGCGCGCCTGATCAGTCGTGAGGTGGGGGTGGTGTGCAACAGACCTCTACAGGGTGAGCTCGTCTTTCTGGGTAATGCCGAGCGCGATCACCAGCGCCGGGATGAGCAGAACGACGACGTTCCAACTCCCGTCAAGTAATAACACAGCCTGATGCACAAGCGCAACCCCGACGTAGACCGGCAGCGCCCAGGCCCGACGATACCAGGCAGCCATCGCAGAGACGACGCCCACACCGCTGACCACAGCCAGATACAGCGCGTAGGGGATGCCGATCGCGCTGATGGGAATGCCCTGTGCGATGAAGCCAGTAATGATGGCGTACGGGATGAGCGACGCGGAGGTGATAAACATCAGAATGGAAAGCAGCATCACCAGAGGTGAGGCCGGGTTCTCGATCTCGCGGATAGTGTCGTCGGACTCCTCAACGAGGTCGGTTTCGCGTAGTTTGTCAAGCATGGCAGTCTCCTGTTATTGGCGTCAGTAGTTGGAGGATAGGTGACGCGCGTTGGATGTCTGTTAGCGGGGAACAGGAGATCTGTAGGAGTGCCGTGCGCGGCCCGCCGCTGCGAGCCGGAGGCTCGCGCCCCCCATCCGGAGGGCCAGCGGTGCGCAGCACCGCTGAGCGGCGGACCTATCTGCGTTGATTAAACGAACGCGCTGTAGCCGGTGATCTCACGCCCGACGATCAGCGTCTGGATCTCGTTGGTGCCCTCGTAGGTATATGTGGCTTCTGCATCGGTGAACAGCCGTGCAACATGATAGTCCAGCACGATGCCGTTCCCACCGAGGGTCTCGCGGGCGAGCGCAGCCACCCGGCGCGCCTTACGCGCATTGTTGTATTTCGCCATGCTGGCCACACCCGGAGTCAGCTGCCCGAAGGCCGTCATGCTTGCCAGCTGGAAGCACATCATCTGCATCAGGGTGACTTCTGTGGCCATCTCGACCAGTTTATCCTGGATCAGCTGGAACTCAGCAATGCGCTTGCCGAACTGCTCGCGCTCCCGGGCGTATTCCAGCGCGGCGGTGAACAGCCCTTCAGCCAAGCCGGCGGCCTCCCAAGCTACCCCGATGCGGCCTAACAGCAGCACCTTGCCGATATCCTGGAACGACCGCACTTTCGGCAGGCGGGTGGCGGCGGGCACGACGACATCCTGCAAGGTGATGTCCGCGTTCATCACCGCACGCTTGGCGATTTTGCCCTGGATGTTCTCGATGGTGACGCCCTCGACCTCCTGCGGATGCTCGATGACGAAGCCACCGATGTCACCGTTCTCGTCACGTGCCCAGATGATCAGCACCCCGGCAAAGGCCGCATTGCCGATCCAGCGCTTGGCACCGTTGAGCACGTACTCGCTGCCGACCTTGCGCGCGGTCGTCTGGATATCCGTTGCCGCTGAGCCGCGCGCCGGTTCCGTCAGGCCGAACGCGCCGATCAACTCCAGATTGGCCATGCGCGGCAGCCAACGGTCGCGCTGTTCGTCGTTGCCCAGAAAGGCGATCGGGGTCATGCCGAGCGCCGTGTGCACGCCATGCGCCGTGCCGATCGAGCCATCCACGCGCGCCATCTCATAAGCGACGAGTCCGGCCTCCAGCGGATCGAGGCCAGCCGCCCCGCGCCCGCGCACAATACCGCCGATGAAGTGCGGCTCGATGTCCCGCGCCTTCAGGAACAGCTCCATCGGGAACTCGGCGCGTTCCCAATAGTCATTGATGTGGGGCTTGACCTCGTTTTCCATGTAGTCACGGACGGCATCGCGCACTTTGAGCTGCTTCGGCGTCGCGAAGTTCTCAAACACGTGGTAGAAGTCAAAGCCGTTGCTGACGTCAATCCCGCGGACCATGTCCTCGGCGATCGGCATCCCGTTGTCGGTTTTGGTTGGTGTCTCCATAGTCTCCTCAATTCGTCTGGCAGTGGTCGTAAATACTGACTGAATGAGTCCACAACGTTATTATACAGCAGAATATGAGAAAAACCTACCGCCCGGTCGGTAGATTGTGGATCGTCACCTAGCCCACAGCGCAGCCATGCTGAGGGCATGCTTCAGGCGGGGGCATGCTCCCAGTGGGGGCAGCGGTTTTTCTCCTTCCGGGTCAGTCAACGAGGATGATCCGCCCTTCCGCCGCGCGCAGCAGCCGGTCGCGGATGGCCAGGCCGGTGCCGTGCTCAGGCACCATGCGCGCCAGGATCACATCGACGCCTCTGGCATCAAGGGCGCGCATCGCCGCATAGAGGTTGCGGGCAACCGCATCCAGATCCGACAGCGACCCCAGCCCGACAGCCATCTCGCCCAGGTCAGCAAACGCATACCGATCCTCGGTGGTGGTCAGTACGCCAACGCGGTCACCGAGCCCCTGCCGGCGGTCGGCCTCCCGGCGCATCCCACTGCGGACCTTGTCCGGCTCGCCATCGAAGAGCAGCACGGACGCACGCGGTGAGTAGTGGCGCTGCATCATGCCCGGTGAGGGCTGCGGCTCGTGGCTTTCCGGTGTGACCGGTTGGCGCACCTCGATCATACGGGCGAAGCGCTGCAGATCTTCCAGAGGTGTGCCGCCCGGCCGCAGGATGCGCGGCGGCTCGATGGTGACATCCAGCACGGTGGACTCCACCCCGATGGCAGTCGGCCCGCCATCAAGCACATAGTCGATGCGCCCGTCCAGGTCATCCATCACGTGGTCGGCGGTGGTCGGGCTGGTATGGGAAAAGACGTTCGCGCTCGGTGCGACGACCGGCACGCCCGCCACGGCCAGCAGTGCCAGCGCCACCGGATGGTCCGGCATGCGCACCGCGACCGTCGGCAGCCCGGCGGTGACCGCATCGGCCACGTGATGCGTCTTGTGCATGACCAGCGTCAGCGGCCCCGGCCAGAACGCCTCGATCAACGCCTGCGCCAGCGCAGGGACCGCCCGCGCGACCAGTTCCAGCTGTGCGCCGCTGTGTAGATGCACGATCAGCGGGTCAGTGGGGGGGCGGCTCTTCGCCTCGAACACGCGCCGCACAGCCTCCGGATGCAGGGCGTTGGCACCCAAGCCGTAGACCGTCTCCGTGGGGAACGCAACCAGCTTGCCCTGACGCAGGGCGTCTGCCGCCTCAAGGATTGCCTCTTCATGCACGGTATCACCCGTCAGGGCGGTGAGTCGTTTGGTCATGCCATAACACCTTCGTAACACCGGCCGCGATCGGGTAAGAGCGCCTGCGCCGGACCGGTCTTTAGAGCAAACGGACGAAAGCAAACCAGGGAACAGCCATCTATGAGCCTGACATTCGAAAAGCTCTCCGGTGAGAACATCGTTGTCGTCACCTACACCTCCCCATGGGATCCTCGCCAGGATATCGCTGAGGCCGGACGGCAGACCGCCAACGTCCTAGCACAGGTGGAAGGGCGGCTCTACCGCATTGACGACCTGCGCCTCTCCGGCATGACGTTCAGCACATTTGTGCAGGGCATCGACGAGGCCACCAACGGCACGCCCGGATCCATGGTGGACGAGCGCGTTCAGGGCATTCTGGTCGGCACCGATGAGCTGGTGCGCATGGCCTCTGAGAGCATGACCCAGGACCAGTACGGCGCTACCGACACACCCTTCTTCACCACGTTGGAAGAAGCACTCGCCCACGCCCGGAGG
>JAADYX010000284.1 GCA_010092885.1 Chloroflexota bacterium | reverse complement strand
CCACATCGATCTCAACGACAACATCGGTGTTCTCACCTGCCTCGAGGAGCGCCTGTCCGATGACCGGGCCGATGGTGCCTACCTCAGCCGGGTGGATGGAGATCCAGCCGCGCTCAGGTACAACGACCTGCTCAATCGTGACTGTACCGTTTTCAATGGTCTGTGCGTCAACTTCTATGGCTGGCGTAACGGGTTCACCAAGGGTAAAGGAATCGACAACGGCCTGCTCTTCTGGGCCGATGATAGGCTGATCATCATCAGGATACTCGAATGTGCCGATTTCACCCGAGTCCTCGTGCAGCACGACATAAAGTGTGTCAGTGGCAGCCTCAGCATCAACCTCAATTGATACGCCTGTGCTTTCACCTGATTCAACCCGAGTCTGCCCGATAACCGGGCCGGGTTCGCCATCCGCGTCCGCACGCACTACAAGCCAATTCGGTTCCGTGGCAACAACACGTGCCACTGTGACAACACCATCTTCAATGAGCTGTTGGTACACCTGCACCGATGGCTTGATATCATGGGTCATATCTTCAATGGCGAATGCCTCCACGATGATATTGTCATCGACGCCAGTCACCGGTTGGTCGCTGTCAGGGAATTCAAAAACGCCTTCCTCACCCTGATGTAACATAGCGTAGAGTGTGTCTGTGACGGCTTCGGTGTCAACTTCAACTGACACATCTGTACTTTCGCCCGCTTCAACCCGAGTCTGCCCGATAACCGGGCCGGGTTCGCCATCCGCGTCCGCATGGATCACAAGCCACCCTGCTTCAGCGACGGTCACCTGTGCGACGGTTACTGTGCCCTCTTCAACGGCCTGATCGTTTACGTCTATGGCCGGGTCAGCGGCTGGCTCTTCCGTTGGCATAGGGGTAGCTGTGGGAATGCGTGCTGCCTGGGATGTGCACGCTCCCAACAATATGACCAGCAAACCAAAATAGAGTGTTAGCTTCATACCTAGCAGCATCCTTCCATCGTAGAATCTTGTTTTCATCTTGCGTGAAGACCTTAGCACCGTACTGATAGAGGCTTCTGGGTACCACCTGAAAAAGGTCTAAAGGACATGGAGTGCCCCGAAGTCACCACAAGCATCACCTAAGGGATGTTGTTCACCGCGCACCCTGCGGAAAGTCGAATGAGTTTTCGAATAAAAGCCGAGGGAGCTTCGTTATACAGGTAGAAGGCGAGTTATGAGGCAGTTGTGATAGATCACGAACCAGAACTAGATTTGATCGAACGGGCACAGACAGGCGACCGGCATGCATTCAGCGAGCTTGTTCGTCGCTATCGAGCCGCCGTTATACGTGTCGTCTACCGGATGTGCGGAGACAGTCATGTAGCAGAGGATGCTGCACAGGAGGCCTTCATCCGCGCCTGGATGCACCTGCCACGTTACCAACCACGCAGCGCCTTTCGCAGCTGGCTCTATCGGATTGCGACCAACGCCGCACTTGATGTGCTGCGCCGGCAGAAGCCAACGACGGATATCGATGAGCTGCCGCTGTGCGATACGACCCTGGGCCCCGAGCGGGTCATGGTGGTCGAAGAGCGGGCCTCCCTGGTAAGGGAAGCCGTCATGGCGCTTTCACCGGCCAGCCGGGCGGCACTCATACTGCGTGAATATGAAGGCATGTCTTACCAGGAGATAGCCGACACCCTTGAGATCCCTATCGGGACGGTCATGTCCCGGTTGAACTATGCACGAAAGCAGCTGCGTATATTGTTGGAGGATGTGAATGGATAAGCACGTTACACAGTGGCTGGGTGCCTACTACGACGGTGAGCTCTCAGGCCGTCGTTTGCAGCAGGTTGAGGAACATCTGGCCACATGTGAACAGTGTCAGGAGGAGCTAGATGCGCTCTCCGCTATCAGCAGTTGGCTGCACAGTGAGCAGCCCTTCACCGGGGCGCTCCCCCCGGAGCGCTTCGTTGCACAGGTGGAACTCCTGCTGCCAAGAGAGCAAATCGAACCGCACTGGACCAGCCGGCTCATAAGCCGCGGTTGGCAGATGATGCCCATCATCCTCGCCGCCGGCTGGGTCTTACTTCAGACATTGGTCGTAGTCTATTTATTTGTAAACAGGTTGGGGCTTGTAGAACTACCGCTGCTGCTCTCACCGGTTGACTGCGTGAGCCACGCACTCAGCACGCCTACTGCGGTGCAGGCGGTGTGGTGTAGCGTGGCACTGGCTGTACGGTGGATATGGGCGCTGGCAGCAGGCTTGCTTTATGTCAGTTTGCTTGCCGCCTGGTGGATAACCACCAACCGGCAGCGCCGTGAAGCACCTGGGTTGGTAGGCAGTGAGTAAACATCCCACAGGACGGAAAGGTTAAACATGGATCATTTACAGGTATTGAGACGCGCGTGGGACATCCTTTGGTCATACCGTGCGCTGTGGATTTTTGGCATTGTGCTGGCACTCACGACTGCTTCGGCTGGAACCGAGTTTACCAGTACGAGCACAGGCGGTGGCAGCAGTGATTGGCCCACCGATTCAGAAATGGAAAGTATCGAGATCCCGCCCGAGATTGAGGCGTGGGTTGATCAGGTTGGTGTGGAGCAGCTTATTCAGGCCGCGGTCGGGATCGGCATTACGCTGGCTTGCATCGTGATTGTGTTGGTTGTGGTTTTCAGTATCGCACGCTTTGTAGCTGAGACCTCGCTGATCAAGATGGTTGACAGGTACGAAGAAACAGGGGAACCCCTGTCCATCAGGCAGGGACTCCGTCTGGGCTGGTCGCGTGAGGCGTGGCGCATTTTCCTCGTCGAGCTCCTGACAGCGCTGCCCGTGATGGCGCTGGTCATCATTCCAGCGGTGTCCTTCGTAGTCATGATCGTCTCGCTGAGCATGCAGGGCGACCTCATCGTTCCAGCGATTGTGGCAGGCGTCCTTGGGTTCCTGCTGTTTGTCCTGATCGCGGTGATCGCCGGCGTGGTTCTCACTCTCCTCAAGCAGTTCGTATGGCGTGAGGTTGTCCTCAATGAGCAGCCAGTTGGCCCAGCCTTCCGGACAGGGTACACGCTTGTCAAGGCCCACCTGAAGGATGTAGGGCTGATGTGGTTGGTTTTGGTCGGGGTGAACATTGTCTGGCAGATTGCACTGGTCCCCGTGACGATCATCGTGGTTCTGGTAGGGATTATCGTCGCCCTGCTGATCTTCTTGATGGTCGGCAGTGTGAGCGGCGTGTTCGCTCCCGTGGGGGTTAACTGGCTCATCGGGGGAGTGACTGCTGTACTTGTCTTCATCCCTCTGGTGATTTTCGCTCTGGTCATCGTACAGGGGTTCTTCGAAGTGTATGTCTCCAGCGTGTGGACACTCACCTACCGCGAACTCAACGCACTCAACGGACGGAATGTCGAGCCTTTGGTTTAGCATTTTT
>JAADYX010000283.1 GCA_010092885.1 Chloroflexota bacterium | reverse complement strand
TGGCCGGGGTACGTGCGGCATTGTCGGCCAGGATATCGCTGACCAGCCAGGCCACGCGCTCATCGAGCAGACGGTCGCCGGTGGCCAGGCTGGCCTCGTAGAGCACCTCCCCGTCGAGATCGGTGACGCGGCTGATGGTGACCGGGTCCACGGTGTGACCGCCGTTGGCCAGCACGCCGTCGGCCTGTGCCATCTCCAAAGGGGTGACCTCACCGCCGCCCAACGTCAGGGAGAGGCCGTACAGACCGGCGTCCGGGTTGAGGCTCTGCAGGCCCATCTCCCGGGCGAAGGTCAGCAGGTTGGCGACGCCGACGTCGCGCGCGACGGTCACCGCGGGGATGTTGTAGCTGTTGGCGAGTGCATCACGCAGGCGGACCGGCCCATGGAAGCGCCCGGCGTAGTTGCGGGGTTCGTAGTCATAGCCCGCGCCGATGCCGGTATCGTAGGCCATAGGCACATCCCACACGATATCGGCGGCGGTCTGGCCCTGTTCAAATGCCAGCGCGTAGGTGATGGCCTTCATGGTAGAGCCGGGCTGCTGCGGTGAGAGGACCACGTTCACGTTGCCGTCGATGGATTCGTCCGCGTAGTCCGCACTGCCGACCATGGCCAGCACTTCGCCGGTATGGGGGTTGAGCACGATGATGGCGGCATTGTTCATGTTGAACTCGTCGCGCACGGCGGCCACCTGCTCGCGCGTGATGGTTTCCAGCAGGCGCTGCATGTCCATATCGATGGTGGTCTCAACGATCAGGCCGCCGCGGGAGAGCAGGGCGGGGTCGATGGGTAGCTCGCCGAGCTGGCGGCGGACCTCATTGGTGAAGTGCGGGGCCTGCAGCGCGATGGCCGGATCGGCCAGATCGTCGACGCTCTGCGGGGTCTCAGTGAAGTAGGTGTCGGCTTCGGCGGGGGTCAGGTAGCCGTGCAGCACCATCAGGTCGAGCACGGTGCGCTGGCGGGTTTTGGCCACATCGAAGTTGGTGTATGGGTCGTAGAGCACGGGCCCCTGGATGAGGCCGGTCAGGAAGGAGGCCTCACCGAAGGTCAGCTCGGTGGCGGGTTTGTCAAAGTAGACGTTGGCCGCGCCCTCGATGCCGTAGGCGAGGTTGCCGTAATAGACCTCGTTGAGGTAGAGGGTCAGGATGTCGTCTTTGCTGAGCTGTTGGGTCAGTACGTAGGCGAGGGCGGCCTCGCGCATCTTGCGGTTGAGCGTCTGCTCGGCCTGCTCCTGCGGCGTGAAGACGATCTGCTTAACCAGCTGCTGGGTAATGGTGCTGCCGCCGCTGACGATCTCACCGGCCTCGTACCATTCATAGGCGGCGCGCGCGATGGACTGCGGGTCAAAGCCGGGGTTCTCGTAGAAGGTGTCATCCTCGGTGGCGATGGTCGCCCAGCGCACGGCATACGGGATCTCGTCAAGGGTGACTTCGGTGCGGCGGCCCTCAGTGAAGACCTCGTAGAGCAGTTCGCCGTCGCGATCCACAATGCGCGTCACCTCGAAGTCCTCGCGGCCCTCCATCGACTGGAGGGCTTCCAGGTCCTCGATGAGTTCGCCGCGCAGGTTGTTGTACACAACCAACCCAATGATCAGGGCGGTGCCTGCCACGGCAGCGCCCGCCATCACAGCGATGGCACCGGCTGTGCGCACAAATCGCCAGAAGCGCCCCGATCGTCTGCGGCGCGGCGGCGGTGTCTCGTCTGTCTCGTATTGATATCCCACTGTGTCCGACCCCTCACACTCGCTGTAACAGCCCTGATTCTATCCTATGGTGCGGATGAGGCCAGTCCATGTATGTTGGGGGACGTTGGAGCGCGATCTTATCCACAAGCATGGTGCCCGGGCTCAGGTAGGGGCTTCACCCCTCCCCGCAAGCGAGGAGGGGGCTTTTCCTTTCGCCACCGGCCGGTTGACGATCTGCGCAAACGCTATTTGTTGGCGGGTTCGTCGTCGTCGTCTTCTTCGTCCTCAAAGCTGATGATCCACACGCAGGCCCCTGCTACCAGGATGGTGGTCACGATGAGGGCGATCCACTGACCGGCCAACAGGCCCACGTCGCGGGCTTCGATCACCAGGATGATGACCATGCCGGTCGCCAGGAAGATCCAGGCGGCCAGGCGCGGATGGGTATCTATCCAGTTGATCACCGGGCCAAGAAAGCTGGCCCGCAGCGAGTCGACAAAGCGGTTGTACAGTTCGGTCATATGCTCAATCCTACAGCGGCTTCAGGACGCGGTCGGTGCGCAGCTTCTTGGCGAACAGCACGGATTCCACCTTGGGGGCGGCCTCCTGAGCGGCCTCGCGCCAATCCGGGACGTTCAAATCGGTGATGCGGCGCGGCTCATACCCGGCACTGACGAACAGCCGCTTGGCCTGATCGGGTGCGCTGTTGGGCACGAAGATCAGGGCGATCTCGCCTTGCAGCACCGAGATGGCGTCCTCCAGCGCTTTGATCAGACTTTTGACGGTGTTGTCGACCGGGGCCCCCTGCACCAGCAGGAAGTCCGAGACGCGGGCGATGAGGTTTTCCACCTGCAGCCCCGCCAGGCCGACGATCTGCTCGTCGGCGAAGGCCAGCATGTACGCCTGTTCGCCGTAGCGCAGCATCACATCGGAGCCGGTCACCTTGCGCCCGGTCACCTTGCTGATGAAGGCGGCGATCTGCTCGGCGTCACGCGGGCTGCCGCGCCGGACCTTCACCTGGGTGGTGGAAGGTTCCTGCGGCACGACCACGGTGGCCTCCTCCTCGGCGACAGCGGCCGGGGCGGGCTGGCCGCCTGCTTCCAGCAGGGTCTTGAGGTGTTCCTGGACCTGCTCGTAGGTGTTCTCATAGCCGCCGCTGTTGTTGATAATCACGGAGGCGCGGGCCAGCTTTTCAGCCTGGGGCGGCTGGCTTGCCATGCGCATCCGGGCGTCTTTTTCGCTCATCTTGCGGTCACGGGTGAGGCGTTCCAGCCGGACCTGCTCGGGTGCGTCGACCACCCAGATGGCATCACAGAAGGCGGCAAGCGGCGACTCAAACAGTTTAATGGCCTCGATGACGATCAGCGGCTGCTTGGAGCGGCGGATCAGCACATCAACGGCCTGCCGGACCAACGGGTGCACGATGGCTTCCAGCGCTTCGAGCGCGTCGGAGTCGTTGAAGACGATGGTTGCGAGGCGCTGGCGGTTGATCTGCCCATCGGCGGCGACGACCCAGCGGCCGAACAGCTCAGCGACGGGCTTATGGGCAGGCGCACCGGGTGACATGGCCCGGTGGGAGAGGCCGTCGGCGTCGATGCCGAGTGCCCCGTTATGCTCCAGCATACGGCGCACGACAGAATTGCCGGTGGCGATGTTACCGGTCAGGCCGATAACCGTTTTGCCGGGGTATTTGTCACTCACGGGCGCGTCTCCACGGTTCAAGGGGTCTTTGAGCTAATTCTAGCCGTGGGTGTCGGATGCGTCAACCCGGGCCGGGGCCCGTTTTGCCTCGTTCACCGGGCGAGAGGAGGGGGGTGGGGTCTGCCCTCACCCCCCACACCCGACCTCCGCCATGATGCCCGCCACCTCGTCAGCCTCCGGCACCCCCATAGCGGCGAATGCGGCGTGGGCCTCGGCCAACAGATCACACGCGCCGGCATGATCGCCCTGCTCGTGGAGGATCTCCCCAAGCAGTTGTTGAGCCTCCGCCGTCCGGTAGCGATCCGAGACGCCCTCAAGCGCCTCCATTGAGCGCCGGGCGAGCCCTGCGGCGGCGCTGAGGTCACCGTGCGCCTGCTTGAGTTTGGCCTGTGTGCCCGTGACTATTGCGGCCCAGCGCTTATCACCGACGGTGTTCAGGATGCCGAGGGCCTCATCGCACAGCCGCTCGGCGGAGGCCAGGTCGCCGCGCTGCATCGCGATGTCCGCCAGCTTGCCCTTGCTGACGCCCACCCCGCGCCGGTCGCCCACCTCCCGCATGATATCCTGTGCCTCGGTGTACAGCCGCTCGGCGGCGGCCAGGTCGCCGCGCTGCATCGCGATGTCCGCCAGCGCCCCCATGCTGCCGCCCCCCCCCCGCCCGGCGCCCCCCGCCTCCGTGCTGGCGATCCCCGCGAGGGGCCGCCGCTCGGCGGCGGCGAGGTCGG
>JAADYX010000282.1 GCA_010092885.1 Chloroflexota bacterium | reverse complement strand
GTACAGGCCGGAGCTCATCCCGGCGGTGAACGCCTCAGCGAAGGCCGTGCAGTTGGGGAAGCGGTCAACGGGGTCTTTGGCCAGCGTGCGCAGCACGGCGGCCTCAGCCCGGTCGGTGAGGTCCTCACGCAGTTCGCCGGGCGGCTGCGGTTCCGTGCTGATCTGCTTCCACATAATATCGACGGGCTTGCCGCCGTCAAACGGAATGGTGCCTGTTATCATATTGTACACCATGATGCCCAGCGCATACTGGTCAGCGGCGGGGGTCAGCTCAGTGTCGCGGCACTGTTCGGGGCTCATGAACTGCGGCGTACCCACCAGATAGTTGCCCGTCAGCCGGGCCTCTTCGCTGTCCGTGACGCGCCGTGCCAGCCCGAAGTCCGCCAGGTAGGCGTTGCGGTGTTCGTCAAGCAGCACGTTCTCCGGCTTCAGATCGCGGTGCAGCACCTGGTGGCTGTGGGCGTAATCCAGCGCGGCGGCGACCTGCGTGAGCAGGCGGCCCACCTCACTGAGCGGCAGCGGCCCCTTGCGGATGAGATCATACAGGGAGCCATGCGGCATGTAGCGCATCACCAGGTACAGCCGCCCGTCCAGCTGGCCGTAGGTGTACAGCGGCAGGATGTGCAGATGCTCCAGCCCGGCAATCGAACGGGCCTCCCGCACGAAGCGCTGGCGCAGGGTGCTGTCCTCGGCATAGTCGCGCAGCATCACCTTGATGGCGACAACGCGCTCCACACCGTGGTCGTAGGCCTTGTAGACCTCCGCCATGCCGCCCCGGCCAATGTATTCGATGATCTCGTAGTGATTGCCAACCATCCGCCCGATCATGCTGCTCATCTCGTCTGCACTTTCCCCACGCGCTGTTTGTTAGGATGATTGTATCATGAGGGCGGACGAGCGCATAAAACCGGCCTTGGCGGATTGTTGCTCAGGTGGGCATCGCGGAGAAGTGGCCATGCAGGATCTTCCAGATGCCATCCTCCTTGACAAAGATCAGGGTGACCCGGCTGGTGCCGGACCCTGCTGCTGAGGTGACCTTCTGCACGGCGACCCCATACGCGGCGGTGGGCCCCAGGCTGAAGAACTGGGTGGCCGTAAAGGCCATGTGCCCGCCGGGTGCGGCGGTGGTCCGGATCCGATCCAGGATGTCAAGCTGTGCGTCCCGCCCAAACGGCATCGGGATATGGTCTTCAACGGCTGTGAAGCGTTTATCGTCGAGGCAAAGCAGGGCCCGCAGGGTGTCGGCGTCGGCTTCAGCAAAGGCCTTGCAGTAGACATCAAGCACAGCAAGGATGAGCAGCCTGTCCTTTTCCAGCATCTCGGTTGTCTCCACTCGACATCCTGGCTGTGCTCTGGTGTCTTCAGCATACGCCCACTGTAGTGCCGCTGTCAAGTAACTTGCACTGGGTACAGGCTAGCCCCGGAACATGCCCTCGAGCTGATCGGGGTCCAGGTACCCACGGATGCGGGCGCACACGCCGCGCATCTGGCTGCTGAGCGACTGGAGCGTGCGCAGCCGGTCGGGGACGCCCACCGCCAACCACGCATCGATCTCCGCCTGGATGAGGCCCTGCTGGTGCTGCAGACGCGGCTCGATATCGCGCAGCCAGGGCATCAGCAGGAAGGACAGGTCGCCGAGCAGGGCTTCCCACACGGCGATGTTGTACGGCTGCCAGCGCACCCGGTAAAAGGCCAGGAACTCCTCGCGTGAGGCGAACTGCCCGCCTGACTTGGGCCAAAAGATGCGCCGCACCCGGCCCGTGATATCGGTGGTGTGCGCGGCCAGATCCACCGTGACGGTGGCCAGCGTGCGCCCCCCGGTGGAAACCAGCCCTTCCTGATAGGCCATCTCCACCACGCGGACCATCACCTGGGAGCTCATCTTCAGCCCGCTGACGGGTGCCAGCAGCAGCTCGCTGTAGTCATGCACAATGCGATAGAACGTATCGAAGTCAGCTCGCTGGAGCTGGCGGGTCAGCGGTGAGGTTGCCATGGCCCCCATTGTAACACGAGTCGATACGGCAACCACGATAATCCAGCCATGCTGCGCTTGCTCACAATCCCCCGGCGAGGGCCATCGCGACCGCAGCCAGCAGCGGCACGGTGAGGTTATCCAGGCCCGCCGGGCTGACGGCTTCCGCCAGGGCACCGACCACGGTGCCCACTCCGCCCAGCAGCAGGGCCATGGGCAGCCCCGTCACATCCGGCGCGTACAGCAGCCACGTCAGCGTGGCCGTGACCAGCGAGGCCACCACAAACGCGGCACTGCCTTCCAGCGTGCGGGTGTGATCGAAGAAGGTATAGGTCCGTTGGCCGAAGCGCCTGCCGATCAGCGCGGCCAGGCCGTCCCCCCACGTGAGGATCATGGCGGCGGCGGCGGCCAGCGGCTCACTGCCGCGCGGCCACAGCAGCGCGAACAGCACCGTGATCGAGATGGCGAAGTAGATCGTGCCCGGCGACTCCTCCTCGGAGTCCATCTGCTCGAAGGTGCCGCGCCGGTAGAAGATGTAATTCAACCCGATGAAGGTCGCAAAGGGGATGACGCCCCACTGCCACTGGTCAAAGATCAGCAGCACGCCCCAGATCCACAGCCCCGCCCCGATGTGGATCAGCTTGCGCGTCGTGAAGCGCGGCCAGTCAAGCCGTTTGCCAACGGCCTCCACGATCAACAGGAGGCCGAAGGCGTACACGTACGATGTGATCAGGCCGACGATATCGGCCCCGGTTGGGCTGGGCAATCAGGCGTCCTCGTCGTTTTCTTCGGCGGCGATGCGCTCTGCGTCGGCCGCGGCGACCCACTCCACCGGTTCCGGGCGGATGGTGTCAGCCGGCCGGTCACCGGGGCTGTCCATATTGTCCATCTCACTGAGGCGGTAGACGGGCGTGACCGTCATATCGTGGTCGCAGAGGATCTGGCAGCTCAGCCGGACATCGCCGTAGAGCCCCTCCTTGACCAGCTTTTTGGCCTCGGCTTTGGTCATGGCTTCCGGTTCGCCCTCATGGAACTCGACGCGGCAGGTGGTGCACTTGGCCCAGCCGCCGCAGCGGTGCAGGATATCGATTCCGTTGTCTTCCAGCGCGAGCACAAGGCGCTGATCGGCGCTGGCATCAAAGCTCTTTTCGCCCTGAACAGTGATGGTTGGCATGGGATTCTGCCCTTTCTATGATGCGAGGTTAATCGTGTGTGGACTCTCAGTATAGCGCCCCAACGGGCGGCTGTCACGCCGCCGGTCGTGGCGGCTCCAGGCCGACCGTCATGCGATACATCAGGTCGGCCATGGCGGCGGGCGGCGCGTCGTCGTGCTGCAACCACCAGCTGAGCACGCGCGTCAGCGCCCCGACGGCGTATTCGGCCACGAACCGGTCGGGCAGATCCGTGTTGAAGTCATACACGCCCTCGCGGATCCCCGTCAGGGTGCGCTCCACCAGGAAGCTCTCCACTCGCTCGGTCAGCATCGCCGATCCCTTGCCGCTCAGCAGCACATCAAACAGATCGCGGTGGTCCCCGGCGTAGGTGAAGATCGCCAGCCAAGCGCGGTACAGATTGCGCGGGCTGCCCGGCTCGTAGCTCGCCTCCAGCTCGATCTCCAGCTCCTTGAAGCCGTCGTACTGCGCACCCCAGACGGCATCCTCCTTGTTGTGGAAATGCACGTAGAACGTGCCGCGCCCCACATCGGCGCGCTCGGTGATGTCGTCGATGGTGACGGTGTCATAGCCTTTTTCCAGCACCAGCTCGATCACCGCCCGCGTGATGCGGCGGCGGGTGCGGCGCTTGCGCTTTTCATGCCGGTTACTTGGACGCTCGTCCAATTGTGACTCCTGAACAAGAATGGATGCGGCGCGAAATCCGGATTGACCCGGCGGCCCGATTCGGTGTATTAACAGAACTGAGTGTACAAGAGTGTACAGGAGGTTCGCCATGACCTACCCACCCGGCCCGCAGGGCCTGCCCCTCCTCGGGGTGATGCCTGGCTGGCTGCGCAGCCGCCTTGACTTTGTGCTGGCCGTCCACGATGGATACGGTGATATGGCCAGCTTTTCATTGGCGGGGCGGCGCATCGTGCAGATCAACCACCCGGATCTCATCCACGAGGTGTTGGTCAAAAAGGGCCGGTGCTTTCGCAAGGCCGACTTCGACGTGAGCGTCTTCCGCCTGACGTTGGGCGACGGCCTGCTGAGCGCCAACGGGGACTATCACCGGCAGCAGCGGCAGCTGGTGCAGCCCGCGCTGCACGCCAAACAGATCGAGGCCTACGCGCGGCTCATCGTGGAGGAAACGCGGGCCATGGTCGGCGGTTGGGGCCGGTCGGTGGAGATCCGCGAGGCGATGACCGAACTCGCGCTGGTGATCGTCGCGCGCGCCCTGTTCAAGACGGAGGTGCCCGCCGGGGCCGTCGCGCGGGCCGCGGAAGTCTTCTCCCACGCGGGCAACCAGATGTACCGCTACCTGATCGCGCCGCCGCGCTGGATGGCGGTCGGGGCGCTGCGCCGCTCACTCAATGAGGTGGACGCCCTCGTCTACGCCATGATCGAGGCCCGGCGTGACGATCCCGGCGAGGACCTGATGAGCTTCCTGATGGGCACCGGCATGAGCGACGAAGAGGTCCGCAATGAGGCGCTCACGCTGCTGCTGGCCGGTCACGAGACGACCGCCAACGCGCTGGCGTGGGCGTGGCATCTGTTGGGCCAGCACCCGGCGATCCGCGATGCGCTGCACGCCGAAGTCGATGCGGTGCTCGGCGGCGAACCGGCCCACACGGCGGCCCGCGGCAGCCTGCCGCTGCTCGACCAGGTGATCAAAGAGGTGCTGCGGCTGTATCCGCCCGCATGGAGCCTGAACGGGCGCGTTCCGCTGGAACCTGTGGCGATCGGCGGGCACACGCTGCACCCCGGCGACACGGTGGTGATCGTGCCGTACGTGGTCCACCATGATGCGCGCTTCTACCCGGATGCGTGGGCGTTCAGGCCGGGGCGCTGGACGCCCGCCTTCGAGAAAGACCTGCCGCGCTATGCCTACTTCCCGTTCGGTGGTGGGGATCGCTACTGTGTGGGGGCCAGCTTCGCGATGATGGAAATGCGCCTGATCCTCGCCACGATGCTCCAGCACGTCCGGTTGGAGGCGCTGCCCGGCGAACCGCCGCAGCCCGAGCCGCTGATCACACTGCGGCCCAGCGCACCGATCCGGATGAAGGCCCTTACCACCTGATGGTGTAGAAGGCCCCGTCCTCGTCAGGGTGGTTGGGGTTCAGCAGGGTGCGCTCCACCACCGGTTCGCTGCCGGCGGGCGCGTAGCTGCGGGCGATGCCGTAAATAAAGCCGTAGATGATGCCATGGGGATAGGGGCAGTGGTCCAGCACGCGGATGTGCTGGCTGCCCACCCACTCGGCGGTAAAGCCTTCGTCCGGCGGGCACCCTCTGATGTTGAGCCGGTGCACGGCATTCAGGCTGTTGAGCGCCTCATAGATCGTCTGCACATCGTCCGGCCAGGCGGCCGTCTCCACGAACTGCATCCCGATGGAGACCATCCGCTGCAGGGATGTGCGGTTGTCCATGGCCAGCCGCCGGTACAGATCAAGGGCCAGCTGCGCCGGGTACCAGCAGCCGGCGTTCAGGCTGTCGACTCCGTAGTCGGCCAGCACATCGTCCAGATAGGGCCGGATCTCACGCGCCAGCCGCCCGGTCACAAACGCCTGCATCGCCTGCCCGGACATCTGCGCGGATTTTGAGGTAACATATTTGCGTACGCTGTGTTGTTGCAGCATAGGGACTCACCTAGCGTTCGTTCTAGGGCATATTGTAGCGCAGAAGGGCTGCCCCTGTGTTTGAGAAAAGATTACAGTCACCATGCGCGAACCGTCGCTAAGCCAGGGCCGCTCAGCGGAACCGGAGCCTTCCGGTGCGGAACCGGGCCTGCGCGCCGAGTACGCCCTGCTGGATGTGCTGCTGACGCTCGGCCATCTGGACCCGGCAGAGCGTGAGGCCGCCATTGAGCTGCTGACCGAGCTGGGGCGGGAGGCCATCCCCGCGCTGGTGCGTGCCTCCACCGAAGCACGGCGCGACTCGCGGCTGGCCGCCGCCCACGCGATGGGCATCCTCGGCTACGACGAATTCCTGCCGGAGCTGCACCGCCTGGCCCACGACCCGGACAGCTGGACCCATACCGTCGCGGCGCAGGCCTACACCCGCATCGCGCTCACCCAGGACGATCCGCGCGCGGTGCTGCAGCTGTTCGCCGGCGGCCTGCCGCCCGCCGCCGCGGCTGCCGTCGACGAGCTGCTGGTGGCACATGGCTACCCGCTAGAACGGGAGCTGTCCTCACCCCCC
>JAADYX010000281.1 GCA_010092885.1 Chloroflexota bacterium | reverse complement strand
TGGCTCCGCTGGCGGTATCCAGTGCGAAGATACCCTGTGAGGTGCCATCCGGGGCGGCGGCGTTCAGCAGCAGGGGGCCCGGCCACGCGAACAGATCCGGCGGCGGGATATCGCCCACGGATGCGCGGTCAGCGACCGGCGCGAACCTGCCGCCTGCCAGCGGTACCGTGCCAACCAGCCAATCGGCTTCGGCCAGCGGGGTGTCCGCGGCGACCTGCAGCACGGCCAGCGCCTCCTCCCCCGCCAGCAGATCGATCATCCGGAAACCGGGTTCGGTGCGGGCCAGCTCAACCAGGCCGGTGCTCGCCCACAGACCCGCTCCGCGCTGTGCGCCGTTGGCATCCCACATGATGAAAGCCAGCCCGGCAGGGGTGGGGGTCAGGGTGCTGGCCTGCTGGCCCGGTGGCAGCGGCAGCTCCTGCAGGGTGACGTTTCCCTCCGGCGTGACGATGGCCACACGGCGGCTTAGGCCTTCCACGCCCACCCAGATCGAACCGGGGGGCAGGGGTGGCTGTGCGGTGGCCGTCGGTAGGACCACCGCCGCGGGCTGTGTTGGCTGTGGCGTCGCCTCGATCGTCGCGGTCGGCGGGGTGGTTGGCAGGTTGCAGGCAAGGGCCGCCAGCAGAAGCAGTACGCTAATCCTGAGCGATGGCGGCATTGATGCGGGAGATCAGATCGGCGGGGATGAACGGCTTCACGATGAAGTCCACCGCGCCGCGTTCAAGCCAGTAGTCGCGCTCATTGAGTGAGCCGGAGGTATAGGCCGTCAGGATCACGATGGGGATATGCCGGGTGTGCGGATTCTGCATGAGGTGCTCCAGCAGGTCCTCGCCGGAGATGCCGGGCATCATCAGATCCAGCAGGATGAGATCGGGCGGCTGCGCCGTGACAACATCCAGCGCTTCCTCGCCGGTTTCGGCGGTCTCGATCTCGAAATCGCGATTATGGAGCGTGAGCTTGATCAGCTCCTGTGTGGTCCGATCATCCTCAACCACAAGCAGTGACGGCATCATGGACAAATCCCCAGCTGGGATAAACAGACAGACTAACCCATTATATCGCGCAATCCGATTTGGGCCAGAAAGTTCGTATTTTCTCACGAAAATGTAACCCGGGCGGTGGTGATTAATCCTTCTCGATGAGGATCTCCCCGTGCTCATCGCCCATGGCGATGCAGCGCGTTTCTACCACACGGGGCATGCGGCCGTTCGCCCATTGGAAGGCACCCTGCATCACGCCGACGGCCAGCCAGCCGAGGGGCTCATCGGCCTGCAGGCCCCAGCAGATCGGGCAGCGCACGATGCGCCAGATATAGTGAGTATCCGTCTCCTCGCACTCGACTGTCTGGTCGCTGACGCTGTTGAAAAAACGCGCGAGGTTCTGCACCCCGGCCCACTCCGGGTCAGCGGCGGCGTTGATCAAGGCGCGGGACATCTTGGCGATGGCGGGCTGTGCGGGCAGGCCGGCCTCGAAGGACTTGTGGCCCGCCTGCCGCCCGATAGCCCGCAGCCCGTGGCTGCCATACACCTCATAGATGATCTGCGTCAGGCGGCTGACGTGCTCAAACGGAAACTGCTTGCGCAGGTTGCTCGGCGGTGGGTTGTCCAGGTAGTCAGCCAGCCCGGCCTGCACCATCATGGCTTCGTAGTCGTCGGGGCCCAGCACATCCTCGGCGGCCTGCATGATCATGAGGCCCCACAGGTTGGGATAGAAATAGTGATCTGCGTCGGCGGCCTGCCACCCGCTGACCATATCGCCGGGTTCGTGCAGGGCATCGGCCAGCGCATCAGCGAAGGCCCCGGCCGTCGGGTAGCGTTCGCCGGGCGTTTTGGCCAAAACGCGGTTGAGCACGGCGGCGGTCTGCGCGGAAAGCTCCGGGCGATGTGCGCGGATATCCGGCACCTGCTCAGAGACGTGCAGCATGATGGTGCCCATCGGGTGCTCGCTGAGGAAGGGCGGGCGGCCGGCCAGCATCTCAAAGACCATGATGCCCAGCGAGTAGATATCCACGGAGGCGGTTGGCGGGTCCTTCATGTGTACCCAGTCCGGTGCCATGTAGGCCGGTGTGCCGACCACGGCCCCGCTGGCGGTAATGCGCGAACTGCCGTCGCTGGTGGCCAGCCCGAAGTCCGCGATGTAGGCGTTGTACCGCCCGGAGGACTGCCCGGCCAGCAGGATGTTGTCCGGCTTGAGGTCGCGGTGGATGATGCCCTTGCCGTGCGCGTAGTCCAGCGCTTCGGCGATCTGCCGGGTGAAGCGCATCACATCGGTGAGGGGCATCGGCCCGCCGTTGAGCAGCAGATCAGCCAGTGATCCGTCTGACATGAGGGCCATCACGATGAACGGTTGGCCTTCGTGCCCGCCGAAATCGTAGACGGGCAGGATGTGCGGGTGCTGCAGGGAGGAGATGATGCGCATCTCCCGGTCGAAGCGTTCGTGGCTCTGGTCGTCGAGCACGGCGAACAGGCGCGGCAGCATCTTGATGGCCACATCGCGGCCCATGCTCTCCTGCCGGGCGCGGAACACCATGCCCATACCGCCCTCGCCGATCTTCTCTTGGATAGTGTACTGTGCGCCGATCAAGGTGCCGTGGTAGTAGTCACTGCTCATCGGGATCAATCCTCAAGGTAGGGCTCGTCAATGGTGCTCTTGTCGATCAGCCAGACGCCGTGCTCGTCGCCGAGCGCCTGGCACTTCCACTCGAAGACGCGCGGGGTCGAATGCCCGGCCCATTCAAAGGAGGCCTGCAAAAAGCCGACGGTTACCCAGCCGAGCGGCTCCTTGGCGGTGGTGCCCCAACAAAAGGGACAGGCCGTGTACCGCCAGATGTAATAGTCCTCGTCCTCGTCGGCCTGCGCGCCCGTATCTGACAGGGAGTTGAGGAAGCGCGCGAAGTGCTCCAGCCCGACCCAATCACGGCGGTCAGGCGGGGCGGCGGCCATCAGCAGTTTGGCCACCCGCGCGATGCTCTCGTAGCGTTTCACGCTGTTGTAGAACACCCGGTAGCCGGTCAACCGCCCCACGGACTGTGCCCCGCGTGAACCGTACACGCGGTACACCGCCTCGAAGAAGCGGCTCATGTGTTCAAAGGGAAAGGCCTTCTTCAGGTTGTCGGGCGGGTAGTTGTCGATGTATTGGGAGAGATCGGCTTGGATGAGCAGGGCCTCCAGGTTTTCTTTCCGCAGCAGGCCCTCGGCGGTTTCCAGCACGGCACGCGCCCAACTGTTGGGGTACAGCCGCCGCTCGATAGGTGCGGTGACCGGTGTGCGGCGCATGTCAGCGGGCTGGCGCATGGCATCCTCAAAGGCGGCGGCCAGCGCCCCGGCACTCTCAAAGCGATCACGCGGCTCTTTGGCCAGGGCCTGTGCCAGCACGTTCACCACTTCAGCGGGCAGTTCGGGCCGGGCCACGCGGACATCCGGCACGGGCTGCGACAGGTGGGCCAACACGGTGCCCATCGGGGTTTCCGCGTGGAAGGGCACATCGGCGGTCAGCATCTCGAAGAGCATCACGCCGAGCGCGTAGACATCAACGGTGGCGCTGGGCCGTTCGGCCTCCAGCCAGTCCGGGGCCATGTAGGCGGGCGTGCCGACCATCGCGCCGCTTTCGGTAATGCGCGAGCCGGTGCTGCCCGTCGCCAGCCCGAAGTCGGCCAGATAGCAGTTGTGCCGCCCGTTGTCCTGCCAGTCGATCAGCACGTTGGCGGGCTTCAGATCGCGGTGGATGATGCCCTGCGCGTGCGCGTAGTCGAGCGCGTCGGCCACCTGCCGCACAAAGCGCAGCACCTCCCCGATGGGCAGCGGGCCGCGTGCTTTGATGGCATCCTGCAGGGAGCCGCCGGGCATCAGCGCCATCACGATGAACGGTTGGCCGTCCACCCCGCCGAAATCATAGACGGGCAGGATGTGCGGGTGCTGCAGCGCGGCGATGATGCGGACTTCACGGTCGAAGCGTTCGAGCGTTTGGTCGTCGTGGATGAAAAAGAGGCGTGGCAGCACCTTCAGCGCTACCTCACGCCCCATGCTTTCCTGCCGGGCTTTGAAGACGACCCCCATGCCGCCCGCCCCGATGCGTTCCAGGAT
>JAADYX010000280.1 GCA_010092885.1 Chloroflexota bacterium | reverse complement strand
GGGCCTGCGCCTGGCCTACGAGATGGCCACCGCCAACTACGACGAGGACCGCATCAACCGCCTGATCCTGCTGAGTGACGGCGTGGCCAACGTCGGCGCGACCGGCCCGGACACCATCCTCGAGACGGTGCGCGTGCAGGCCCGCGAGGGCATCACGCTGACAACGGTCGGCTTTGGCATGGGCAACTTCAACGATGTGCTGATGGAACAACTCGCCAATGATGGCGACGGTCAGTACTTCTATGTGGATGGCGCGGTGGAGGCCGAGCGGGTCTTCGTCAACGACCTGACCGGCACCCTGCTGACCATCGCCCGTGACGCCAAAATCCAGGTGGAGTTCAACCCGCAGACCGTGGAAGCCTACCGCCTGATGGGCTACGAGAACCGCGATGTGGCCGACGAGGACTTCCGCAATGATGAGGTGGACGCCGGCGAGATCGGCGCGGGGCATGCGGTCACTGCGCTGTATGAGGTCGTGCCGGTGCAGGGCGCACAGGGTGTACTTGCCACGGCCCGCCTGCGCTGGGAGGATCCGGCATCGGGGCAGGTCACTGAGATCGAGCAGGCCTTCAGCCGTGATGAGGTGCACGAGACCTTTGAGGAGGCCAGCGCCACCTTCCGGCTGAGCACTGCCGTGGCCGCCTTCGCCGACCTGCTGAGCGAGGGAGCTTGGGTCCAGAACACGGACTTCGAGACAGTGCACGCGGTTGTGCGCAGCACTACCCAGGACGCGGTTGTGCTGGAACTGCTCGCCCTGATCGATATCGCCGCCTCACTGAGTGAGTAGCGCGCTGCGCGACAGGGGGCCGGGGTGACCATCGCCCCGGCCCATTTTGATCACGGGGTGGGCTGCGCTGCCTCTTCCTCGATGAGCACGTAGGTGTCAGCATCCCATATATACACCTGCCGGATCGCGCTGCCGGTGGGCGGGAACTGCGTGATCGTCATCTCGGTGTGGCCGTCGTTGAACGTCACCAGCGGCATGCGCACTCCATTGTGCCAGACGGGCGCTTCCTGCCCGGGCTGCAGGTTGTGCGAGTCATAGGCCACGGCCCACTCGCCATCTTCCTCAAGCGCCAGCTCAATGCGCAGATCGTTGGAAGTCTGGCTCATCACCGATGTGATCACCCAGGCATCATCGACCCAGTAGATATCCAGGCTGGCCCAGTGCTGCTGCCGCTGGCCCAAAAACCAGATCGTCTGATCGGCCTCCACCAGGTACAGGTCGTGGCCGTCCTGGCCCCAGCTGCCGCACCAGTTGACCGCCCACAGCCGGTCGCCAGCGGGATTGTCACCGTACGTCGCGCTGGGGAAGGCCGCGCGGACCCCGGCTCGGCGCGCGGCTTCATCAAACGCCAGCAAGTGCTCCAGCGGCTGCTGCCCGGCTATGGCGTCGGGCAGGTACTCGGGAATGTCCATGCGGTAGGTGGCCAGTGTGTTCAGGCAGCGCTGGCGGGGCAGCTCATAGCGGATGGCCACCTGGGTGGCCGGTCCAGCCAGTGGGGCGGGCACGCCGCCGCCAGGGGGAGGGTGCCTGCCTCCAAATACCGCAGCATCTTATCCTGGATGACCGCCACGTGCTCTGGGCGCGGATCTGACACCAACCAGATCGCTGTGCTGGCCTGGAAAGCGACCTGATAGGTCAGCAGCTTGCCAAGATGATCATGATCACTCTTGCCCAACTGGTTTTCAATGATGACAGGATTGCCAGCCAGATCCTCGGCCACCAGATCGACGCTGAACGTGCCTGCGGCCTGCTCGCGCTCGGCATTGGCCAACTCCAGGCCGATGGCATCGCCAAGCACATCAAGATTCTCCTCCAGCCAGGGGGTGAAGCCGTAAGCTTCGTTGGGCCACACCATGCGGAGGGGAACGCGCTCCAAACGCTCGATTGTCAATGGGTATCTTCCAGGTTGAGGGCGGTGCACATCGGGGTTGGGTGCAATGCGTGCTATGATGAAGGCAAACACTTACAACTAGGAGGCACCGTCGTGGACCTTGATCGATTCACCATCGCTGCTACAGACGTGACCGCCATGGTCGCGTTTTACAGCGCCGTGTTCAACGCGGACCTGAGCATTATCCCGGAAACACCGTTTTATCTGGGACGGCTGGCCGGGTTCGAGCTGCTGCTGTGCCCCAACGACATCGCTGAGGTCAATGCGGAGAAGAACCGCATTCAGCTGCGCTTTACCGTGCCGGATATCGAGGCGGTGGTCCGTTTGGCGAACGCCACGAGGACGCCACCCACATCGCGTGGGGCATCGTTGACCCGGATGGCAATTCCATCGAACTGCGGCAGATGAAATGAGGCACCGCGGTTAGCGTTCGCCAACCGGCCCTAGCGGGCTATTGGCGATTAGCCGGGGGTGCATTACACTTGGTCTGAACGTACATTCCCTTCATTTTTCACCTGGGAGTCATATTATGTTCAGACGACTGTCGTTTCTGTTAGCTGCCGGGGTGCTGGCTGCATCGGTCCTGCTGGTTGGGCCGCAGACCACCACCGCCGCCGATCCGTGCCCGGCGGGCTTTGCCTGCTCGCTGGAGTTCGACGGCGATCCGGACGGCGCCACGCCGCTCCTGGAACCGACCGACCTGAAGATCGGTCCCAACGGCCTGTTCTATATCGTCGTGCAGGATGGCCTCATCCGGTTGGTGGACCCCACCGTGCCCAATCCGGATGACCGGCTGTTGCCCGACCCGCTGATCGACATCAGCGACCGGGTCGACTCCGATGCCGAGCATGGCATGATGGGCATGGAGTTCCACCCGAACTTCGATGGCACCAACGGCTACTTCTACGTGTTCTATACGGTGTTGGGTAACAACCCCTCCGCCGACTCATTCCACCGCATCGCCCGCTTTGAGATGGTCAACGGCGTGGTGGATACTGACCCCTACGATCCGGTGACCAACCCGGATGGCGAGCTGTTCCTGTTTGAGACGGAAACCATCGACAACAAGCTGTGGCACCACGGCGGCATGCTGCGCTGGGGTCCGGATGGCAAGCTGTATGCCGGCACGGGTGACAACCTCTATCCGGGCCGCGCCGACGAGCTCGACTCGTCGTTCGGCAAGATCCTACGTATGAACCCCGATGGCACCATCCCGGCGGACAACCCCTTCCTGGCTGAGACCACCGGCAAGTACGAGGCGATCTGGGCTAAGGGCCTGCGCCACCCGTACAACATCGCCTTCAGCGATGTGTGGGAGGTGATGTACATCAATGAAGTGGGCCAGTCCAGCTGGGAGGAGATCAACACCGGCATACCCGGCGCGGACTACGGCTGGAACGAAGACCAGAACGACGGCGAGCAGGGCGACCCGGCCTTCGTGGATCCGACGTACACGTATCCGCACAGTGGCGGCTGCGGCGCGATCACCGGCGGCACGTTCTATGAGCCGGATACACCGTCCTTCCCTGCCGAGTACTACGGACAGTACTTCTTCACCGACTACTGCTTCGACTGGATCGATATCTACGATCCGGATACGGGCACGGTCACCCGCTTCTCGGAAGGGTTCGCTGAGCGGCTGCTGCGCCTTGAGGTCGACAGCGAGGGCAACCTGTGGGCGCTCAAGCGCCTGCGTGACAGCGGTGCAGGGGGGCCCATCGTGGACCAGCCTGCCTCACTGTACAAGTTTGCCTTCACCGATCCGTTTGCGCCGGAGATGACGGTCAACCCCGCTGACCAGAACGTGACCGAGGGCAGCAGTGCGACCTTCAGCTGTGCGGCAGCGGGCAACCCGACTCCGTCCTACCAGTGGCAGTACAGCCTGAACAGCGGTGCCACCTGGCAGAATGTGCCTTCCGGCGGTACGTCGGAAAGCTTCACGGTGCCGAACGTGCAGCCCAGCTATGACGGCGTGCAGCTGCGCTGCGTTGCCACCAACGCGGAAGGCAGCACGAACAGTGCCGCCGCAACGCTGACGGTTTCCCTCAACCAGCTGCCCCAACCGACGATCACCGAACCCTCGCTCAGCCTGACCTACTCCGGCGGCGATACCGTGGACTTCGCGGGCACCGCTACCGATCCGGAAGACGGGCCGTTGGGCGCTGATGCGTTCGAGTGGACGGTGAACCATCACCATGCGGGGGCGATCAAGCCTGTCTCTTATACACATCTGACGCTGCCGACGGATCCCGCCGGGCTGAACGGCAACTTTGCGGCGGGGCCGGTAGCCGACGGCACGACACTGCCGCGGGTGGCTGGCTTCGACTATGCGCTGGGCGCTGCGACTCAGCAGCGCAGCGGCGATACCTCCTACGCGGTCACTTCGTGGGACCACGGTGGGGATCGCAACCAGAGCGTGACCCTGCCGGAAACCGATGTCACCTACACGGCGAACTTTGCCGCGCTGAGCAACTACG
>JAADYX010000279.1 GCA_010092885.1 Chloroflexota bacterium | reverse complement strand
GCCATATCCAAGAGTGACTTGGCGGACCGCGCGTCAGTGAGGCTTTGCTTACAGAAGTGTTCAGCCTCTTGGAGGTCGCCCTGCTGGAAGGCAACCCAGGCCTGCCCCATCTGGATCTTGGCGCGTTCCACAGCCGGTTCGGGGAGGGATGCCTGTTCCAGCAGGGTGTTGGCTTCTGTCAGCCATTTGTTGGCCAGTGACATATCCCCTTGCTTGCGGGCGGTTTCGCCGAGCAGGCGGCTGCAGCGTGCCGCCGCGCTCAGATCGCCAAGCTTGACAGCGAGTGCTCTGGCTTCCGTCAGGCTTGCGATAGCCGTATCCAGATCGCCCTCCAGCCGGATGATGTCACCCAGATTGAGTTTGAGGCGCAGCCGTTGGCGGTCGTCGAGCGTGATGTCTGGGGAGTCGACGAGCCGTTGGGCCTGTTCAAAGAAGGTGCGGGCCTCCTGCAGCGCGCCCTGCAGCCCGGCCTGTTCCCCAGCGGTTAATAGATAATCGAATGCTTCAGCAGGCTGTTGGGCCCGCAGATAGTGGGTGGCCAGGCGTCCGGGCTGGTTCTGCGAGCGCTCAATTTGCTGGGCCAGGAACTCGGCGGCGGCCGTGTGGCGTGTCACCTTCTCACCGTCAGGGATGGTCTTGTACACGATCCACTCAACCAGCGAATGCAGAAAAGTCCATTCGCCTTGTGCCCCTGTGCGCGCGATCAACTGGCGCGCGGCCAGTTGATTGAGCTGCTGTGGATCGAACGGGGCCAGAAACTCCTCAGGGAAGGGTGAGCCGAAAACCGCGGCCCGTCGCAGCAGTTCGCGCTGGTCAGGCGGCAGGCTGTTGATGCGCGACCGGATGAGCGTCTCAAGGGAGGCGGGCAGCAGGTCGACGGTGTGTCCGGAAGCCGGATGGTACACCCACCGGTCTTCTTCGCTGACCAGAAGGCCCTGTTCAATGAGCAGACGGACGAACTCTTCAATGAAATATGGATTGCCCTGCGCACGTTCGATGACGGTGCTGCTAAGTTCGGCGACGATCTCGGGTTGGGCCAGCATCGATTCAACCAGAGCTTCACTCTCCTGGCGGGACAGTCGCGTAAGCGTAAGGTGGAGAGACTGCGCTTCAAGCACCTGCAGCGACTGGTTGATACGGTCGCTGGGGGGATGCCCTTGCTGGGGTCGCTGGGCGCACACAAAAAGGACCGGTGCGGAGGCGATCAACCCAAACAGAAAAGCGAGCATCTCCGCCGAGATGGGGTCGCTCCAGTGCAGGTCGTCGAGCACGATGATCAGCCTGTTTTCCGCAGCAGCCACCTGTAGATAGTGCCGGAACGCCACAAAGATCTGTTGGCGCAGCTGGGTTGGTTCCAACTGACCGGCACCACCCTCGGCCGGATCGCCAGGCTGGATGCCGATCACGAGTTCAAGGTAGGATTGGAGGAACTCCCGCACCTGTTCGGACGTGCCCAGCGATGCCTGCAGTTTCCCGCGGATAAGTTCGGGCGGGTCGTCCGTTTCCACATGCAGTACATGCCTAAGCAGGTCATTGAACAGTGCAAAAGATTGGTTGGCCAAGTGCTTTTTGGCACTCGTCTGCCAGACTTGAGCGCCCATCTCACCGATCGCTTCGAGGAACTCTGCGATGAGCCGGGTCTTACCGATGCCCGGCTCGCCTTCGATCATCATGATGCCGCCGATGCCCTGGTCCAATCGCTCACTAAAGGCCAACATCTGCTCAAGTGTATCTCTGCGGCCTATGAGTTTCGGTTGGAGGTAGGGAATGCCGCGTGCCACCGGCGGTGTATCCAGGGTACCTACAACCCGCCATGTGTCCCGGTGGGGGCTCATCACTGGGGCAAAGTCAAAGGTGTGGGCTGCCGCTCGCTGTACGCTCGTGCTGACCCAGATCTGGCCGGTGTCGGCTGCCCTCGCCAGCGCCGGTGCCCTGTACAGTGCGACCTCACCGGAAGCCACCCCGGCCCGCAGTTTAAACGGAGAATCACGCCATTGGTCAAGCAGCTCCTCAGCGGCCTGTATCGCCTGCACGGCAGCGGCGGCCCCCCGGAACACGACACTGCTGAAGGCGGGTTCCGGCATGACGCCAGCGCCGTGCTGCCTGGCAATCTCTTCGATGCTTGCGCGCAGTCGTGTCAGTGTGTCGCGGTGCACAGGGGCGTCTGCTGGCAGGGTCAGCATGATGCTCACGATGGTAGTGAAATGCTGGTCATGGGTCACGAGTGGCAGTATCTTTCTGTTCTACTCAGGGCTGGCCGCAAACCGAATGGTGAACGTTGTGCCATCGTCAGCCTGGCAGCTAATCAAGCCACCCAGCTGTGCTGCAAGGGTTCTGACGATCATCAGACCGAGGGATGTGGGGTTGTCAAACAGATCCGTATCCTCAATACCGGTACCGTTATCCGCTACAACAACAACGAGATCCGTACCGTCACGCGCCAACTGGATTATAACACGCGGTGCGTCGTTGATCGGCAGGGTGGGGAACGCATGCTTGAGGGAATTGGATACCAATTCCGTTACGATGAGGCCAACCGGTATCGCGCGGTCGATGTCAAGTTCCACATTTTCCCCCTCCACACCATACTCAATGCGCTGGCCATGCACCTGGTAAGAAGGTACCAGATACCCCACCAGATCGCGGATATAGTCCAGCAGGCTGACCCCTGCGGCATTGCGGCTGGAGTGCAGCTTTTCGTGGATCATGGCCATCGCCTGTACCCGTGTCTGACTGTCGTGTAAGACACTGAGCGCTTCCATGTCATCTAGATTGTTGGACTGAAGACGCAGCATGCTCGAGATCAGCTGGAGGTTGTTCTTCACCCGGTGATGAACCTCCTTGAGCAGAGTCTCTTTCTCGCGCAGCGAGGCGCGCAGACGGTCTTCCGCGGCACGGCGGTGTGCCACTTCCTCGTGGATCTCTTTGTAGAGGCGAGCGTTGGCCAGGGAACTGGCCGCCTGCGAGATCAACACCATGATGAATGCTATCTCTTGTTTGGAGAGTAAGCGCTCGGATTGGGTGTCGGCCAGTAGGACGTGGCCTATTGCGTCTTCATGATACACAACCGGTGCCCAGAATACCGACCGGATACCGGTAGCCTCGAACCAGGCCGCCTCTTCCTCTGACAGATGCGGCCCCGATGCCGTAACCTGCACCGGGGACAGTGACCGCTGTGCGCGTTCCAGGCTGCGCAATGTGGTCAGGGTTTGCGGTGTGGTGACCAGCTCGCCGGAATAATCTGCTGGGGTGACAGCGAGCGGTTCGATGATACCTGTTGTCGTGACGCCGGAATATACAATGCACAGGTCGATGTCAATGAGGTTGACCAACTCGTGCGCGATTGTGTTCAGCACGAACGCCGGATCCAAGCTGGCCGATGTGGCGGCTACTGCTGACTGCAAATGGACCAGCTCCCGGTTGCGTTTCTCCAGCAGTTCGATGGTGCGTTCAAGCTGGTCGGCTGCCGGGCCACCAGCCGCCTTGGCAAGGGTGACGCCCCTGATCACCGACCCGGCCAGCCGCAGAAGTGCGGCACTCGACTCGCCAACAGGCAGACCATCCCCCGGGTGAGAGGCCATCAAAAGCCCGGTTGTGCTGCCTGTACTAGCGGTCACAGGCACGATCACAGTACCAATCGGCAGAGCGAGCAGCAGTTCGGAGGCGAAGCGGATCGCGCTGGAGGCGGTTAGTACATAGCATCCATGCTGTTTGGATGCCTCACCGCCGCGGTCCAGAAAACCCTGCCAGTCTTCAATTGAAAGCTGCTCGGGCAGCCATGTGGTATTCTGGGTAAAACGTTCAAAGACAGGTGAGCCGGATGGTAGATCGTAGTAACCCGTTCGCTCAAAGCCACCCGTGCGCTGCAGAAAGCCCATCACATGGTCCAGGCAATCCGTGAATGGGACGGTATGGTTCAGCGTGTCGAGGAGCTCACGTACATCATCCAACGATGCCATAGGACCGCCATGCTTTCATTGCATTACTTTCTTCGTGAAGCGCCTGGAGTCCGAGTACAATGTCGTCACCTGTGTGTGTATAAGCAATCATACTCGCGAGCTATCAGCACGACAATCAGGCGGCAACCATGACCCCATCATCTTTTCAGCGCTCCCGTGATACCGCCCAACCATCTATCTTGGTCGTAGAAGACGAAACGATCATCGGCCTCGACCTCCGCGAACGTCTCACCGACTATGGCTATTATGTCACCCAAGTGGTTGCAGCCGGTGCCGAGGCAGTCGAGGCGGCCTTGGTTAACCGGCCCCGCCTCGTCCTGATGGACATCCGGCTGAGGGGCCCTATGGATGGAATCACCGCCGCAGAGAGGATCCGCGAAGCAGCCGATATCCCGATCGTTTTCTTGACGGCGTATGTTGATGAAGACACGCTGCTGCGTGCACATGATGTGAGCCCGTACGGTTATGTGCTCAAGCCTTTCAAGAGCGAGCAGCTGCAGGTGGCTATTGACATCGCCCTGGAACGTCACCGCGCGGAACAGGAACTGCAGGCGGCCCTCAGTCGCGAGGCTGAAGCGCGCCGTTTTGCTGAAGCGCTCCAACAGACGGCAGCCCGCCTCGCGCGGACACTCAAGCTGGATGAGGTGCTCGATCAGCTAATGGCCTCCATCAGTCTGATCGTTGACGCGACCGGTAGTGCCATCTACCTGGTCGACGAGGAACATAAGGCCGTTCACCTGGCGCGATTCCACAGTACCCCTGAGCTGCCCAGCCCAGAGGGTGGCTCGCACCTGATCGCCGCGTACCCTATCTTGCAGGCCGTGTGTGCGGAGCGTGATTACACGCTGCTGGCCACCTCGCTGCCGGATGTGCAAGCTCTGGCGCTTCCGCTGGTACCGGCATGGAGTCAGTCGCTGATTGGCTTGCCGTTTGCTTATAACGGCCGTGTGATGGGACTGATCTTGGTGTACGCAGACGAGGAGCATCGGTTTGATGGTCAAGATGCGAGCCGGTTGGCCGCACTGGGCAGCCAGGCCGCGACGGGTATCCACAACGCCCGTCTGTTTGAAAATGCCGAACACCGCAACGATGAACTCATGTCCCATGTGCTGGATCGCACGGCGGAGCTCGAACGGCTCAAGGATCGCATTGAGACGATCCTCGACAACACACCGGACCTGATCCTCCTGTTAGATGCCGACGGGCGCGTGGTCGCCAGCAACCGCACCCTGCGCGACCTCGTCGAGGTGAGCAGCAACGGCCTTTACGGTACGGACCCCACCTGGCTCCTGGTCCCCACGGATCGCCAGCGCCTCAGCCAAGCCATCCAACTGGCCATCCGGACCCAATCGCCTCAACGTCTGTCGAAGGCGGTGCGACTGGCCAATTACGATACAATAGACCTCGATGTGCAGATCGCGCCGTTGGTGCAGGATGAGAGCGTTACGGGGCTGGTATGCAGCTTTCATGATGTCACCCCCCTGACTGAGGTCGACCGGCTGAAGGATGAATTGATCGCCAATGTCTCGCATGAACTGCGCACGCCGATTGCGAACATCAAACTCTATCATGATCTGCTGACCCTCAATCAGGATAAATGGCCCACCTACCTGGAGACCCTTAAACGCGAGACCTCCCGCCTGGAATACATCGTAGAGGAACTGCTGATCCTGTCGCAGTTCGACCAGGAAGACGTTGAACTCATGGTGGAACGGATAGACATCGGCCGTTTACTGGAGGCACTGGTTAGCGACCGCGATGCCGCAGCCGCAGAGGCCCACCTCGACCTGGTGTACTCGCCACCTGATGAGCCACTCACGCTGGTGGGTGACCGGAACCTGCTCTCTCAGGCATTTAGCGTGCTGGTGACCAATGCCCTCAACTACACACCGGAAGGCGGCCACGTGACGGTCTCGGTCGAATCGGTCGGACGTGGAGGCGAGACCTGGGTTCAGATCAGCGTGGCGGATACCGGCCCCGGCATCCAATCCGATGAGATTGAGCGCATTTTCGAGCGATTCTACCGTGGCACCGCAGGGCGTGCATCGGGTAGGCCTGGCACCGGATTGGGGCTTGCCATCGCTCAAGAGTGTATTAATCGTCACCGCGGCACGATCACAGTCCGCAGCGAGCCGGGCGTGGGTACCGCATTTATGGTGTTTCTGCCTACCACGACGCTGTAGGATCCGCTGTTGGGCTTCCCTCTCCACCTTGTGGATGGCCTGCTCCCTGCCTTAGATAGTGACGGCATTGCCCTAGGGGCGGGGTACGCTGGTAAAACCCGCCATGTGGATGTTGACATCACGCACATCAAAGATGTCGAAATCCGGCCCTTTTGGCAGCCTCGACTCGCTTCCCGTGTGGAATGGCTTCCAGCTCATGCCTATCTCTCATCGGGCTTGATGCCGCCCTCGGTCGCCAGCAGATAGGCACTGCGGTCTGCGAACTCGGGCCGGTGGCAGACGAACGCCAGGCGGTCGATCCAGGTTTTCACGAGGTCGTTCACATCGTTGACGTAAACCGGTGTGGCCACGATGAGCAGGTCTGCCGCGCTCAGGTTAAGGCGATCGACCTGCGCCCCCTGCGCCGCCAGGCCCTCCTCCGTCATTTCGAGGATGCGTGCAGTGTTGCCCTTGCGCCGGTAGCTGCCAAGAATCGTCATGACCTTCATCGATACACCTCCCGACCCCCCTCTTCCTAATGGTACATGATTTCACAATCAGGTTGTGCGGAGACTTCGCCTATTTACGGGTGCTTCTGGCGCGCAACCTTACGATTTCCTGTATGCTAGGTCTACCATGCACGACCACAGAAGGAGGAACTACGATGGCATCGAAGGAATGGCAGCTAACCCATGAGGCCGCCGTCCGCTACGAGGAGATCCTCGTGGCGAACATATTGGGGCCGTTTGCAAAAGCATTGGTCGATTGGGCCACAATCGAAGAGAGCAGCACAGTCATTGATGTGGGGTGTGGCACGGGTGCCGCGGCCCGCTTCGCGGCCAGCAAGGCTGGTAAGGTGATCGGTGTGGATGTCAATACTGAAATGCTCAACGTTGCGCAGTCCTTGCCGGAGGTTGATGGCGCTCCGATCGAGTGGCGCCGGGAGTCGGCCTATGATCTGTCCTCAGCGGATGACTCCGCTGATGTCGTGTTGTGCGCGCAGACCCTGCAGTTCCTTAAGGAGCCTGTCAACGCGTTGACCGAAATGCGGCGAGTGGCCAAGCCGGGGGGCGCTGTCTATATCAGCTTGTGGACCGACATCGAGCAAAGCCCCTATTTCGCAGCGTTGGTAAGGGCCGTCGCCCACCATATCAGTGAGGATACAGCCGCTGGGCTGGGTTCGGCGTTTAACCTCACCGAGTTGGATACGATCCTGGCGCACTGTGCGAGCAGTGGGTTCGAGGGGCCAGCTGCATCCGTGGCGGAGATCACGCTCCTTTTGCCGCCCCTGCAGGAGTTCGTACCGAAACACATCCGTGCAACGCCGATGGGCATCGCCTATGATGCCGCCGAGCCGGCAACGCAACAGGCCATCGTCGATGAATTGGTCGACAAGCTGGCTGCCTACGAAACATCGACGGGGGCTGCTATTCCTTTCCGCTCCCATCTGGTGCGGGCGGTGAAGTAGGTGGCACCGGCATCTCTGCTTGGGCTGGTGAAGTGTTGAGCAGGTGTATAACAACCGCGGGGCCGATCCGCTGTACGGTGACCTACGGTGAGGAATCCACACAGCGTTCACAAGGTGGTGACGTTGTCGAGCATGTCCGCATCGACGATGAGCGCGGTGCTGCCGAGATGGTCGCTCAGGCGGAAGTAGAGATCCGTGTTGGCCGCGCTGTCGCCTGGTTCGATGATCCGGAACGCGCCGCCCACACCATAATAGACCGTGCCTTTCGTCGGGAAGCAACCGGGCTGTGCAAGACAGTTGATGCCTTCAAGACAAGCAAAACGAGAGCGCGTGATGCGGGCCAGCACCTCCAGCACCGGGTAGACAAAATCCGGGCCGGTGCGCAGGTTGAGCTCCGCGGTGTTGACCACCGCATCGGCGACCGGCTCCTCGAT
>JAADYX010000278.1 GCA_010092885.1 Chloroflexota bacterium | reverse complement strand
GTCCGCCAGCAGCGTCGCCTCGCCGCGACCGCCGCCGAGTGGCTGGCCGCGGACCGCGATCCGAGCTTTCTGGCCAGCGGCTCCCGGCTGACCCAGCTGGAAGAGTGGGCCGCCGCCACCGATCTGGTGCTCAACGCGAATGAGGAAGCATTTATCCAGGCGAGCGTGGAGCAGCGCGCCGCCCGCGAAACCGCTGAGGCCGAACGGCAGGCCCGCGAGGACACGCTGGAGGCGCGCTCGCGCAACCGGCTGCGGGCGTTGGTCGGGGTGATGGGCGTGGCGCTGGTCGCGATGGTCATCCTGGCGGCGACGGTGTATTTCTCCCAGCAGACCGCGCGGCGTCAGGCGACGGTTAACCAGAGCCTCACGCTGGCGACGGGTGCCCAGCTGGCCCTTTCCGACAATGACACGGATCGCGCGATTGTGCTGGCGCTGGCCGCCAACGAGGTTACTGACCCGCCGACGCAGGCGCAGCGGTCCCTGGCGGAAGCTGCCCTCGCGCCCGGCACCCGCGATATCTATACCGGGCATGAGGGCATCGTCAACACGGTGGACTTCAGCGCGCTGGGCAGCCGCTTTCTTTCCGGCGGCACGGATGGGCGCATCATCCTGTGGAACCGGCGCAGCGGCGACGCGATCCGCAGCTTTGCGGGCCATGAGGGCGCCATTAACGCGCTGGTGTTCAGCCCGGATGGCACCACGTTCGCTTCAGCCAGTGGTGACAATACCGTGATCACCTGGCAGGTGGAGACCGGCGTGCGCATCAGCCAGTTCACCGGCCATTCGGACGCCGTGCGTGATGTCGCCTATAGTCCCGATGGGGGGCGGCTGGTGACCGCCTCGGCGGATGGCACGGCCATCATCTGGGATACGGACACGCAGGCGGTCCTGCACACGCTGACCGGCCATGAAGGCACGGTCAATGCCGCGGCCTTCACGCCGGATGGCCGCTTCGTGCTCACCGGCGGCGACGATACCATCGCGCGCCTGTGGGATGCTGAGACCGGCGAGCTGGTCGGCACGTTTGAGGGGCACGCCGGGCGCATCAACGACCTGGCCATCAGCCCGGATGGCAGCCTGCTGGCCACAGCCGCCGGATCGGACAACGCAGTCTTCCTGTGGGATGTTGAGTCGGCCGCGCTGCTGCGCCGCCTGATCGGGCATGCCGACCAGCCCTACGCGGTGACCTTCAGCCCGGACAACGAACTGGTCGTCTCCGCCTCGCAGGACGGCACCATCCGCCTGTGGGACGTGCAGACCGGCTCGGAACGCCAGCGGCTGCAGGGCCATATGGGCGGCGTGACCGCCATCGCCTTTGACCCGGACGGCCTGCGCCTGCTCAGCGGCTCGCAGGATGCCACCCTGCGCGTGTGGGATATCAACAACGGGGCGGAGCTTGTGCGCTTCAACGAACACAACACCCCGCTGTACGATGTCGCCATCAGCCCGGATGAGACGCTCGCGGCCACCGCCGCCTGGGATCACACCGTGCTGCTGTGGGATCCGCAGACGGGGCAGGTGGTCGGGCGGTTGGGCGCCATTGACAATCAAGACCCCGCCGTCGGCCATACGGACTGGCTGACCGAGGTGGCCTTCATGCCGAACGGCACCCAACTGGTGAGCAGCTCCTACGATGGCACGCTGATCCTGTGGGACGTGGAGACGCGCTCGATCATCCGGCGGTATGAGGGCCACGAGCGGCGCATCTGGAGCTTTGCCATCAGCCCGGACGGCCTGTATCTGGCGACGGCCTCCCAGGATGGCACGCTGCGCTACTGGGATGCCGAAACGGGTGAAACGCTGTGGACCGGCGATCTGCATGATGGCCCGGTGCGCGGCATCGCCATCAGCCCGGACGGCCAGACCGTGCTCAGCGGCTCCGGCGGGGACCAGACCGTGCGCCTGTGGGACGCCGACACCGGCCAGCAGATCCTGCTGTTGGCTGGTCACCAGGAGTGGCTGTGGCACACCGCCTACAGCCCCAACGGGGCGTTCGGCTTCTCCTCGGCCAGCGACGGCGTCATCCTGATGTGGGACCTGGAAACCGGCGACATCGTGCGCAGCTTTGAGGGGCACGACGGCCCCGTGGTTGACTTCGCCATCACGCCGGACGGCACACGGCTGGTCAGCGGCTCGTCGGATACGACCATCCGCGTGTGGGATATCGCCAGCGGGCGCGAACTGCGCCGGTTCAGCGGGCACCGCAGCACGGTGTGGGGCGTCGTGCTGATGGCCGATGGCAGCATGCTGCTCAGCGGCAGCGGTGACAGCACCGCCCGCGTGTGGGATATCGACTTTACGCTGGAGGAACTGCGTGAGTGGGTCCGCCTGAACCGGTACGTGGCCGGGCTTACCTGCGCGGACCGGGCGGAGTATGCGATCGAACCGCTTTGCGAAGAGTAACCGTAGGGTTCAGCGTATAGCGCATGCGCGGCGGGGATGGCACAATACGGGTGAACACATCCACTGAGGGAACCCGCCATCATGATGAAGACCATCCTTGTCGCCGCCCTGTTAGCCGCCCTGCTGGCCGCCTGCGGCGGTGCCCCCGCCGCCGAACCGACCGCTTTCACGCCCGCCGACAGCATCAGCCAGCTGTTTGCGGGCGTGCCTTTTGACTGCCAGACCATCGAAGGCAGCGCCTCCTACGCGTGCACCGGCACCGTCAGCGACCGCACCGACATCCAGATTGCCAGCCGGGAGGCCGGGTTGGATCCGGTGCCCGCCGGGCAGATCGCGGCGCGCTACCCGGATATGGACCGCGGCTGCCGCAGCGTGCCCGGCTTTGAGACCGCGGCCGTCTTCGGCGGGGAGAACGCCGCCGGGTTCGCCGCCCTGGTGATCTTCTACCGTCTGGATGGCACCGATGTCTGCGTGCAGGTTACGCCCTGAGGGGCGGCTGCTGCGGAGGCAGGAGCACAAACCGGAGGTTGCAACTGTAATGTCCAGCACGATCCATCATACTCGCTTCACCTCAGCTGACGCCCAACCGGCTGATTGTCAATGCTATCGTTGCTAATGAGATGTTCTGTATACTGGTTAAAGATGTGCCGTGACCG
>JAADYX010000277.1 GCA_010092885.1 Chloroflexota bacterium | reverse complement strand
TGGGACGCGCCGATCGGCGGGCCCAGTTTTGATCTGATTGTCGCAAACCCACCCTATATTCCCAATACCGACTGGCCATCGCTGGCGCTGGATGTGCGCGATTACGACCGGCCCTCCAACGAGATGGTCAATTACAACGCTGACCTGATCGAGGACACGCTGGCCGACTTCGGCCTGCAGATCGAGGTGGCCGGGGTCAAGGCCGGGCCGACCATTACCCAGTATGCCGTGCAGCCCTACGTGGAGGTCGAAAAGGACGGCGAAACCGTGCAGCAGCGCGTGCGCGCCAGCCGGATCGCGGGCCTCTCCCAGGATATCGCGCTGGCGCTTTCGGCCAGCAGTGTCCGGATGCAGTCACCGATCCCTGGCACCAACCATATCGGCATCGAGGTGCCCAACCCGCGGCCCGGCCTTGTCTCCCTGCGACCCATCATTGAGGCCAGGCAGTTCTACAAGCTGAAGTCCAACCTGGCGCTGGCGTTGGGCCGCACCGTGGATGGCACGCCCTTCGCCGCGGACCTGGGCACCATGCCCCACTTGCTGATCGGCGGCACTACCGGCTCGGGCAAGTCGGTGTGCCTGCGCTCACTGGCCACCTGCCTGGTGACCAACAACACGCCCCGGGATCTGCGGCTCATCCTGATCGACCCGAAGATGGTCGAGCTGATCCGCTTCAACGGGCTGCCGCACCTGCTGGGCAAGGTGGAGGTCCTGCTGGACCGCGCTATCGGGGTGCTGCGCTGGGTCACGCGGGAGATGGACCGCCGCTACCGGCTGATGGAAGAATCGCGGGCACGCAACATCACCGTCTTCAACGAGACCCACCCGCCTGAGGAACGGCTGCCGAACATCGTGGTCATCATCGATGAGCTGGCCGAACTGATGAACGAGTTCCCGGACGAGACCGAGCACCTCGTCACACGGCTGGCCCAGATGGCCCGCGCGACAGGCATCCACCTGATCGTGGCCACGCAGCGGCCCAGCACGGATATCATCACCGGCCTGATCAAAGCGAACTTCCCGGCGCGCATCGCGTTCGCGGTGGCCTCCAACACGGACTCGCGCGTCATCCTGGACTCGGTTGGCGCTGAAGAACTGCTCGGACGCGGCGATATGCTCTACCAGGCCGCGGATGCCGCAGGCCCCACGCGCCTGCAAGGCTGCTTCGTCAGCGACCAGGAGATCGAGAACATCGTCACCTTCTGGGAGAAGAACTGGGAGGTCGACCCGGGCAAGAAGCGCAAGATCGCGCCGTGGGAACGCGCCCTGACCCGCGCGGCGATCCTCAACAAGACCGACGAACTGCTCGAACAGGCCATCCTGATGGCGCAGGAGGAGCGCGAATGCTCAGCCTCCATGGTGCAGCGCAAGCTGAACATCGGCTATCCGCGCGCGGGCAGGCTCGTCGACCTGATGGTGCAGCTGGGCGTCGTCGGTGACGACCCCGGCGGCGGCAGGCCGCGCAAGGTGCTCATTGACAAAGATCTGGATGTGGTCGAATACCTGATCGACCACCGGGACATGCTGGACTGAGCCATGCGCCGCACCCTGACCGCCCTGCTGATCGCCGCCGCCCTGCTGCTGATCGCGCCCGCCGCCCGCGCTGACGATCCGCCCGATCCGCGCTTTGGGGCCGTGGAGACCTACCACGAACCGGCCATGGCCGACGCGGCGGGGGTCGGCTGGACCCGGATCATCTTCTACTGGAGCGAACTTCAGCGCGAGGGCCCCGCCGGCTGGAACGACTTCCACGCGCCGCTGGCCCGCATCGACCGGGAGATCGCCGGGGGGCGGGAGGTTGTCGGGCTGATCCAATCCACCCCGGCGTGGGCCACCGGCGGCACCCCGGAGATCGGTGTGCCACGCGGCCTGCACCTGCCCATCGACGACCCCGATAACCTGTGGGCGGCGTTCATCCGGGAGGTGGTGGGGCGCTACGCGGGCCGCGTGGACCGGTGGATCATCTGGAATGAGCCGGACATCCGGCAGGGGGACTACGGCGCACTGTGGGAGGGCACCACCGCTGACTACGCCCGCCTGCTGCAGGTGGCCTATCTGGCCGCGCATGAGGCCAACCCGGGCGTGACCATCCATCTGGGCGGGACCACCTACTGGCATGATCCGGGCTGGCTGCCCGGCCTGCTTGACGCGATCGCCGCCCTGCCTGATGCCGGTGAGCACGGCTACTTCTTCGATGTGGTCTCGCTGCACATCTACTTCAAGCCGGAGACGACCCTGCACATCGTCGGGGAGACGCGCGCCGCGCTCGCCGCCCACGATCTACAGCACAAACCGCTGTGGATCAACGAGACGAACGCTATGCCCTTCGACGATCCCGAGCAGCCATGGCAGGATCCGGTCTTCAGGGTGACGTTGGAACAGCAGGCCGACTTCTTCCTACAGCAGACGGCACTGGCCCTCTCGGAGGATGTGGAACGCATCGCGGCTTTCAAGTTTGTGGAAGAGCCCGCCCGCCCGCCGGGCTTTGAGCCCTTCGCGCTGATCCGGCACAACCGCGAACCGCGCCCCGCGCTGAGCGCCTTCCGGGTGATCACGACCCATTACCGCGACACACAGGACGCGCTGCGCATCCACCGCCCGGACAGCATGCTGGTCGTGCTGAACCGCGGCGCGCAGACCACCCGCATCATGTGGTCACGGACACAGGCCGGGCTGGTGGTCGATCTGCCCGCACTGGCCGGGTCGGCGCAGCTGGTCACGCCGGATGGGGAGGCGCGGACCCTCACGCCGGAAAACGGAGTCTACCGGGTGGCGCTGCCGGGCGTGGTCTGCCATGGTGAGTGCCTGATGGGCGGATCGCCGCTGGTGATCGTGGAGGACGCCCCGGCGAACCTGGCCCGCCCGGCGGATCTGGCGGCGCGCACTGTGCACATCAGCCCGCCGGGGGACCCGCTCCCCGATCCGCAGGCCGTCGCTGTGCGGTCGCCCGCGGCCCCCACCCCGG
>JAADYX010000034.1 GCA_010092885.1 Chloroflexota bacterium | reverse complement strand
GTGCCGGATGCCGCCCCCGATGAAATCATGGCTGCAGTGCGTGGAAAAGAAAAAGGGCACAACCCATCTTCAGATTGTGCCCACTGCGGGGACGACGGGACTCGAACCCGCGATCTCTGGCTTGACAGGCCAGCGTGTTAACCACTACACCACGCCCCCAATCGTGAAGAGGATAGTACCACACGCCTTGGCTACAGTCAAGGTGTTCTCATTTCTTTCCAATGGAAGCGTTGTCTGCGTCATGTTAAACTACTTTTAGAAACACCTGAAAGCAGCGGAGCAGATGCAATGGCCCAATTGCAAGGGCAGCAGCGCGCGCGTTACGTCCAGGACATGTTCGGACGTATCGCGGAACGTTATGATCTGATGAATCGCTTGATGACCCTAGGGCAGGATCAGCGCTGGCGGAGATATGTCATCAGGCAGGCTCAGGTACCGGCGGGAGGAAGCCTGCTGGATGTGGCCACAGGTACCGGTGATATTGCGTTTGAAGCGGTCAAAAAGTTGCACGATGATACGCACGTGGTTGGGACAGATTTTGCCTTCCCGATGATGACCGTTGGTCAAAAACGACCGCTGGGAACGCAGGTTCACTGGTGTGACTCGGATGCTCTGCGGCTGCCGTTCCCTGCAGGTGCATTTGACTCTGTTGTATCCGGGTATCTGATGCGGAACGTGATTGATATTCCGGAAGCCTTCGCCGAACAATACAGAGTGCTGAAGCCTGGCGGATATGTTGTGTGTCTGGATACAACACCACCTGCTGAGAACCCACTAAAGCCCTTTATACTGATGTACTTCAAGCATGTGATCCCTCTCATGGGCCGTCTGATCACCGGCAGCGCGGATGCCTATACGTATCTCCCTGAGTCGACGAAGGGATTTAAGACGGCTGATGAGCTAAGCGCAATCATGCGTGCAGTTGGTTTCACGGGGGTACGCTACAAAAAATTCATGTTCAGTACAATGGCTGTGCACGTGGGGCAGCGGCCAGAATAGGACATGTGAATGGCGACACAAGACCAGGCTTTGGCACCCGTGCAGATATGGTTGATGGCGGCCCGTCCGAAAACACTCCCCGCTGCTGTTGCACCTGTGATAGTTGGATCGGCGTTGGCATTCCATGATGGAGCATTCGCCGTTTTGCCCGCCGTTGCGGCTATGGTCGGTGCCGTGCTGATCCAGATAGGCGTGAATTTCGCCAACGACTACTTCGATTTTGTGAAAGGTGTGGATACACCTGAGCGCATCGGACCGGTACGGGTGGCAGCCAGCGGCTTGATTACTCCTGAGGAACTGCGCACCGGGATGATACTGGTCTTCGGGTTGGCGGTGCTGGTGGGAGGGTATCTGGTCGTGGTGGGCGGCTGGCCGATTGTCGCCATTGGTGTTGCGTCGATCTTGGCTGCACTCGCGTACAGCGGCGGCCCGTTTCCGATCGCATCCCATGCGTTGGGTGACCTGTTTGTTTTCGTCTTTTTCGGGCTTGTCGCAGTGAACGGCACATATTACGTGCAGGCTCTGACAATCACACCTACGGTTTCGCTTGCAGCTGCGGCTGTAGGTCTGTTGAACACGGCGATTCTTGTGGTCAACAACTACCGCGATATTGATACTGACGCAAAGACCAACAAACGCACACTAGCTGTGGTGCTGGGTCGACAGGGCACCCGGGTTGAATACGTGCTCCTGATTGTGTTGGCCTACCTTATCCTCATAGCGCTGGCTCTTGTCTACGATCCGCTGGTACTGCTGGCGCTGCTTTCTGTGCCACTTGCGGTGCCACACATCCGTACGCTGCTGACGACAACGGACGGGCCAGTGCTCAACCGCACATTGGCCGGAACAGCACAGTTGACACTCGTATATTGTCTGCTGTTCTCAGTGGGATTGGTATTCTCCCAGATTTTAGGGTGACCATCCGCTTACCCATCGTTTACATTAAGGGTGAAGTCTGGCGAGATCATTTTGGATTTCACCTGGACGACTGACTAGAAAGCTGCGGGATATTATGCCGGTGGCTTTAACTATTACGAAAGGAGTAGCTGTGGCTATGCTGTCTCCGCGATTTGATGACACACTACGTAGAGCACCGGCCAAGCAGGCCCTGTATATTTTCCAGGAGTTCAGCCGCCTTGAAGCAACAAGTGGTATGTTGCTCCTCATCTGCGCGGCAGTGGCTCTGTTTCTGGCCAATGGCGCGCTGGCAGAGACCTATTCGTCGTTGTTTGAAACCCATCTATCCATCAGCCTTGGCTCTCTGACGATAGACGAGTCGCTGCATCATTGGATCAACGATGGTCTGATGGCGATCTTCTTTTTTGTGGTTGGCCTTGAGATCAAACGTGAAATCACGACAGGCGAACTCTCCTCACCAAGTCGGGCGCTTCTGCCGATCATTGCTGCGCTGGGTGGCATGGTCGCCCCCGCCCTGATCTATGTAGGCATCAATCTATGGGCTGACGGCGCCCTTAATGGATGGGGGATACCCATGGCCACCGACATAGCCTTTACGTTGGGTGCGCTGGCGCTGTTGGGCAGCCGAGTGCCCACTGCACTCAAGGTGTTTGTGACCGCGTTGGCTATTGTGGATGATATCGGTGCGGTTGTGGTGATCGCATTGTTCTATACAGCAGAGATCGCAGTGCCTGCTCTACTCATTGGCGTGCTGCTGCTTGTTGCAGCATTTACGCTCAACCGGATCGGGGTCCGGCGATTGTGGCCGTTTGGGCTAATTGGCATCGCTATGTGGTTAGCATTCCTTTACTCCGGCGTGCACGCTACGTTGGCCGGGGTGCTGCTGGCGTTTACCATTCCACACCGTGCGCAGGCTGTCGACCCCACTGTGATCGGCAGGGCAATGCGCATGCTCACCGATGTCGTCTACCGGCCCGATCTGCCAACCGGTCATGCGATTGTGGGTAGTGCAAAACGACAGGCTATCTTACAGGAGCTCTCCAACGAGGTAGATAGGGCTGAGTCGCCCCTTCAGCGGTTCGAACATATGCTGCATCCATGGGTGTCGTTTGTGATACTTCCAGTCTTTGCGTTTGCGAATGCGGGGGTTACCATGGATGGAGGGAGTATTGCGGCAGCGTTGACCAGCCCCATTGGGATGGGGATTGCCTTAGGATTGATCTTCGGTAAGACGATCGGCATCAGTCTGTTCACATGGGTGGCTGTCAAACTGGGTATTGCTGAACTGCCGCGCAGCATCAGCTGGACGCAGCTGTTTGGCGTAGCGACGTTGGCAGGCATTGGCTTCACGATGTCGATCTTTATCTCTACGCTGGCGTTCGGCACAGGCGGTCAGCTCGACACGGCCAAGATAGGCATCATCGTCGCCTCAATTACTGCCGGCCTGATCGGCTGGACGGTCCTCTGGCTGGCTGACAAACGACAGCCCGAGCAAACTTTGCAACCTGCGTGACCCAAACTGTGCCACACCTAGATGTGGCACAGACCTCTTTTTTCTGCGATGATCTACGTGTATTCTTAAGAGAGTGCCCGTGATCAAACGAGAGATATATGCAATCTAGAGACGAAACAACGGAGTGGTCACCGACGATCAAGCTGGTTGTGGGCGTCATTGTCTTTGTGTTGATAGCATTGGCGCTTTATGCGTTGCGTGCGGCGTTAGTCCCTCCTATAGTTGGTGCTGTGCTTGCCTACGCGCTTTATCCGGTGGCCGCACGCATCAGTGAGCGGACCAAAATACCGCACCGAACCGCTGCGGCTCTGCTCTACCTGGCCATCATCGCCCTTGTCGTACCGCTTGTCATCGTGTTGATCCCAGTGATCAGCCGGCAGGCTGTCGCATTCCAGAGCGGTATTGTGTCATTCCTCAACAGCATTGACTATGACGGCTCACTGGTCATCCCCCTGATCAACGTGGAGATTCCAGTTGAGCAAGGCATTAATCAGCTTGTTGGCGGACTGTCGTCGCTGGTCACATCGGCTGGGGCGGGGGGCATCACCTTCATCCTCAGTGCTGCTCAGAGCGTCATCTATGTGCTTTTCACCTTCGTGATTGCATTCTACCTGACCCGTGACGGCGACCGCTTTGTGGCGGCTGTTATCGACACTGCTCCGCCGCAGTATCGCGATGAATTCATCCAACTGATAGAGCGTCTGGACAGGGTGTGGCGGTCCTTCATCCGGGGCCAGCTCATCCTTTCGTTTACCGTGTTTGTTATCCTCACACTGCTGGCAACTGCACTCGGCCTGCCACAGCCTCTGGTCATTGGTCTGCTGGGGGGGCTGCTGGAGTTCTTGCCGAGCATCGGGAACATGATTTGGGGGGCAATTGCGATCACGGTGGCATTGGCGCAGGGATCAACCTGGATCGATGTGCCCAACACGACATTCGCTATTATCGTAGCTGTCAGCTATATTGCGTTTGCCCAGCTTGACATCAACGTGCTGATACCCAACATTATGGGTGGCCAGGTGAAGCTTCATCCGGCTGTTGTACTGGTCGGGGTGATCGCCGGCTTGAACATTGCGGGGGTACTGGGTGTGGCCCTGGCGGCGCCAACTATTGCCTCGGCACGAGTCATTCTCCGCTATATTTATGCCAAACTCTTTGACCTGGATCCCTTTCCACCCCTTGCCCCTACGGACGAATCTGACGCACAAGATATCGGCGAACTTGAACCCGCGACCGAAGCGGGCGATTAAGCTAAGTGGAAGGCGTAGATATGGAGCAGGACATCCTGACCCGCGTGCTGGATATCAGCCGCCGGATGGCGCAAACACGCAGCCTCTCGCCGCTGCTGACTTTTGCCCTTGATGAAGCCATGACGCTGGTTGGCGCGGAGCGAGGCTACATTGTGTTGGTCCAGCCGGATGGCACATTAGAGTTCAGGGTTGTGCGCGATATCATAGGCACATCCAATCCGGAAGATGCTGCAGATCAGATCAGTTCGTCCATCCTTACTCAGGTGGTGAGTAAGGGGGAACCACTTGTGATCAGCGATGCGCTGTCCGACTCGGAGTTCAGTGCGGCGGCATCTGTGCTGGAGTTAAAGCTGCGCTCGGTGATGTGCGTTCCGCTTCTAGTAGGCGGCACCGTACTCGGTGCGATTTATGTCGAAAACCGGTCCGTATCGGGCATGTTCACGGATGAAGATCTGCCGCCGCTGGTTATCTTCGCGAACCAGGCTGCCGTTGCCATAGAAAACGCGATACTCAATGATCAGCTTGAGGCCCGTGTTGCAGCACGGACAGCCGAACTCAAACAGGCTCTTGAGCAGATAGAGAGCGACTGGCAGGAAGCGGAAGAGTCCTACCGCCTGCGCTCACTGGTGTTGGGCGGTGTGGCTCATGACATTCGGGCACCGCTGGTCGTTGCTACAACTGCACTTTCCATGATAGAAGACGGCAGCTTTGGATCAATCAACGATGAACAGAACCAATGGGTGAACAAGTCCATTGATGCGCTCAACCACGCCATGGATCTGATACAGGATGTATTTGACCTGGCTAAGATCGAGATGGGACAGTTTGGCTACGATCCTGAGTACACCGACCTTGGTTACTTTCTGCGGTCGGTGTATGCTACTGCAGAAGGCCTGCCATGGGCCGAGAACGTGGAATTTGTGCTTGATCTGGCTGATGACCTGCCCGATGTTCTGCTTGATCCGATTCATATCCGTCGTGTGATCTTCAATCTGCTTTCCAATGCGTTGAAGTTCACGACTGAGGGCACTGTGACGCTCTATGCAGCGCCGGACAATGGCCGTGTTGTGGTTGGTGTGCGGGATACGGGTGAGGGTATTCCCCCGGAACAGCTGGACAAACTCTTTGAGCGGTTCCATCAGGCGGACAACAACATCGCGCGCCGTCGCAAAGGCACCGGACTGGGCCTGGCTATCTCCCGCGAGATGATCGATATGCATAACGGGGAGATCTGGGTTGAGAGTGTCCTTGGTGAGGGAGCCGACTTCAAGTTCACCCTGCCGGTGACTGCCGTCGAACCGGAGGAATAGCGCGCTGACGGCAGTTCACGGTACCCGCCACGCACTGTCGAGCCAGCGCTCATCAGGCCAATCATCCAACGGAAGACCAACTACCTCCTGTGGAAAGTGCCCAGCATTGGGGCGCCACTCCTCATAACTGCCCGCGCTGAAGTAGCAGATCACGATGCGACCCGCATCATCGAGTTGATCAATAACGGCTTGAAGTGTATCAAACAGGTCAGTACCATACATGGCAGCGCCCGTGTGCCCATGCTCTGTGTTGGAACCGCTCCCATAGAACCACAAGCAGCTGTGAAACTGCCAAGCACAACAATTGGGGCAATACAGCGAAGAGTCCGCATCAGCCGCTTCCGAGTAACCCACGTTTGCTGCCCCTGAATCAAACAGAGAACCATTCGGCGGTGTCGTCAGCCATAATGTGCTAACCAACCCGCCGCATGAGGCACATATAGCCATCTTCAAGCGTGGGCTGGACCGGTGTGGCAGTTTCCATCTCCGGCTGGCCGATGATGCGATACTGCACGCCGCTGGCCTGATGAAGCGTTGAAACCACTGTTGCACCGTTGTTGGGTGCCTGCCCTGTGACTTTCCATACCTGACCGGCAGCCTCTTCAATTAGCTCTGCTGGTGCCCCGCGGAAGATGATCCGCCCCCGATGGAGCACAGCCATATCGGTGCAGCTGTACCCGATATCTTCAACGATGTGGGTTGAGAGGATAACCGCAGCATCCCGGGCGATCTCAGACAGCAGATTGCGAAACCGGACCCGTTCTTCCGGATCGAGGCCGGTGGTGGGCTCATCTACGATGATCAGCCTGGGGGTTCCGAGCAGGCTCTGTGCAATGCCGATGCGCCGCTGCATACCGCCTGAATAGTCCTTGAGGCGGCGGTCCGCTTCATCACTGAGGCGAACCAGATCAAGGACGCGTGCTACCTCCCGACGGCGAACGTCCGTCTGGTTGATGCCTTTAAGGATGGCCATATAATCGAGGAATTCTGCTCCGGTCAGGTTGGGGTAGAGCCCAAGGTGCTGTGGCAGATAACCGAGCATTGACTGAACCGCCTGTCTGCCGGGAGCAGTGCTTAGATTGTGGCCGAAGACATCCACCTGACCGGAACTTGGCTTGAGAATGCCTGCAAGAATGCGCATCAGGGTGGATTTGCCCGCACCATTCTCGCCGAGCAGACCGAACATACCGCTCGGCTGGATGGTCAGGTCGATATCGTCAAGCGCCGTTATACCACCTTTATACGTCCGTGTGAGGTTGGTGATGGTGATCATGTGTTGTTCTCCTTTATCTGGCGCCAGCCTACGACAATTCCGAAAACGGCGGTGATCTCTATGAGGCCAATAATCACGTTAGCTATGTAAGCAGTTGCCCCCTCAACAGGATGGCCGAAAAGCATGTAGCCTGTGTTGATGGAGGGGCCATACAGGCTCAACATGGGGCCGCGTGAAGGCAGCAGAAACGCAATCAGGTTGTCATGGCTCAGGCGGATGACGACGGGAAGCACGATAAGCAGACCGATCCCAATGAGCAGACCGCGAAAGGCACTTGGTTGTCCGGCAGCAGCCAGCACGACCAACATCGTATTGATCACAGCCAATGCCGGAACGGCCAGAAGCGTCATGGCGAGGAAAACGCTGACATCATAGGAGCCAGCGATGAACCACCATGGGACAGCGAAGATCAGAAGCACGCCGATCACGCCTAAACACAGAGCGCCCGTTGCCCCGAAAGACTTGCCAAGCAAGTACTGCGGATAGGACATCGGAAGGCTTTTCAGCAGCTCAGACATGCCCACCTGTTTGTCATATGGAATGGCATCTGCCAGCACCAGGGGCATCAGAAAAGCAAGTGGTCCACTGGTCAAAGTCCAGGTGACCAGGAGCATCCACTCTGTGCCAGTGGTGCCTTCTATGGAAGAAAGGCCGCCGGCGGCAATGAGCTCGCTCAGACCGACCGCGGAGATAGTCTGAACGATGGCAACCAACATGATCAATGCGTAGGAGATGATCATCACCCGGAGCCCGCGTCGCCGCCAGTGTATGCGTATCTCATAACGCATCATGTTCAGGATTCTGTTCATCAGTTTCTCCTCTATTTAGCAAGCAGTTTCTCTATGTGCCCTATCCGCTGGAAAGCTGCTGCGTACAACATGCAGCCGGTGCCCAAGAGAATGGCCCGGTTGATGAGATATAGCGTGCTGCCCAGATCGTCTGGCTGGAGGTAGACGTGAATCATCCATACAAAGGCGCTTGCAATATTGACTGGAAAAGGCTGTGCCGGTTGCAGGGCGGGCGGTGGCAGCAGCAGGTCACCAAACGCCAACATGATCCCCCAGAATAGGGCAACAAAAACAGTGCCAAGTGCAACCTCACCTGTGTGGATGGTCAACACAAAAGCAATGCTGCTCAGGAACAATGCAGCAGGTAGCCAGCGGGTAAGGGCAAGAGCAATGGTTTCCTCGGGAGCAAGAACTGCGATCAGCCCAACACCAAGGATGGCGCTCACCGTCTGCAAGCCGAAAACCAGAAACAGCCGCTCCAAAGGGACCCAGTGAATGGGCCGTTGGGAAGCAGCCTGTATTTCAATGGCAGGTTCAGTCTGTGGGACGAACAGCATCGCCGCCTGCAAAGCAATCACCAAAGGGATCACGATTTCAACCGCGGTGTGCAGCAGACCATGGTCACCGTTGGATGACCAAATCGCGATCAAGGTGATGATAAGGGCCAAACTGCCAACAGCTGGCAGCCAATGCGTACGCTGTAAGGCCTGGGCCCACGCGAAGTGACCGAGCATGCCGACCGACCGTACGAGCAGAAAACCAAGCAGCAGCACTGAGAACATTCCCAATGCAACACCCAGCACGGAGCCCACCGGCTGTACGACTTCTGCCGGAATGGCAAGTGGTGAAACCGAATCCGAAGGGGTCGGTGGTGCATTGACTGCCTGTAGTGTGGCTAACAATGTGGTACCATCGCCGGCCTCAACGGCTGCAATTACCGCAGGGACATTGCCCGGTGACTGCGCACTGAGCGCTTCAAGACCCTCTGCGAACATGGCACCGGTTATAATGACGCCCTCAACTTCAACGGGATCGGCATCCAATCGAGTGCGCAGCGCATGGTAGCGCTCTTGCAGATTTGGGTAGGCCAAACGGCATACCAGGTTGATCTGGCAGTTCGTAAACACCTCCTGCAGGGAGGTTGGAGCAGCTGCCAGCAGAGCGATAATGAAAACCATCCGGCTGAACATCAAATACCCTCCCATGCAAGGCGGACTTCGATCGCGATAAGGGCCGCGGCGGCCAGGATAGCGGCCAGTGTGATCCACAGCGGATCGAGGGTGATGACCGCCATATCCTGCTGGAATAGGTGATAGGCGATCCAAATGCACATGCTGGCTGTACCACCAAGCACCGAGTTACGTGTAAGCACACTGAGGAAGAAGGCCCCTGCTGAAAGCAAAGCCATCGGCGTGAGCCAGAGGGCCAACAGTTCCCCTACGCCCAGACCGGGTAGGAACGCCTGTGTCACTGAGCTGGCAGCTGTGCCGACCCCTACATTGAAGCTAAAGACAAGCGTCATGCGGGCGAGCAGAAGCAGGCTGCTGGGGACGGGTGTTGCACGCTCAAGCTCCATCATCTGTTCAATGTCTTCGTTGTAGAGCAGGGCCATTCCCCATGCAGCGATGATGGGCGCGGTGAGCGTCAGAACGAGGCTGGCTCCTTCCCGGTAGCTGATGGCCAACCACGCACCCAAAGCCATCACAAACAGAGAAGCCAACCAGATTTCGCTCTGGACTACACGCACCTGAGCCACCAGCAGTTGGAGCGGCAGCCAGTTTCTGAGCGCAAAACCCGGTTGAGTCATCTCCTCTTCCACAGTGGCCAGAATACGTTCTTTAGCGGCTTCGCTGGCGGGCGGGGCCTGCCACTCCCTGAGTGTTTCAAACAGGTCATCCTGTGGTGACATGAGTGCTCTCCTCCAATTCCAGGGCGGATCTAAGCCGCCGCCTTGCGATGGACAGCCGCGACTTCACAGTGCCCTCCGGGATGGCCAGTACAGCGGCAATCTCCGCGATGGTGAGCTCCTCATAATAGAAGAGGATGATCGCCTCGCGCTGGTGGTCTGGCAGGCTTGCCAATGCCTGGGTCACACGCCGTGCACGCTGGCTGCGTTCCAGTTGATATTCTGGATTGGCTGTCTGGCTTGGATGAAGCTCAAACGACTCGTGCGAGGCGGTGCGGCGGGTGTCGGCACGGCGAAAGTGTGCGCGCGCGGCGTTGGTCGCAATGGCGTACAACCACGGTTTGAAGGGCCGCGGGTATGTATAGCCCTCTATGCCACGCAGCACCCGCAGAAATGTTTCCTGCAGCAGATCCTCTGCCAGCGCCCGATCACCGTGAACCATCCGGTACAGATAGCCGGTAAGGCGGTCCGCATGGCGCAGGACCAGCTGCTGCATGGCATATTTGTCGCCCTGCTGCACGTTTAGGGCAAGCTGTTCGTCGGTAGCGGCCATTAGCTTCGATCCTTTCACTCCCTGATATGCGCAGCCCCCGCAAAAGGTTCACGCAGATTGAGAAGATCAGAAGCATGGGCCGTGTCAGCCGAACTCAGGTTCCACGGAGGTCGGGCTGAGGCGTGTCCAGAATTCACCCCACGTGGCGACGAATTCGTCTAAGGTCAGGCCTGCCGCGCCGGTCTCTTGGCGGAAGGTTTCGCGTGTGTATTCGATGGTGTGTGTGGGGTCGAGATAGTAGTTGACACCAAGCGAGTCACGCATAGGCACACGCCATTCCCGTTCATAGCTGGGCACGCGGATCAACAGATAGTCAGGCTGGTGGTTTTTGACCAATCTGCTGAGCACACCTGGGCGGTCATCGAGGTGTTCGAGCACGTTTGAAAGGACAATGACATCGAAACGCTCGTCTGGAATATCGGTGAGACCGTCACCATGAATGTAGCTCACCTGGGGATGGCTGCGGTTTTGGACAGCAGCCTGATAGGAGGCTTCATTGATCTCGATGCCAGTGACGTGTGCACCAGCCCGCTCGGCCATATCGTATGTCAGTTCTCCGCGACCACATCCGAAATCCAAAACGCGCTGCCCAGCCTGCAGACGGTCGACGAAAAAGTCATGATACCGGAGGAAATCATGTTTGGGATGCGTGCCCGCATTATGGCGGATAGCAAGCTGCCCTTCTTCCCGGTAGAGTGCATCATCAATGGCGAAGAGCATGCGCAGCCCGGCGTCAGGCTGGCCCTGACGAGCACGATTTCTGGCCATATCGGCGAGCAAACTGGCAGCCTCTTCCATGGGGAGACGGCTGATCAGGCGGCGGGCTGCGATCTCAAGGATCTGATTGATCATGACGAGAGTCCTTCGTTGAAGTCCATACCAAGCTGGCCGCCGCCGCTGCGCAGTGCGGCGATGATCTTCTGGTCCGTGACGGGAAAAGCGTAAGCATCGAACTGGTCAGCGGTGACCCAGGCGAAATCGGCAACACCAAGAGGCGTGGCTTCGCCGCTGCGCACCTCACACGCGAACGCATACAGGGTGATCTTGAAGTGCGAGTAGGCGTGTTTAACGGTCGTGATCTGTGGCCCAACGTCGATCACAAGGGATAGTTCCTCTTCTATTTCACGCACAAGGCAGTCCCTGAGCGATTCGCCTGGTTCGCGCTTGCCGCCCGGAAACTCCCACAGACCACCGAGCATCTTGTCAGTAGGGCGTTGGGCGATCAAGATGCGCCCATCATCGCGCGTGATGACCGCGGCCGTCACATCATAGTGGGGTGTTGGCTTGCGTTTGGGTTTGACAGGTCGTTCTTCCTGAGTGCCCCTGGCCAATGCCTGACAGTGAGTCTGAACGGGACATGCTTCACAGGCGGGGCTGCGCGGCGTGCAGACCAGACGGCCCAATTCCATCAGTCCCTCATTCCACAGGGGGCCTCGCCCTGTGGGGACCAGTTCAGCGGCCAGATCCCACACAGCGCGTTTGCCCGCGGCTCGTGTGACATCGGCGTCGATATCGAACAGGCGAGTAAGCACCCGAATCACATTGCCATCAACCAGGGGAGCATCAGCGCCAAAGGCGAAATTGGCGATAGCCCCGGCGGTGTAGTCACCGACGCCGGGCAGATGGCGCAGATCGTCAACGGTGTTCGGGAACTGACCATCGAACTTGTCAATGATCATCTGGGCAGCGGCGTGTAGATTACGTGCCCGACTGTAGTAGCCGAGTCCCTCCCAGAGTTTGAGCACATCATCCAGGGGGGCGGCGGCCAGATGGACGACGGTCGGGAAACGCTCAATGAAGCGCTCAAAGTACGGGATCACAGTGGTGACCTGCGTCTGTTGGAGCATGATCTCGGAGATCCAAACATGGTATGGATCACGTTGAGCACGCCAGGGGAGATCAACGCGGTGCTGCTGGAACCAGTTGATTAAGTTGTCTTGCAGCATAGTGGGCAGATGATACCGCATCAATGGCGTCCATAGCTGATAAATCCATGGCGGACGGCACGGGTCTCCACCACCGTAACAAAGGCTTTGGGGTCAAGGCGCTCTGTGATCTCGACGATGCGCCGCACATCGCGGCGGCGAGCAACCGCCCAAACGATTCCCTGAGCACCGCTGGCTCCCTGACCCGGCGAGCGCGTCGCGCCGAAACCTGCTTTACGGATGTGTTCAGCGATGGGCAGTGAATGCCCGCGTGAAACGATGTTGACGGTTGCGTAGCCCTGTGCGATGCGTTCATCAACGATGGTGCCGATGATGGTGCCGAGGGCGAAGCCAAGACAATAAGCCAGCAGATTGGGAATGTTGGTGAGATCCTGGGCGACCGCCCCGAACGTTAGCGCAAAAGTCAGGGCTTCAACGAAGGAGAGACTGCCGACGAGCCAATCCGGGCTGCGGCCCATGATCAGGATGCGGATGGTGGAGACGGCGATACTGAAAATGCGGACAAGCAGAATCAGCAGGAAGTTGAGCACAACGATCACAAGTCACCTCGTTGCAAGATAAAACGCCGGGCAGCTGTTAATCACCCGGCGTTGATTGTTGAAAGGCAGCTCGTTAGCCATGGCGCTGCATAAAGCGGTACATGCGCTCCAGAGCTTCTTCTATTTTCTCATAGGCGGTGGCATATGCACAACGGACAAAGCCGGCACCACTCGGGCCGAAGGCGCTGCCCGGAATAACAGCGACGCGCTCCTCTTCCAACAGTTTTTCAGCGAAGGTGTGTTCGTCCATGCCGGTTGCAGCAATCGAGGGGAAAGCGTAAAACGCACCACGCGGTTCAAAAGTCGTCAGGCCAAGCTCGTTGAGCCCACTGACGATGAGCTGGCGGCGGCGGTCGTACTCGGCACGCATATCGGCGACATAGGTCTCGCCCTCATCAAGTGCGGTCAGGGCGGCATACTGCGCTGGCGTCGGCGCCGACATGATCGTGTATTGATGGATCTTGCGCATGGCCGCCAGGATCTCAGGTGGCGCACACGCATACCCGATCCGCCAGCCGGTCATCGCATAGCTCTTGGAAAAACCACCCAACAGGATGGTGCGCTCCCGCATGGCTGGGAGGCTGGCGAAACATGTGTGCTCAACTCCGTAAACAAGGCGATCATAGATCTCGTCGGAGATGACAAGCAGGTCATGCTCGGCGGCAGCACTGGCGATCTCCGCAAGGCGTTCGCGGCTCATGACCGCGCCGGTCGGGTTGTTGGGGTAGCCAATCAGGATGGCCTTGGTTTTCTCTGTGATGGCCTGCCGAACTTCCTCTCCGGTCACCTGGAAGTCGTTTTCGGCATAGGTGGGCACATAAACGGGCACACCGCCGGCCATTACAACTTCCGGACCGTATGAGACAAAACTCGGCTCCGGGATGATCACCTCTTCGCCGGGATTGATAATCGCATTGACAGCGAGGTACATCGCTTCTGAGACACCAACCGTGACGAGGATCTCAGCTGCCGCCTCATAAGCAATCCCATACAGACTGTGCAGGTGTTTGGCAAGGCCTTCACGCAGTTCGAACAGGCCAGAGTTGGATGTTTAGCCAGTATGCCCTGCCTGCAGTGAGCTGATGCCCGCCTGGATTAGGGCCGGTGGAGTTACAATGTCCGG
>JAADYX010000276.1 GCA_010092885.1 Chloroflexota bacterium | reverse complement strand
GTGGATCTCAACCCGGCTGCCGAAAAACTGATGGGCCGCACGCGCTCGGATCTGATCGGGCAGACGGTGTACACGGCCTTTGCCGCGGTGCCGGGCATCGTGGAGAAATACCGCGATGTCGATCAGGCGCACGGCGAGTTCATCGCCCCGAGCGGGCGCGTGTTCGACCTGACCATCTCCCCCATCCGCGATGGGCGCTCCCGGCTGACGGGGCGTGTGGTTGTGCTGCGCGATGTGACCCGTCTGAAGGAGGCCGAGGAGCGGGTCCGAGCGTACGCCGCCGAGCTGGAGGAGCGCAACGCCGAACTCGATGCCTTTGCCCACACCGTGGCCCACGACCTGAAGGGGCCGCTGAACATGGTGATGGGTTTTTCCAGCATTGCCGCGCAGGACCCGGGCATCAGTGAGGAGACGGAGGCCTATCTGCGCTTTGTGGAAACCTCCGCGCTGACCATGGACGCGATCATCATCAATCTGCTGCTGCTGGCCACCATCCGTGATGCGCGCGAGGTCACCGAGCCGGTGGATATGAACGCGACGGTGCAGGCCTCGCTGGCGCGCTTCTATACGCAGCTGGAGCCCTTCGACGTGATGGTGCACGATCTGCCGCCCGCCATGGGCTACGGGCCCTGGATCGAGGAGGTCTTCGCCAACCTGATCGGCAACGCGATCAAGTACATCGGGGACGACAACCCCGCGCCGTGCATCACGATCAGCGGGCGGCGCGTGGACGATTGGACCCGCTACGATGTGGCCGACAACGGCATGGGCATCGCCCGCGAGGACCAAAAGCGCTTGTTCGATATGTTCACGCGCTTCCACGGGCGCGGCAAGCCGGGCAGTGGGCTGGGCCTCTCGATTGTGCAGCGCATTGTGGCGAAGTTGGGCGGCGTGGTCGGCGTGGAAAGCGAACTCGGCCAGGGCAGCACCTTTTGGTTTACGCTGCCCGCCGTGACGACTCCGCACGGTGTGAAGCAAGCGCGGCTCAAACCGGAACGGGCGCGGGAGTAAGGCCCGGGCGGGCTGCATGATGGGCTTTCATACAACCGCCCGCGCATCGGATTCACCCTACGTGGCTGCGGTGATGGCCGGGCATACCGCGGGCACGTTCCGCCTTGGTGGCTCGGCGTGGCAGATCCCACCTACGAGAACGCCGATACCTTCGTCGATCACCTGACGCGCGCGGGCATCCTGGCCTTTGATCCGCTGATCGAGGATGTGCTGTGCGGCCGCACCCCTGACCTGCCTGCGGCTCTTGAAGAGCTGCTCAACCGCCCGACCCGGCAAAGGCGAAGCGCGCCATGGATGCGATGCTCAAAATGCACAAGTTCGGTATCAGCGCGCAAGATCCAGCTGGGATGAAAACATGTCTGTTGGCGATCAAGGGGAAAAGAAGAAGCGGAGCGGGTGGGATTCGAACCCACGATGGCGTGAACCATACTCGCGTTCCAGGCGAGCGCATTAGGCCGGACTATGCTACCGCTCCACATATGTAGATGGGCGTGACCCGCCCATCAGGTTGCGCCATAGTATACCACAAAACGCGGTTCGTCAAAGCAGCGCCGCGATCACCAGGATGATGCCAAAGATCAGCGATCCCCACTTGAGCAGCACGCGCGTCAGGCGCTGAACGCGCTGGCTCAGGGCCTCGATGCGCGCCTGGAAGCGGTCGCGCAGCAGCAGGGCTGCGGTCACAAACCCGACCAGCGGCAGCGCGAACACAGCATTGTATACGAGCAGACCCAGCACCACCTGCCCGATCCCGATGCGTGCCGCCACCAGCCGCTCAACCGCGGCGAAGTAGGGCAGGGCGGTGGTCACTTCGTTGAGCATCACGGCCATGCCCAGCAGAAAACTGTGGATCGGGCGCAGCGAGATGGGCTGGCGGGCCTCTTCAGTGGGGCCCTCGGTTTTGGCCAGGATGCCGTAGATGATCAGGGCGATGCCCAGCGCGATCTGTGCCAACACCAGGATGAGCTCGTCGATCCGGCCCAACAGCTCGATGATCAGGGTCCGGATGCCGCCGTACAGCAGGAAGCCCGCCGTCAGGTTCAGCACGAGGATGCCCAGGATGTAAGCCACGCTGCGCGGGAGTGGATCCGGGGTGGTGAGCAGGAACAACAGTGCCACAAAAAGAAAGGGATTGAGGCTGTCCAAAGCGGCCAGTGCGATCAGACTCGCGAGCAGTAAAGGGGTCATCGGTCCTCCTGTTGGGGTGACGTTTGTAATGGGCGAGCATGACGTTTGGATCTAAATGCGGATCGTAAGCAAAAAGCACTTGCCTTTGGTCAATAGGCCTGTTATACTTCCAAAACAGTCGAGGGAAAACCTTCGGCATGGAGACGCGGGGAACATATGACAACCCTGACAATAGACAGGATGGAGAAGGCATAGAGCAACGCTGTTCACAACAGGTGAATAGGTTGGGCCTCCCTCCGTCGACTTCAACAGTCGGCGGCTTTGTTTCCCCTCAATCCAATACCCGGAAGGCAGATGCGCAGCAGCTGCCGGATGGAAACCGCAGCCCCCCTATGCAGGGGAGTGCGGGGGCACCTTAACAACCGCAGACGTGATAGGAACCCTGTTGAAAGAAACAGGCGAGACGCGCTGAGTAAAAGAGAACG
>JAADYX010000275.1 GCA_010092885.1 Chloroflexota bacterium | reverse complement strand
GTCTCGCGTGATTCGAAAGTCGACGCCATCGGGAAGATGGGTCTCCCGCAACGCCTGCATTCGTTGCTCGACTGCTGCGGCCAGCTGCACTGCATTGGTGCCTTTCTTCTTCGGGACAGCAATGTGGACGGCCGGGTACAAGCCTGTCTCCGATGCGGCTGGTCTGGCAGGCGCTGGATCCACCAGCGGGGAGCTACACGGTCTTCGTACACCTGCTCGATGCGGCAGGGCAGATCGTCGCCCAACAAGACCGCCAGCCGCACGTCGGGGGGCGGCCCTATCCGCCGGACCTGTGGGTACCCGGCGAAGTCGTTGCTGACGATCCGTACATGCTGAGCCTCCCGGCGGAGCTGCCCGGTGGCCCCTACCGGCTGCGGATCGGGTGGTACGTGCCGGAGACAGGGGACATCCTGCCGGTGGGCGGCGATGCGTTTGCCGTCCTGCCCATCCAAATTGAGGGAGATACACCATGATCCGTGAGATGATTGCATCCGTGAAGCGCCAGTTCCTGCGCTCGGATCTCGGTGGCGTGGCCGCCGCCATCCTGCTGCTGATCGGCATCGGCACGGTGGTCTACGCCCTGATCGAAGACTGGACTCTCGCTGAAGCCCTGTACGCCACGGTGATCACCATCACCACGGTCGGCTACGGTGACTACAGTCCGCAGACGGCAGTGGGCCGCGCGTTCGCGATCGGCTTCACGCTTGTGGCCATCGCGATAGGCGGCTACGCGCTTTCCACGCTGGCAGCTGGGGTGATCGAGCGGCAGGCAATGTTGATGGAGAAACGCATGAGGAGGCGGCGTATGGACCGGTTAAGCAAGATGAAGGATCACATCATTGTGTGCGGCTCTGAACAGGTCGGCATGCGCATCGCACGCGAGCTGTACGCGCGCGGCGTGCCCTTTGTGATCGTCGAGCCAGACGAATACTGGCTCAACCGCACCCTGAAGTATATAGCTCCGGATTTCTTCGAGCGTGCCCGTGAATCCCTGCGCACCTTCGATGAGATCGCCGAACTCGATTCGGGGCGCACCCTGGCCGAAGAGGCCGATGCCCTGGGCGTCACCTACCTGCAGGCCGATCCGGGCGAGGAGGTTGTGCTGCGACGGGCGGGCATCGAGCGCGCCCGCGCCCTGATCGCCGCCCTCCCCGACGACCGCGACAATCTGGCGGTTGTGGTGAGCGCGCGCGGCCTGGCCAAACGCTTCGGCAACCCGGATATGCCGATCATGGCCCGTGTCGAAGATGAACGCTTCATCCGCAAGATGTTCCTGGCAGGCGCGACCTACGTCCGGATGCCGGCCTTGACCGGCGGCTTCCAGATGGCCTCGCACATCCTGGATGAGGCCTTCGGTGCCTGGTGGTATGAGATGGTCCTCGGCGACCCGGATCTGCGCTTCAGCGACCGGGTCGCACCCTCCGAGTGGGTGAGCCGCACCATCGACAGCCTCCGGCATGAACGCGACGTGATTGTGCTGGCCATCCGCCGGGAGGACCGCTTCCTGACGGTGCCTTCACCTGATGAGGTCATTCAGGCCGGTGATGTGCTCATTCTGCTGGGGCGCGTGGGCTGAGCAGATCCTCAACCTGCGCGTCGGTCGTCTGCGGGAAGTGCTGGTACCACAGCCCAACCGCCCGGAAGGGCTCCGGGGTGATGGTGCAGACCACATCATCCACCAGCTGCCGGAACGCATCACAGGTACGTGGTGAGGCCGCCGGAACGGCCACCACGATCCGGGCGGGGTTCTGCGAGCGCACGCTGCGTACGGCGGCCCGCATAGATGCCCCCGTCGCGATGCCGTCATCAACCAACAGCACAGTTTTCCCTTCGACGGATACGGGTTCACGCCCGCTGCGATAGGCCGCCTCCCGGCGCTCCAGTTCGGCGCGTTCGCCGGCTTCAACGCGCTGGATCTCCTGCTCAGTGATCCCGGCGCGCTCGACCAGATCGTCGTGCAGCAGCCGGACATCGTTGGAGGCAATGGCCCCCATGGCGAGCTCTTCATGGCCGGGCACGCCCAGCTTGCGCACCACGACCACATCCAGCGGTGCGTTCAGGGCGCGGGCAACCTCATTGGCGACGGGCACGCCGCCGCGCGGCAGCCCCAATACAACAACATCGTCGCGGTCAGCGTACTCGCCGAGGTCGGCGGCCAACTGCTGACCGGCTTCCCGCCGGTCGGTGAAACGGTTGTTCATGGCGGAGCCTCCTTACAGGCAAAAAGGGCGGGCGGGCTCCATCAGTGGAGCCCACCCGGGTAGGATTGGTTAAGCGAACTGCGGTTGGCCCCCGTCGGATTGGAGCTGGAGCCACTTGACGATATCCTGGCGGCGCAGCAGCCCGACGAACTGTTCGCCTTCCTGCACGGGCAGCTGGCGCAGGTCACGGCGGACCAGCTTCTGCAGGGCTTCGGCGGCATCCTCATTGGGATCCACTGTGTCGAGTGCCTCGCGCGGCGTCATCGCCTGGCGGACCCGCGTGGTGGGCCATTCACTGCGCGCATACTCGCGCACATCGCTGAGCGCGATCAGGCCGATCAGCACACCGTTTTCCAGCACGGGGAAGGAGCGGTCGCTGCTGCTCATAATGTAGCCATCGACGAGCTCATCCAACGTGATATCGGGGGAGACGGTGGGCGGGCTGCCGCGCATCAGGCGGGAGACGGGCACGTCTTCGAGCATGTCCTCAATGACGACCTGCTGGTAACTGCGCCGTGAGGCCGAACTGAGGAACCAGCCGATGAAGACCAGCCACAGACCGTTGATAAATCCGGTTCCGAAGAAGGGGATCTGTATGCCGAAGATCATGGCAACACCCGCGGCGATCAGCAGCCACGCGATGCCCTGCCCCACCCATGAGGCCCAGCGCGTCGCCCGGGTGAGGTCACCGGTGGCGGCCCACAGGCCCGAACGCAGCAAACGGCCGCCATCCAGCGGGAAGCCGGGGATCAGGTTGAAGACGCCCAGCACGAGGTTCACTGAACCGAGCAGGCTGAACACAGTCGCTGCCGGGCCGAGCGTCTCGATGGTTCCCATCGGGTCGGTCATAATGCCGGGCAAACCGGCCAGCACAAGGAACATAACGCCGAGTATAATGCTGGAGACCGGCCCGACAATCGTGATGAGGAATTCAGAGCCGGGCGATTCCGGCTGGCGCTGGATGTTCGAGACACCGCCGAATAAAAACAGCGTGATATTGCGCACCTTGATGCCCTGCCCGACCGCGGTCAGGGAGTGGGCCAGCTCATGGACGAGCACCGAAGCGAAGAACAGCACGGAGGTGCCTATGGCCAGCGACCAGCGTAAAGCGAGCGACCATTCCGGCTGCTGCTGGGCGAAGACCGCCGAGAGATTGAGCGTGATCAGAGCGAAGATCAGCAGCCAGCTCCAGTCAAGCCGGATGTCGATCCCAAATAAGCGTGCAATGCGTAAACCGTCGCGCATGGGGTAAGGGTCCTTCCAAAGGATCGCTTTCAGTATCTAGAGCATGGCGCAGCGATGTTAAAACCACGTATGCTGACCCTATAGGTTTGGCAAAAAGGCGACCGTAGATGTCACAGGCGTCCTGTACAGTAGGAGTGAGACCCAACAAGGAGGCAGACGGTGGCTGAAAAACAGACTCCCTCATTAGGCGGCAGCAAGGACTCACCGGGCCATGACCCCGCGCTCAGCCACAAGCAGCTTGTCATGCACATCGCCGCCGCGTATAGGGCCCACCGTCGTGAGCGGGCGGCGTATGCCAGCGAATGGCATACTTATATCCCCTTCCTGATCGACTGCCTAAGCCACAACGACCCAGAGGTGCGTGACACAGCAGGCATGCTGCTGGTCGCGGTTGACGATCACGGAGCAGCCCGCGCGATGCTGTACGGCCAAGGCGACCGCACCAGAGAACCTGTCATCGCGTACCTCGATGCCTTTGTGACAGATCACGGCCGCTGCGCGGGTTTTTTCACGGGCGACCTCAACAGCTATCGGGTCGAGCGGTTTTGGGAGCTGCGGGAACGTGACCCCGAGCTCGCCCAAACGATGCTGAACACCATCGATGACTACGATCTGCTCCGTGAGGTGCAAGCCGAGCTCGCCAGATATTACGACCGGGACGCTGAACTCGACCAGCGCATGGAGGAATACACCGATTATCGCAGCGAACTCAGTATGTGATAAGTGGTGGCTTGTTCAATACCTTGAACCAGACGATTGCAGAGAGACGGTGGAGGGGATGCTCGAATAGTAGCGTAGGTGGTTGACCGTGTAGCGGGCGACCTCACGCACCTGATTGGTTCTATCCTCCAACAGGGCTTCCATCGCGGGCAGATGCTCGGTCGCGCGTACGCGGGCCAGTGCCCGGCATGCCTCCGCGCGCACGGCGGCACGCCCGTCTGACAGGAGGCGGGCATAGTCCTCAATGCAGCTGCGCACGCGCCGGATGCTCAGGATGTTGAGCGCACGGCGGCGCACCTGCCACGACTCATGATGCAGCAGGCCAACCAGCGTGGCGATGTCATCACGGCGGCGCAGTTTCTTCAGCACGTCAGCCGCGGTGTTCGCCACATGCCCGTTGTCGTCGCTCACCAGCTCTACGATGCGCGGCGTGATCTCCTTGTCACCGATGTAGCCCAACGCCCGCATCGCCCGGCTGCGCCGCTGCCACGCCTGTGTGGGGTCTTCCGCGATGCCCAGCAGATAGGGGATAAATGCCGGTGGCGCAACGGCCTGGAACAGACGCGTTGAGCGCCAAGCCCAGTCCCGCCGGTCGAGATACCCCTCCACGGCGTGCCTGGCCAGGTCGTGCAGGGCTTCCGGCTGTTCGTGATAGAGTCGCCCTAGTGCCCGGGCGATGACCTCAAGGACCACCCTGCTCGCATCGTGGGTTTCGTAGAGCGCCTTCAACAGGGGCACGACGCGCGCATCGCCCGTGTGGCCCAGCGCCTCGTAGACTGGCACACGCATCAGCTCATCCGGGTCGGCAGCCAGATCCAGCAGGGCGGCGGTTGCCGCCGGTTCGCGCAGGTCGCCCAACGCACGGATCGCGCGGGTCTTGGTGTAGCCCTCTGCCTTGCGCACCATGCGCAGCAGATGCGCGGTGGCTTCCTGTGTGCCCAACTGCGCCATGCGGCGCATCGCGCGCTCGCGCACAGCCTCATCCGGATCCGACAAGGAGTCGATCAGGTGGGGCAGCAGCAGGTCATTGCCGAGGGCCGGAGCACGCTCCGATGGATCGCTCGCGGAAAGACGGGGTTCGCTGCCGGTGGTCATCGCTGCCTCCTGTGGTATCTTGGTGTTTCGCGTACAGCATAGCACATTCTTGTGACAGGCGGGGCCACACGCTGAGCAGCATTGGAGATGGGTTTCGAAAGACCTTAACAAAACCTAAATACGCTTGTGTTTTGCCTGAATAAAGACTAAACTACCTGCGCAAGGTGTATTGCACCGCTGTATCCAGCAGTTGATAATGAGGTTCCTATGACCGACCTCCTTGTGGGGAGAGCGTTTTCCGTAGGTGGTAGGCGGGTCTACGAAGACCGTCTGATTACCGAAACCATTACTCTCGCTTCTGACAGAATGCTCACCCTCGCCATTGTGGCCGATGGCGAGGGCGGGGAAGGCCGGGGAGATCGCGCGGCGCAGATCGCCGTTGACGCGGTCCTCAGCCATCTGCGGGAGAACACAAAAAGGGACGGCGTTACTGCCCTGCTTTCGGCAGCGATGGAGCACGCCAGCGAACAGGTGCACAGCTTCGCCTGGGAGCAGCGCCCCGATGAAGTCAGGACAACCCTGACGGTTGCTGCCGTCAGTGAGGAAAACGTGCTGTTTATCGGCAACATCGGCAACGGCGGTGTCTACCTGCACCGGCTCGATGAGCCGGACAGCGGTCTGCGCAAGCTCACACAGGACCATACGCTGTTCAACAGCCAGATGTTCGAAGGTGCCTCACGCGAGCGGCTGCAGCGCAAGCACGAGGACCAGAGCCCAAGTTTGATGCGGGTGCTGGGCCGCCAGCTTGATGTCGAGCCGGACATGGGCATCTACCTGGATATTGACAACTATCTACGCGCGAACCAGCGCGGGGTGGGCGGGCTGGAACTCAGACCGGGGGACTCGATCCTGGTGTGTTCCGATGGCCTGTTCAGCCAGTCAGAAAACGGTGACCGGCAGCTTGTGACCGAAGGGGAAGTCGCCGAGATCCTCTCCCTTGAGGAGGGCGACTCTGCGGCGCGCATGTTGGTCAACCTGGCGAACTCACGCGAGCCGGGTGACAACATCTCAGCGGCTGTGCTCCAGCTGCCCGATCCGCGCCGCAAGGAAGTCAAACAGCGCAGGCGCATCGTGAACGTCGGTGTGGTCGGGACTGTGGCGGCTTTTATGGTTGCGGCCCTGTTGTTCACGGTGTTCCGACAGGGCCAGCAGATCGACGCGATCTCGCAGTTGGCGACCCAGCAGGCTGAATTCGCGGTCTTTGAACAG
>JAADYX010000033.1 GCA_010092885.1 Chloroflexota bacterium | reverse complement strand
GGCAAGTGCCAGCTGGATAGTGCCCCAAGCGCCGTGATCAAGGCCGAGGCTGTCCACAGCTGCACGTGCACGGTCCGCGTGGAGCGTCATCGCACCGCCCAAGAAAGTTGTGGGCAGCAGCCTGCCCAGCACAACGTTAGCATCCGTGACAGTCGGCAGATCGCCGCGGCCATAGGCGGCAGGGCCTGGATCAGCACCGGCAGACTCTGGGCCAACGCGCAGCGCGCCACCCGCATCAATTCGGGCGATGCTGCCTCCCCCCGCACCCACAGTATGAATATCGATCACAGGAAGGCGCAGCGGCTGACCATCTATCGACCATTCGCGCGTTGTTGGGATGTGACCGGGCAGAAGTGCCACATCCGTGGAGGTGCCGCCCATGTCAAACGTGATGATGTGATCCATGCCAGCGGCCTGCGCCAACCTGAATGCGCCAACCACACCGCCAGCCGGGCCGGAGAGCACGGTTCGGGCGGCCTCCCTGCCAGCGAGGTCGGGGTCGATGGTGCCACCGTTGGACTGCATCACACGCAGCGACCCTCCACCCAGACTCCGTTGGAGCGTTGTGAGGTAGCGGCTCATCACAGGTGAAACATAGCCGTTTATGACGGTTGTGCTGGTGCGTTCGTACTCGCGGAATTCCGGCAGAATCTCGCTGGAAACCGACACAGGGAAGTGTTCACGAAGTTTGGCGGCGGCTTGCTGCTCGTGGCTGTCGTCCAAAAAGGAGAAGAGCAGGCACACTGCTACCGATTCGACCTGGAAACCTGCCAGCTTCTCGATCAGGGAGCCGAGCTCTGCCAGGTCAAGCGCCTTGATCACCGAGCCATCCGCGCCGATGCGTTCGTCCAATTCGAAGCGCAGGTCGCGTGGTACAAGCGGCTGTTGGCGCACCGGGACAAGCGCATACAGATCCGGGCGGGTCTGACGGCCGATCGCGATCACATCGGCAAAGCCCCTCGTCGTGACAAGTGCAGTACGCGCCCCCTGGCGTTCAAGCAGGGCGTTTGTCGCTACGGTTGAACCATGGATGATGGCTGCATCATCGGCTGCGCCAAGCGACTGCAAACCCGCAAGCAGTGCCTCGGATGGATCGGTAGGCGTGGTCAGGCGTTTGTGTATGCGAATGGCCCCGGCATGAAGCACCACAAAATCCGTGAAGGTCCCCCCGATGTCCACCCCGATGATCATGAGCGCCGCCAATCGGAGAGGGCAGCGACTGCGCGCGGCGACGCAATGCTCTCGAGCGCGCGTGCTGCGAAATCGCATACACGATTCTTCTGGCGCCCGGGTTCATAAAGGGACGCAGTATCGTCGAGAAGTGAGATGAGTGCTTCCACCGCGCGCTCGTCACGAATGCGGCCCAGCGCTTCCGCGGCGAGACGCCGCACGTCGGCGGAACTGCTGCGCAAGGCATCCAGCAGATAGGGCACCGCACGCCGGTCGCGGATTTGGCCGAGGGCCTTGGCAGCCGCCATATGCACATGCTGACTGACATCGTGCAGTGCAGCCAGCAGCCCCTCCACCGCACGGGGATCGCCAATCTGGCCAAGGGCATGCGCCGAGCGCTGACGGACCAGACGCTGCGAATCAGACAGGGCGTCAAGCAGGCCATCCACCGCGCGTTCGTCGGCGATTTCACCGAGAGCCCAGGCGGCTGTACGACGGACTCGCGTGTCGGGATCACGCAGTGCATGCAGCAAACCGGCTACTGCCTGCGGATCACGGATACGCCCCAGCGCTGCCGCAGCGCGCTGCCGAACAGTAGGGCTTGCGTCGGAGAGCACGTCAAGCAGTGGGGGCACCGCAGTCCGTCCGATCTGCGCAACGGCCCAGATGGCACGACCCTGATCGAGAGGGAGCAGTGTGTCATCACGGAGTTCGCGCAGGGCGTCCCTTAAGGCGTGGTGGGTCGCGCTGCTGAGACCGGGCGCATCACCGCTGCTGCTGAGTGACGGTTCATTGCCTGTTTGCATGGGCTCCTCACGGGATAAAGGAAAGACCGCGCCGGATGAGGACGCGGTCGTGTTAGCTGGGGGAAAGGGACTCGAACCCCTACTAACGGGGCCAGAACCCGTCGTTCTGCCGATTAAACTATCCCCCAAGGCACAGCGTATGGTATCACAAAGGGAGGGGCTTTTCAACCGAAAACCCGCGCGAGTGATTGTCGTTTCCCGTTGTGGCATCTGCTACACTGCGCGCTATGGATTCGAAACGTGTATTGCTTGTGGTGGCTCTGCTGGTGATCGCAGGCGGAATAGGGATGCGTCTGGCTGCCCTTGGCGATATTCCCTACGGCCTTTACCACGATGAAGCGTTCTATGGGTTGGATGCCCTGAGCGTGTTGGACGGTGAGCATCGCATCTACTTCCCGTCGAATAATGGGCGTGAAGGCCTGCATATCTACTTGATGGCGGGGACTATTGCCACCTTTGGCCGGACGGAAGCAGGCCTGCGCGCGGCATCCGCGCTGGTTGGTATCGCCACATTGGGGGCCGTGTACCTGTTGGGCCACGCCTGGGGCAATTCGCGAGTAGGCCTGCTCACTGCGGCGATAACGGCTGGCCTACTCTGGCACGTGCACTTCAGCCGGATCGCATTTCGGGCGGTGTCACTACCGCTGATGCTGGCACTCGCTGCTGCGTGTGGTGCATTCGCACTGCGCAAACAGTCCGTGCCGTGGGCAGCTGCAGCGGGAGTCGCGCTTGGCCTGAGCGTCTACACGTACACCGCAGTGCGTTTGGTGCCGTTTATTATGCTGCTGTGGCTCATCTACGGATTGGCCGTGCACCGCCCGTGGCTGTGGGAACGCCGCCGCGAGATCGCGACTATCGTCGGGGTTACCGCCCTTGTTACCCTGCCGTTTGCGCTTTTTGCTACCAGCAATCCCGCTGTGGTTTTTGAACGGGTTGGGCAGGTTGGTGTTTGGAACGCTGCCGCCCAACAGGCCGATCCGAATGCTGGGCTGTTGGCGAACCTGTGGGCTGTGCTGGGTATGTTCAATCTGCAAGGTGATCAGGTGTGGCGCCACAACATCGCCGGGCGTCCGGTTTTCGGGCCGGTTATGGGGGTTGTTTTCCTGGTTGGTATTGTACGGGCCGGGCAGCATGTGCTCCGGCGCGAGGGCAGCATCGCATATGTGTTGGCCCTGGGCTGGATCGGCATCATGTTGGTGGCCACGCTGCTGACCATTCAGGCACCGAGTTTCTTGCGGACCATCGGGGCGATACCGGCAGTCGCGTTATTGCCTGCGCTGGTTCTGGATGAGGCCGCAGACCGGTTCTCCTGGGGTGGGATGGCGGCCAGTGTGGTTCTTGTGGTGCATGTACTGCTCACAGGCTGGGCATATTTTGGCTGCCACATGATGCTCCTGCCGCGCTGTGTCGACTCCGCACAAGCCCGGGCGGAAGCTTATCAGGCTGAGGCAACGGAACTGGCCGATCAGGCGCGTGCCGCGGCGGGCAGTGTCATCCTGCCTGAGCGGCTTTACACAACATACCCATCGCTGCGCTTCTTGCTTCCGGATGCGATCCGTTACGTTGACGGTGAGCCGCTGCCTGCTCAACCGGAGCCGGTCACCATCTTTGCGTGGCCCTATGAAGGAATCGAGCAGGTGTGGGCGGCTTTACCGGGCGACACGTCACTCATCGTGCAGAAAGGCGCATTGATGGACGGCGGCGCAGGCGGCGATCCGTTTTACCTGTATGTGCTGCTGCAAACGACGGATGAGGCCGCCATCAGAACCACTGAGCCTGTACGGTTTTCGAATGGGCTTGCGTTGGTTGGCTCCGAGGTTGTGCAGCAAGGAGCGCGGCTCACTGTTGAGCTGACGTGGGAGGGAACCCAAACAGCGGCTTCACAGGTTTTTGTGCATATACGTGACGAAGACGCCACTATCCTGCAGCAGGCCGACGAACCACCTGGCACCCTTTTCTTCTCGCCGGGTGTATGGCCAGAAGGCATCAGGGTGACACATCGCATCACGTTTCGGATCAGGCCGGGCACGGCGGTTGAGGTGGCGGTAGGGCTGTACGATCCGCTGACGGGGGAGCGCTTCAGCAGTACGGCAGGTGATGTGCTCGTGATAGGCCCATGATCACAAAAACGGTTGTGTTGCAAGACCATGCACGGCTATAATGCCAGAGATGAACCCGCTATCCCGGTTTGAGGACTATATCCAGCGCATTGTTGAGGGTGGTTTTGCCCGTCTATTTGCCGGGCGACTGCATCCGCGGACGGTGGCGGTTGCACTGGCCCGGGCCATGCAGGACGCAGCACAGCAGCTCGAAGACGGGCGGCAGGTGGCTCCGGATGTCTATGCGGTCCGGCTGAACACAACAGACCATGCGGCTGTGCTGGCAGTCAGCCCGCATCTGGATATGTCTCTTTCGGATGAGATCGTCGGGATGGCGCGGGCTGCGGGCATGACGCTGTTGGTCGAACCTTATGTGCGCCTGATCGCAGACGAGAACATCCCACCACAGCGGCTGAGTGTGAATGCGCACCATTCACAGCAGCCGGAGTCGGGCACGCAGTCGATGAACGTTCCCCAGCCGGATGTGGAACTCCCCAATGCCTATCTCGTGTTGGAAGGTGTGCGGCATGTGCCCATCGAGCGCACGCTGATGAACATCGGGCGGCACCGTGACAACCATCTCATCATCGACGATCCACGCGTTTCACGCCACCATGCGCAAATCCGGCACCGGAATGGAAGCTACATTCTGCTGGATGTGGGCAGCAGCGGGGGCACCACCGTGAACGGCCAGCGCATCCGGGATGCAGTGCTGCGCCCGGGCGATGTGATCAGCATGGCGGGCTACTCGATGCTGTACATTGAAGATCGACCCGACGAACCGACCAATTACTGAGCATGCCGCTGGATGTCACCCTGCTGATCCTGCGTGTCGCGATTGCGCTCGCGCTGTATGCGTTCATTGGCGCGCTGTTTTACTTCCTCGTACAGGATATCAAATCCACACAGGGAACCAGCCCCTCACCAACCCGTGCGGCACTGGCATTGATCAGTGCAGACGATCTGCCGGTTGAACTCAACGGGCGGCATCCCCTGCGTGCACGGACCATAATCGGCCGCGCGCCCACCTGTGATATTGTGCTGCCTGAACCATTCGCCAGCCTGGAACACGCAGCAGTCACTCTGCGCGATGACCAATGGTGGCTGGAGGACCTGGGGAGCCGCAACGGCACCTACCTCAACGGGGATATCATCACCGACCGCGTTATACTGGCCACAGGCGACCGCATTGTGATCGGTCGCATCACGCTTGAATTCACTGGATAGGAGGCCACATGGCAGAAGAGATCATGATCGGGGTGATCGGCGGCTCCGGCCTGTACAATATGCCGGACCTGACCGACATAGAAGAAAAACACATCGAGACGCCTTTTGGCGATCCATCCGATGCGATCATCACTGGCAAACTAAAGGGGGTGCCAGTGGCGTTTGTGCCGCGGCATGGGCGCGGGCACGTTCACAGCCCATCGGAGGTGCCGTATCGGGCCAACATCTACGCGCTTAAGAGTCTGGGTGCGCGATACGTGGTCGCGGTGAGCGCATGCGGATCGCTGCGCGAGGATTATGCACCCGGCCACATCGTGATCCCGGATCAGCTGTACGACAATACGAAGGATAAGCGGCGCGGGCGTACCTTCTTTGAGAATGGGCTGGTGGCGCATATCAGTGTGGCATCGCCGTTCTGTGAGACACTGAGCGGCATGCTCGCCGAGAGTGTGCGTGTGGCGGAAGGCACCGTACATGAGGGTGGTGCTTACATTACTATTGAAGGGCCGCGCTTCAGCACGAAGGCCGAAAGCGATGTGTTCCGGCAGTGGGGCATGTCCATCATCGGCATGACGACCTCGCCGGAGGCCTATCTGGCGCGGGAAGCCGAGATAGCGTACGCCGTGATGGCCCACGTCACCGACTATGATGTGTGGCACGAGACGGAGGAAACAGTCACAGTGGAGATGGTGGTGCGCACTATGCGGCGCAACCTGACTACCGCACAAAAAGCCTTGTCGCACCTGATCCCGCGTTTGGCGGAGGAGCAGCCCGACTCAGAGGCGTTCAACGCGTTGGAAGCGGCCATTATCACCGACAAGGACGAGATCCCGGCGGACCTGCGTGACAGACTGAGTCTGCTGGTGGGCAAGTATCTTTGAGTGATCTGGGTCTGTCCCTGCCACAATCCCACCGTGAGCGGGCCCTGCTGAGCACTGCGGGGGTGTTCGTCGTGCTGAACCGGCTGGCGCTGGCACTGGCACGCGGCGAACCATGGACAGCAATGTGGGGAATCGTGGTGTGGGCAGCGGTCGTGACGGCTGCCCACCTGGTGTTGAACCGGAGCCTGCCCCATCGCGATCCGTTTGTACTGCCTGTGGTCGCCTTGCTGGGTGGCTGGGGCATCACGCTTGTGGCGCGGCTTGCGCCTGCTTTCGCCGACCGGCAGGTCATCTGGTTTGCCGTTGGGATGGCCGCCTGCCTGACTGTCAGCCTGCTGCCAGCCAATCTCCGCGTGCTGTGGCGCTACCGCTATACCTGGCTGATGATCGGGTTGGTGCTGCTGGGCGCCACCATTCTGTTTGGCGTGAACCCGACCGGCAACGTCTTTGCGCCACAGCTCTGGCTCGGGTTTGGCGATGTATTCTTCCAACCATCTGAGCTGCTCAAGCTGCTGTTGGTGATCTTCCTGGCCAGCTACCTCACCGATCACCGTGCGCCGATCCGTGAGCGGCCCTTCTCAATGGCAGCCCTTGGCCCCCTGCTGCTGATGTGGGGTCTGTGTGTGGTGCTGCTCGTCTGGCAGCGTGACCTGGGCGCCGCATCGCTGTTCTTCATGGTGTTCCTGGCTATGCTGTACGCGAGCACCGGCCACTCAGCCTATGTACTGCTCGGGATCGGGCTGTTGTTGGCCGCCGGAGTGGTCGGGTACCAGCTGTTTGATGTCGTTCAGCTGCGCATTGATACGTGGTGGAACCCCTGGCCGGAAGCAGATAACAGGGCCTTCCAGATCGTGCAGTCGCTGTTGGCGGTTGCTTCAGGGGGAGTCTTCGGATCGGGTGTGGGGTTGGGCTCGCCGACGTTTATCCCCGTGGTGCATTCGGACTTTGTGTTTGCGGCGGTGGCCGAGGAGTGGGGCCTGATCGGCAGTGTGGGAATCGTGGCGCTGTTTGCCTTTCTGGTGATGCGCGCCCTACACATCGCCACGGAAAATGAACCACGTCCGTTCCATGCGCTAACCGCGAGCGGCATCGGGGTGACGCTGGGCATTCAGGCTCTGTTGATCATGGGCGGTGTGCTGAAGATCGTGCCGCTCACCGGTGTCACGCTGCCTTTTGTGAGCTACGGTGGCAGCTCTATGCTCTCCAGCTTTTTGATGGTTGGGCTCCTGCTGCGTATTTCCGATCCGGGAACCGAGCTGCTGTGAAGGACACACTCACCCGAATTGGGATCGTGTTGGCCGCGGCGTTTGCGGTCGTGGCACTCACCCTGGGCTACTGGTCCCTGGTAGAGAGCCCAACGTTGATCGCGCGGGATGACAATCCGCGCCGTTTGCTGGCTGAGCAGCGTATTGAACGCGGGAGCATCCTCGATCGTGACGGCAGTGTGCTGGCGGAGAGCACGATCGACCCGGAGGCCGGACTGTACGAGCGCATCTATCCGGTGCCCGCCGCGGCACCGGTGGTCGGCTATTATAGTCTGCGGTTTGGGACCAGTGGCATTGAGGATGCATTTGACGCATTTCTGCGCGGGGAGACAATCCGGACGCCGGAAGAGGAAGCAGTCGATACGATGCTTGGTCGCGCACCGGTAGGCGGTGATGTCCGGCTGACCCTCGACTCCGACCTGCAGCAGGCTGCCACCACGCTGATGGCCGGGGAGACAGGTGCCCTCGTGCTGATCAACAGCGAGACGGGCGCGATTCTCGCACTTGACAGCGAGCCCCTGTTCGACCCAAACACATTGGATGAGGAATGGGATGCCCTCACACAGGATCCGGCCGCGCCGCTGCTCAACCGCGCCACGCAGAGCCTGTACCAACCGGGCACAATCCTTCAGAGTGTGATCTACGGAACGGCGCTCGACTATCACGTGGTTCAGTTGGATGAAGCATGGAATGGCACACTGTCGGCTCCGGTGGAGGATGCCCTGCTGCCGTGTGCCAATCTGCCGGTGGGTGTCAGGACACTGTACGACGCCTTTGTGCACAGCTGCCCGGCCCCACTGATCGCTATCGCTGATCGGTTGGAAGAGGAGAATCTGCTCGCGGCGTTTGAGAGCTTCGGGCTGCTGAGCGCACCGCAGGTTCCTTTGGATGTGAGCGAGCCAGCTGAGACAAACGGTCAGCCCGTTTCCCTGGCGATTGGGCAGGGCACGCTGACGACATCCCCCCTGCAAATGGCATTGGTCAGCGCAGGCTGGTCGAACAACGGGCGCATTCCGGCCCCCTATCTTGTTGAGGCGGTGCGTGCTCCGGATGGGCGTTGGGAGGAAGCCGAACAGCCCGGCCTACCACGCGGCACGATCAGCCCGGCAAGTGTGGCAGCCGTTGTGGATATGATGATGACCAGCGTCAACGAGGGTGCTGCGCGGGGGGCAGGTTCACCGGTGCGGCAGGTTTACGGCACTGTCGGCCTGGCTGTCAGCGATGCAGAAGCACGCTTCAACAGTTGGTTTATCGGGTTTGTTTACATGCCGGATGGCACACCGCTGGCGGTGGCTGTACTGCTTGAAGATACGAGTGATACCGCACGGGCGGCCCACATTGGGGGGAGTATTCTGCTGCGGGCCGCTGCGGAACGATAAAGGGGCCGCCAACTAAGCGGCCCCTGCCTTCTGAACCTACGTCACAGCATGCGATTGGCTTCATTACGAAGCATGGCCAGACGCTGCGCCGCCCCGACATTGCCCACTGCATTCAGCTGGTCGATCAACTGGTCCATCACTTCGATCAGCTGTGGTGTCACCGCATCAGCACGTGAGGCGAGCAGGTCAAGTGCGGCATTGTCGTCCTGCTCGGAGAGAAGCTGATTGATCAGCTGGATCTCAGGCGGTGCCTGCTGCTCGACCAGGCGCAGCACCTCATCGCGGATCTGCTTGAGTCGGGCTGAGACCTCCACGCTGCCGGACTGGCGCGCCTCCTGCAAGTTGACCTGAAGCACCTGCATGAACGTCTCATCGATGCGATCGAGGTTCTGGTGAATGGCCTCAACCACATCGGGAGCACTCAGCAGCATGCGCAGCGTGTCTGCCGCACGCTCAACCACCGCGCGTGAGGCCTGCTCGTACTCAGCGGCAACCTTGAGCATCGTTTCGCGCGCTTCCTGGAGTTGCGCGCGTTGGTCCGGGTCGCTGGTGGCATCAATGCGGTTGGTCAGAATGTTGAACGTCGTATAGTCCAGAATCTGTGGAATGCGGCTGGAAAGGTACTGGATCTTGTCCGGATTGTCGGCAGAGTCAACGATCAGGTCAACGAAGTCCTCACGGTTGATATGCCCTTCCTCCGTGACAATGGAGTTGAGCTCCAACTCTGCCTGCTGGTATGCTTCCTCACGGACCTTGACTCGCTGACCGGCTTCTGTGCTCTCAATGAGCTTGGAGCGCAGGTTCAGGGCACGCAGTGAGGTGCGCGAGTCCCCTGTCTGCCCGGCCCTTTCGCCGACAATGCGCAGCAGTTCGAGAAACGATTCGTCAATCAGGTCAATATTTTCGTCAACGAGACTCTGCTGCTCGTCGCCCTTGGCGGCCAACAGCTCGTCGATGAGGGTAATCTTGCGCCGCTCCTGATCAAGCATCTCGCGGGTAATGCCATCAGCCTCAAGTACCTGTTCGATCAGGCCCTGCATGGTCAGCGCGGTTTGCGGCTGCAGCAGGTGCCCTTTGGGTGCATCCTCCGGCAGGGTGCGCATCAGGGTCTGGGTAAGTTGGCCCACCATACGTTCGCGTTCGGTTTGGTCGATATTCAGCTGCATAGGGACGTGCACAATCGCCAAAGGCTTGGCGGGATCGTGATAGACCAGCGGTGTGCCGATCTGACCGTTCCAGCCGCAGTGGGGGCAGGTCACGGTGTTGATCTGGTTGGAAAGCAGGCGGTCCTTAACGGACGGATCCGTGCCAACGTCCAGAATTTGTTCAAGCAGTGCGTTGAAGGGCTGCCCGCAGTTCGGGCAGGTGACAGTCGTTGGCATTGGACGTGCCATGCCGCATCCTTTCGATAATCATAATAACAGGCAGAGAGTAGCAGTGCAGTTTTAGGCGTGCAAGTGGATCAGGGCAGCCAGATGGTGAAGGTTGTGCCTTCGCCGAGCTCGCTGTCTATCGCGATGCGGCCGCCGTGAGCATTGACGATGTGGCGCACAATGTGCAGCCCGAGGCCGACGCCTTCCGTCTCGCGGGTGGAGCTGTTGTCCACCCGGTAGAAGGGATCGAAGATCAGGTCGATCTGGTCGGGCGCAATGCCAACCCCTTCATCACTGACATAGAGGTTGACCCCATCTTCCAGCGGCTGCACACCCAACGTAACCGTGCCGCCATTGGGTGAGTACTTCAGAGCATTGCTTACCAGATTGCTGAGCACCCGGTCAAGACGGCGTTCGTCGGCACGAATGACGGCTGGTTCGGGTGGCAGGTCGACCACAACGTCGTGCATGTGGGTCTGTGTCTGGAAGCGCCTGGCCACCTGTTCAACCAGGTGGCAGAGGTTCACATCGGCTATCTGCAATTTCAGGCGGCCGGCCTCAGCGCGAGATACATCAAGCAGGTCCTCGATGAGATCCGCCAGCTTCTCGGTCTCATCCATGATGACATCCAATCCGCTGCGCAGGATGCCGTTTTCCCACTGGACATCGTCGCGGCTGAGGGTTTCGGCATAGCCGCGTATGATCGCGACCGGGGTCTTCAACTCGTGCGAGATAACAGAGATGAAGGTGCTCTTGGCGCGTTCCGCCTCTTTGAACTTCGTGATGTCACGCACGTTGACAATGATGTTGCGCAGGTCCCCGCGTTCGTCAAGCAGAGGCGCGTACGTCATGCCGACGCTCAAGGTCTCGCCATGGTTGCAAAAGCGGCGGAGTTCGCCTTCCACGTAGAGCACACTCTGCTCGGTGGTGGGCCACCCTTCGGCCATCGCATCAGCGAGTTCAGGCCCTGGCTCACGCTGTGCCCAGCGGATGAGCGTATCATGGTGCATCTTGTCGAACTGGCATGATGGCCCCAAGCCGAGGATATCAGCCAGAGCGATGTTCACGCTCTCAACGGAGCGATCCGGGTTGAGGATCATGATCCCATCAGCGCTGTGCAGCAGGAGCGCGTTTAAGCGGCGCTTTTCCGTAGCGACCTGCTCGTAGAGGCGCGCGTTCTGAACCGCAATGGCGGCCTGATCGGCGAAGCTTTGCAGCAGACGAATATCGTTGCTGGTGAACAGATTGCCCTGCGGCCGGAATATGAACACCACACCGATCAGCTCCGTGCCGTGCTTCATGGGAAGCGCGATGACCTCATAGATGCCGATACGGGCGGTTTGTGCGACCAAGCGCATCTTGCGCCCCACCTCCGGGCTGTCAAAGCCTTCCGGATCGGTGAGCGGGATCTCCTGCAGGAGCGGGGAGAAAGTATCCAGCATGGCCGGATCGATCCCATAGCTGGCCCGGATGCGAAACGCATCGCCATTGACCAGTGCAACCAGCCCTGCTTTGCCGCCGAGCATCTTAGTGGCTGAGCGCAGCGTGACACGCAGCACATCATTAAGGCTGAGCTGCGAGGTTAACGCACGTGATATTTCCAGCAAGTAGTCCCGCTGGCGAACGAAGTATTCATCCATAGAGGTTCTTACGCGCTCTGAGTTCTTGACTGCATAGGATTGTACTCAAAGCGTGTAAGAAATCTGAAAGACGCGGCAAAGAATCCGCGTCTTCTGTTAGTTTTCTATGGTGATGTCATCCAAAGGCGGCCTCAGCCCGGTTGAAGGCAGCCTCCATACGGGTGACGGCGGTATCGACCGTGGCTTCATCGATCATCAAAGGTGGCATCAGGCGGAGCACGCTTTCCCCGGCCCCAAGCAGGAGCAGCCCTTCATGGAAGGCTTCATCAACGATGCGGTTGCGCAGTTCTGGCACAGGTTCACCGGTGGTGTCAGCAATCTCCAGACCGAGCATCAGGCCTTTGCCGCGCACATCAACGATACAGTCGTGCCGGGCTGCCAGCTCAAGCGCGTGCTGCATGAGATAACCACCAACTTGAGCCGCGTTTTGCATCAGGCCGTTCTCGATCACATCGAGGGTAGCAACCGCTGCCGCGCAGCAAACCGGGTTACCCCCAAAAGTCGAACCGTGGCTGCCGGGCTGCCAGCTCATCACGCTTTCACGCGCGATGAGTGCGCCCAACGGCATGCCACTGGCCAACCCTTTAGCCGAGCAGACGATGTCCGGTTCAACGCCGAAGTGCTCAACAGCCCACCAGCGACCCGTCCGACCGACACCGCTCTGGATTTCGTCAGCGACCAGCAGGATGCCATGCCGGTCGCAAAGCGCACGCAGAGCAGGCAGGAAGCTGCGCGGCGGAACGATGTACCCGCCCTCGCCCTGAATGGGCTCGACGAAGATCGCGGCCACCTGATCAGCAGGGACCTGCTTTTTGAAGAGCACTTCTTCGATGTAGCGAACCACTGCCTCGCCCTGATCCTCGCCGGGGCGGGTATTCAACACAGGCCGGAAGGGATTCGGATAGGGGGCGTGGTGTGCTCCCGGCATCACCGGGAAGAAGGCAGCCTGCTGCGTCGTCTTGCTGGCGGTCAAAGCCAGGGAGCCCATGGTGCGCCCGTGGAAACCGCCATGGAAAGCGATAAAGCGCTTGCGTCCGGTGGCATGGCGTGCCAGCTTGATGGCGGCTTCAATGGTCTCTGTGCCGGAGTTCGTAAAGAAAACGCGGGCGTTTTCTTTAAAGGGTGCGATCGCGTTGAGTTTTTCGGCGAGCTGCACGCCCACATCGTAATAGAAGTCTGACAGGCAGATGTGCAGGAACTTATCTGCTTGCTCCTGAATCGCCTTAACGACCTGGGGGTGGGCATGCCCGGTGGAAGCCACCGCGATGCCCGCCATAAAATCAAGGAACTCGTTGCCATCCACATCCCAGACGTGGGCACCACGGGCCCGTTCCACCACCAAGGGATAGCCGCGGGTGTACGCGCTGGAGGTTACACGGTGGTCGCGCTGGATAATGGCCTCGGCGTTGGGGCCCAGTGGTTTGTGGAGCCCATTCACCGCGGTCGACTCGCCGCGCAGGGCGCTGAGAATCTTACTGAGGAAGGACACGACACTCTCCTGTTAGTTGGTGCGTCGATAGCGCCGGGCGCGCTCAATATGGTCCAGGGTGAGCAGGCCGAGGAATTGGCCGTTTTTCACCACGGGCAGCACAGTCAGCTGTGCGCTGCGCATCTCCCGGAAGGCAGCCCAGAGTGTAACATCAGGGTGAACGGTTGGAAAGTCACGCCGCATTGCCTCAGCTGCCGGTTCTCCGCGCGGCGCCCCGGCTTCGATGACGCCTACGATCTGCTGGCGGGCAAAGACTGCTGCCGGATCGCCTGTCACGCGGGTCTGCGGATCGAGACGTGTGGTGACCAGATCGTGCACATCACCAACGCGGACGAGCACCAACGACCGCTGCCTGACCACAGCGGATGCTTCGCGCAGGGCACCCCACAGCAGCACAGCCGCCAGCAGCAGCCAGAAGATCACCGTGCCCGGCCCGCGCAAACCGATCCGGGTAAGGCCGTAGATGGCGATGCCGCTGGCCAGCACTGCGCTGAGGGCGGAAGTGAGCACGGTGGCGCGTTCGTAGGGCATCAGGAGTGCCAGGCCGGCCCGTACTGCAATGCCACCATCAAGCGGGAAGGCAGGGACCAGGTTGAAGACAAAAAGTGCGATATTCAGGAAGAGGACGAAACGCAGCACAGCCGATATGGTCGGCGTGCCAAACAACCAGATCTGACTGAACAGGCGCAGCGGCGTTAGGGGTTCCGCGATGAAGGCCAGTGCGGCCAGCAGGATTGCGACTCCCGCGTTCGCCATCGGGCCACCAAGCGCGACCAGGAGTTCCTGCCCGGGCAGTGATGGGCGGCGTGTGAGTTCCATCATGCCGCCGAACGGCAGCAGCAGAATGCGGCGTACCGGAAGGCCTAGGGCGCGAGCCTGAACACCATGCCCGGCTTCGTGGATGAACACACATAAGAAAACAAGCCCGACAGCCAGCAGCCCGGTCAGGATATTGGCGCTGCCAGCCCACCCCTGCCACATGCCCCAGACAAGCACCAGCAGCATGGAGATGTGGATTTCAATATCAATGTCGCCCAGGCGAGCAACACGGTAGCTCGGTCTCACTTGCGGGTAGGCAGTGTGGGCCGCCCGAGCACATCACGGCCCTTCCACTTGATTTCGCCGCCGCGGGCCACACGGACAATCCCATCAGCGATGATCAAGGAGGAGAGGATGCCAGCGAATGGGTAGACAACAGCAGTCCAGGGCGGGGCGCGGAAGGCCATCAGGCGGATGGTGCCGTAGAACACCACCTGCCAGATGACAAGCAGTGCCATGATGATCACACCGGGTGTGTAGCCAACCACTGCAAAGACGATCAGCAAAAGCGCGGGCAGCGTATTGAGCAGGAGGTTGCCGATGGCCAGGGCTAGAGTGGCCTGCCAACCGCCGGTGAGCTGCACGGCAGCCTTGATCGCACCAGCCCAGATCTCGCGGAGGTTGGTGTAGAGGCGAACACGCATCACATCGAAGCCTTCGGCGACAAAGATCTGATAGCCCTGCCCATGGACGCGCTCAGCCAGCGAGAAGTCGTCCATCATTTCGGCCTTTACACCGCGGTGACCGTCTACGGCATCGTAGACGCTGCGCCGGATGAGAATGAACTGTCCGTTGGCCATGCTGAGCGGGTCGTCCGGATCGTTGACACGCCCTGGCGGAAAGACCATCAGGATGGGCGGCAGTGCCTGCGGCAGTATAATACGCTCCCACAAGCCGCGTGTTTCATACCACGGTTGCAGCGTCAACATGTCGATGTTGTGTTCCTCGGCGAAGGCTACGGTCCGGGTCAGCAGGTGGGGTTCGGCATAGGTGTCGGCATCCATGAAGCACAACCAATCACCGGAGGCGGCCTGTGCTCCAGACCAACACGCCCATTGTTTACCATTCCAGTCGTCAGGCTTGCCGCCCGTGTTGATCACCTTGATGCGGCCATCACGTGCGGCAAAAGCGGCCAGGATGTCACCAGTGGCATCTTCGGAGTCATCGTCGACGAAGACCATCTGCAGGTAGGGATAGTCCTGATGGGTCAGGCCGGTGGCACAGCGCCCGATGTTGCGCTCTTCATTGCGGGCGGGCACCACTGTTGAAACAGAAGGAGGTTCATCCGGCAGCGGGTGCTCGGTGAGGGTGCCCCTAAAGCGCAGACCGATCAACCCCATCCAACCCATCACCCCAAACAGAGTCAGCGCGTAAACCGCGAGCAGTATCAGTCCGATCACCCTTCATCCTCCCGTTCCAATGCGATTACACCAGCGTAACCATATAGAAAGACGCCGAGCGCAGCAAAGATGAAACCGGCCATCATGCCGAGCGCCTGCAGCCAACCGAACAAGCTGCCCTCGCTGGCGATATGGGATCCAAAGCCGAGCAGATCGGCCAGGGTGGCAGCGAACGCGAATACGAGGCCGGTCATGCCCATGCGTATCGCGATATCCGCGAGCAAGGAGTCAGGGCGGCCGCGGTGCAGCAGCGCATACACAAAAAGATAAGCGCCTGCCACCAGCAAAAACGTGCCCGTCAGGATGCCGAGGATCTGCGACAGACCGATCCCGGGCGTGAAGTCGGCATCTACAGCGTAGGGGAAAAACGCCAGGAACAAGACCACACCCCCCAACACAACCGCAAAGACCCCCAACTGCGCGACGCGGCTCATTCCGGCAGTGCCTCCCGCAGCACACGCAGCCAGTTGCCGCCCATGACAGCTGCGATATCGTCTGCGCTGAAGCCGCGTTCCCGCAGCGGCCCGGCAAGTCGGTGGACATCGGCGACCGTGTCGATTTCCGCCGGGGCATGCTCCACGCCGAAGTCGCCATCAAAATCCGTGCCAAGCCCAACGTGGGCCGCACTGCCGGTTACCTGGCAGATGTGGTCGATCACATCAACGACGAGGTCAACGGGAACACGCGCTTCGCCGCGCCGCCACCCCGGCTTGAGGAAGCGGTTGTAGAACACCGTGCCGATGACGCCATTACGCTCAGCGACCATGGCGATCATTTCGTCGGAGAAGCCCCGTTCGCCTGGCAGGAACCGGTGTGGGTTGGTATGGCTGGCGATGATCCGCCCTTCGAACGTGTCGAGAGCTTCGTAGAATGCTTGGTGGGACAGATGGCTGAGATCGAGGATGAGGTTGTAACCAGCCATGATCTCAAGCAGCGCGTGGCCTTCAGCAGTCAGGCCATGTGACCCGCCGTAGGTGCCGCCTGCGTAACGAGTCGCTGCCCAGGACGGCCCCACGATGCGCAGGCCCAGTTCGGCCCACAGCTCGAGCTCCTCCGGCTCACGGATTGGATCAGCGCCCTCCATCAACGGGACAAGGCCGATGCGGCGCTGCTCCAACGGCTGCCCCCACGAGTCGACGACGGCATCCAGATCTGCGCGTGATCCGATGAGCGAGAAGAGCGGATCTTCTTCCACAAGACGATGGTAATAGTCCAGTTGGGAACGCCCAATGCTGTGTGCCTGCTGTGCGGAGGTGTAAGTCTGCGAGTCCCATTGGCCGAGGCTGAAGGCCGCTGGCCGCGTGAAGATCGTGCCAAAGATCACGGCAACGCGCCCAAGCAACCATTCCGGTTTACCGAGGAGCGTGCTACCAAAGCGGTCGGGGATGGCAGAGCCGCGTTCGGCCTGCCGTGTGTGCAGCGCGCTCTTGCGATAGTTCCGGCCGAAGGTCAGGGCGTTGTAGGCAATGTCCTCGTGCCCGTCAACAACCAGGAAGTCAGTCATGGGTTGAAACGATCACAGCGGGCAGGTCTGCCCGCTGTGATGCCTTAAGCTTCTGTTTTGGCTTCTTCGGTGTCTTCTTCGGATTCGTCGCCCTGTAGACCGCGGCGGAACTCGCTGATTGCAGTACCGAGCTCACGCCCGATCCTGCCAACACGCCCCACCCCGAAGACCAACAGTACTATCGCCAGGACGATCAACAGTTCAACCGGGCCGATCTGACGAAGCATAGTCACCACTCCTTGCCACACTTACCGAAAAGGGCGACCGCGTCGGGCCGCCCTCCGTCAAGTGGCGATGACAGGACTTGAACCTGTAACCGGCGGCTTATGAGTCCGCTGCTCTGCCGATTGAGCTACATCGCCTCACGCAGGGAAGTATAGCAAATTCGTCCGAGGGCGGCAAGGGTCGCTTTGCAAAACCCCTGGCCAACCGGTACACTATTCCAGCACATTTTTAGATACCCATGACCTTTCCGCCCTGCACATTTTCCCCCTTTGGAAGTCCGCAGGGCAAACCCGTGGGAAGGAAGGAAGATATGCGAACCTACGATATAGGCTTTATTGTTGAAGCCGACCTGGGCGCGGAAGAGATCGCGGCGCAGGTGGACTTCGTCAAGGACGTGATCGACCGCAACGGCGGGCAGATCCGGTTTGTTGATCAGTGGGGCCGCCGGCGGCTGGCCTACCCGGTCAACGATGAGCGTGATGGCTTCTATGTGTTCATCATTGCCGATCTGCCTGCGGACTCGATCATGGAGATCGAACGCAACATGCGCCTGACTGAACCGATCATGAGGTTTTTGGTGACGCGCACGGACGAATAGAGAGGCGATATGAGAGGCCTGAACAAAGTCATGGTCATTGGCCAGCTGGGCCGTGACCCGGAAATGCGGTATACGCCCAGCGGCAGGCCCGTCACATCGTTTAGCGTGGTGACCACACGTACCTGGACATCTGCGGAAGGTGAACGCCACGAGGAATCGGAGTGGTTCAATGTGGTTGCGTGGGGCAACCTGGCCGAGATCTGCAACCAGCATTTGCACAAAGGCCAGCAGGTCTACATCGAAGGACGGCTGCAAACACGCGGCTGGGAAGATGAAACCGGCAAGAAGCACTTCCGCACCGAATTGGTTGCCAATGAGATGATCATGCTCGGGGACCGGCGCGACGGCGACCGCATTCCGAGCCATGCTGAAGAAGAGGACGACTATCCGTTTTAGGAGTGAACTATGAGTGACGAAACCAGTGATGAAACCACAGAGGAGCGCCCAACGTACCGCTCCACTGCGCCTTCTGATCCGGGGCCGGTGCGCATCGGGTCCCGGCGCCCGCGCGGCTTTTACCGTGACCAGCTGCGCGAGAAAGAGACGATCAGCTACAAAGATGTCGACCTGCTGCGCCACTTCATCACGGAGCGCGGCAAGATCCGCCCGCGCCGCCAGACGGGCATCACCGCCAAGCAGCAGCGGGCCATCGCTGTTGCAGTGAAGCGCGCGCGGCATATGGCCCTGCTGCCATATACTGATGAGCATATCCGTGAGGTATCGTAACGCCGGGAGGCAGCTATGGGAGGACGAAACCTGACACGCAGACGCCTGCCGCGGGCCCAACGTGAAGCGAATCTACAGCGCATCGTGTTGGTCACATCCGCGGTAGTTGGCGGTGTGGTGGCCGTGCTGGTCATCCTGGCACTCGTCAATGAGCTCATCATTGTGCCGAACCGTGTGATCGCAACCGTAAATGGAACCGAGATCCTGGCAGTGGACTATCAGGACCGGTATCGCTACGAACTGGGCGGGCAGGGCGGCCAGCTGCCACAGGGCCAGATTTCCTCCAACCCGGAGATTGAATTCGGCCGGCGTATCCTCGACAGCATGATCAGCAGCATCATTCTCGAGGAGGCAGCCGAAGAGGCAGGCATCACCGTTACTGAGGAAGAGATCCGCGAGGAGATCGAACTGGCCTTCGGGTACGATGCCGGGGAGCCCGAGCCAACTGGGACGCCAACCGCCACCCCTATCGGAGCGGAGCGGGAGCCCACTGCCACGCCGACTCTGGTTTTCACCCCCACCCCGACCATTACGCCCACACCCGACCCGACGATCACGCCGACAGCTACGGTTGAGATCACGCCCACCGAACCGGTAACGATTACCCCTGCGCCGACCCCAACACCGCTTGACGAAGCGGCCTATGAGCAGACCATTGACACCTACCTGACCAACCTCGGTTTCGCCAGCAGCCTACCTCGCGACGAAGTGGAGGATCTGCTGTTTGATGTGGCGCGCGTGCAGCTGCTGACAACCAGACTGTTCGAGGCGTACGAGGCAGATGTGCCCACCGAGGAAGAGCAGGTCCGTGTTGGCATCATCCGTGTCTCCGAAGAAGACTCGGTTGAGGAGATTGAGGAGCGATTGGCGGAAGGCGAGGAGTTCACCGTTGTTGCGGCTGAACTCTCCGAAGATCAGATCACCAACCTGCGCGGTGGTGATATCGGCTGGCAGAGTCTTGAGGATCTGGAAGCCCGCTACAATGAGGATTTCGCCGCAACCATCTTCGCGTTGGATGAGGGTGAAGTGAGCGAGATGCTTGAGGACGGCGAGACCTTCTACTACTTCACGGTATTCGAGCGCGATGTACGCCAGCTCAGCGCGCAGGAGATCCGCTCGCGGCGTGTTGAGGAATTCAATGCGTTTCTCGATGAGCAGCGCGAAACCGCGACGATTGACATCCGTGAGGATTGGGTGGAGTTCATCCCCTAGTCTTTCGCGATGCACCACAGGCGCACGCTATCATCCGCATGAAGGAGGGCAGTGTGCGCTTTTTGATTCTTGGTTCCCAACCAACGCTATCTCACCAGCTTGAGGGACGTGGCCACACCGTTGTTGTAGTGCGCGATCCTGAGCGGATCGCTGATGCCTTCAACGAGCAGGTGGAGGCGATCGTGTTTGGGCTTGCCGCTCCGGATACCGCGGCGGCTATCTTCAGGGTGCAGCAGCAGATCCCATTCGATCAGGAGCCACCGCTCATCGTGGATACCTCACCCCTGGTGGATTGGTCGCTGCAATCGGCTTTTGGCGAGGATCGTGTGGCGGTCACGGCGGTGCTCGACGAATCGCTGTGGGCAGCCACAGATACCACAGCGGGCGAGACCTTCCAGAAGCTCACCGGTGCCATACCTGCCGACAGTGGGCGGTCACTGCGATGGTCGGGTGCGCTGCCCCGGATGTTCGCAAACGTGCTGCCCGGCGTGCTGGATATGTCCGCTGAGGACGTTTTACAAGATACCGATCTGCTGACGGTTGAGCTGGCTGCCCTGCAGGAAGCACAAGCGCTGCTTTCACTGGCACAGATAGACCTTATGGATCTACCCGGCGCACCCGCGGCCACTCTGCTCAGGCAGGCCCAGCGCCCATTGTGGCTTTCACGCGGAAAACTCCGTTCGATTGGCACGCTTTTCCCAGCAACGGTGCGAGACGAACTGCACAACGGAAACGGCCAGACGACCGCACCCTGGCTCAATGGCGCGGTTGCCGCCCTTGGCGATTCGCTTGGGCGGTTCAGCCCGGTGAACCACACATTGGCGCTGCTGGCAGCTGATATCGCCACACAGCGTGCGCCGTGGTCAATGTACCGTGGCCAACCCGAGATGGTACGCACAGCAGTGCGTGCAGCACAGGGAATGAGTGGCAGCAGCGCCCCGCCAATGCTACGATAAGGGACATCTGACATCACACACTACGGAGCCTGCCGCCCATGCAGGATGCTGCGCGTAAGATCAAGCGTTTAGAACGGCAGTACGCATCGAACTCAGTCCCTGGGCTGATCAGCAGTGGGCTGCGGATGCTGCGTGCTCGCCGGATCACACGGCCCGGCACAAAAAACGACCTCAATACCTTCATTGATGATGTCACGCAGTTAGGGCTGTTCACCGGGTTGATCGCGGTGCCGGCGTTCCTGCTGAGTGCATATCAGTCCGTGTACCGTGCTGTAACCAGCAAGGATACTCCCGCTGGCCATCCATACGGGGCATGGCAGTGGGCGCTGCACTTCAGCCTGCGCGAGGATCTGGCCCACCACACCGTCGAAACGGTGGGCTATCATATTGAGCGCCCCTCGGATGCCACCCATATTGACGACCTGGCAGCGTGGGTGATGACGCTGATCCAATTCCTGTGGAGCTACGAGGAACTCATGGGCGTCATCTGGGATGAGTGGACACTCGTCCGGTTGGTGGCCGAGGGCGCTGCCGAAGCAGGCCTTAGTGACACAGAGCTGTTCTACCGCCTGCCGCGCCAGTGGGAGGTCGCGCGTCCGTATAACGCGCCGCTCAACGGTACCTACGCCGATGTGCGGCGCGGGCGCTTTGAGACATTCATTACGCCGCGGCTCAACAGGCTGCCCCCTGAGATCCGCAGCTCGGTGCACGCGAAGTACGTCCGGCTGCGTGAGACGGAGCGCCGCAGCTACCAGAAGCAGATGTCCCTGCTGCGGCGGATGCGGCCCGGCCCCTTCCACGATGAGAAGGAAACCATCCCCTTGTGGGATGCTTCCGTAGCGCTGGTGATCAACGGCCGCTACCACATCATCCCGATTGCGGTGCGCAATGAGGAAGGCTACCCGTTGGTCTTCGGGCGTGATGGCCGCCACCAACGCCTCATCCTGAAGGACGGCAAGCCGTTCTCAGAGGACGGGGAGGAACTGACGCTCGTTGACGACCAGGTGTTCCGGCTGCGCGACGGTGAACGCATCGGGTACTTGGATATGGCACCGTTCCATGCTGTCAAGTGGCAGGTGCGCGCGATATTGGAGCGTGAAAAAGATGCTACACCCGAGGACTACGACGAAGTCGATATCCTGTTGGCAGAAACCCCACGCGCCCAGCAGCAGAAGCTGCGGCGGCTGCTTTCCGAGCGGACACAGGCCGAATTGGAGAAGCTGCGCTCGGCGGCGGTGATCCTCAATTGGGATGAGCAGCCCCGTGAGGATGTATCGGGAGAACTGCGACCTTTGGCGCAGCTGCGCCGTGTGCAGCGCGGCATCGGCGACCATCCGCTGACGGTGATGCGCACGCGCGGCAGTTATGTGTTTGACCAGCATCACATCTTCTTTGACGGGGTGTGGTCGTTGGCTATGGCGGAAGTGCTTACCAACTCCGCGATTGCGTGGTGTACACGTGGACTGTCTATTGCGCCGAGCAATGCCGCCAAAACGGAGCCGTTGGGTTTGCATGCCTCGGCGGCATTTCTGGAGACAGCCCGCCCGCTGAAAGGCCCGCCGGAGATCTCCGCGGAGACGACTATCCACGACATTATGACCATCCTCGACCTGCGACGACGGCTCAAGCCAGTGGGTGCCCGGCTGACGGTCAACGATCTGCTGGTCACGGCGCGGATCTTCCATGCGGTCAATTATGAGCCGGGTCCGAAAGTGCGTGAGGCGATTGAGCAGTTCGAGAAAGAAGTCCGCACACCTGCCGAGCATCGGGCACTGGAGATCCTGCGTAAATCATTGAAGCGCGGGGTCATGGTATCACCGTCACTGGGGATCCCGGTGGATGCCTCTGCCGCCGACCCGAGCCAGCGGATCTATCTGCTGACGTTTCGCAACACGTTGGAAAGCGTGGTGTGGGCGTGGGACGATGCCTGGAATGCTTACCAGAACTACCGGCGGATCGAGCCGCCGGACACGCCGGAGGGCATCGCGGCCTACCGGGAGTTCGACCAGCGGCGCATCGATCTGATCGCGGGCCTGCGGGACTTTAGCTATCTGCTGGATGCCAGTAAGCGGGTGGCACTGCGTGGTGAAAGCTTCTCCATTGCGGTGTTCAGACTGCTGGCGAACCTGCCTCCGTGGCTGCAGTTCGCGCTGCGCTACATCCCGGAACAGGTTCCGCCGCTCAATGAGATCATCCGTGGGGACGAGGTCTACTCGAACATCGGTCGGGTGGCACCCGGTTCGTCGCTGTCGCGGTTTATCACGGCGAAGGATGACGGGCAGGCGAAGAACATCGTGTGGGGCATTATGACCAACGATCAGGGCAAGATGGTGGTCACCATGCGGGATTTCCGTCCGCATGTGGCCCCTCTGGTCAAGGTGGGGCGCATCGAGCTGGCGCGGATGTTGGCTCAGGATTATGTCGTGGCTTACACCAACGACCTGCTCGGGTTGGTGGCGCGGCTCACGGCGATGCTGCTGGTCAGTGCACCGGTGGACGACGTTCAACCCGCTGAAACAGAAACAGCAGCACCCTGACCGGATGCTGCTGTGTGATGCCCCAGAGAGGACTCGAACCTCTACGCCCTAATGGGCACAGGCCCTCAACCTGCCGCGTATGCCAATTCCGCCACTGGGGCTTGCAAGGTTAGATTATAGCAAACGAGGCACGTTTGTCAACGGTTGCTACAGCTGGATGGCCATCGCGGCGACGAAAAGCAGCAGAGCCACAAATGACGCAATAAAGCGCATCAGATTGAGCCGGAAGAACCGTTGCTTCAGCGTCTGCCAAGAGTCATCGGGGGACTGCGGGTTGAGACTCATGATAGCGTGGTAGGTGGGCAGGTTAAGGACAACCGTCACGCCGAGTGCGCCCAGCCCGAAGATGATCATGCCAGTCAGGATCAAGAGGGTGACGGCACCTGTCTGCAGATCACCCGTGCCTAGAAGAGCGGGGATCGGCGCCAGCAGCCCCACAAACAGAACCAAGGCGATAACCCGGTTGCCCTTGCCGACCTCAAGAAAGGGTTGGATATCCGTGATGTACTCCGCAGCGGTTTGGCGGTCCCATTTGAGCTGCATCAGAAAGATGAGTGTGAACATCAGCCCGCTGAATAACCCAGCAGCGAGGACGCTAACTGCCAGTGCGATGATGCCGATAGGTGTCATGGTACTGCCTCCTGAATATGAATTCATGCTCAAAGTTGAATTCATATTCATTTTACGACAGAATGGGCGACAGAGTCAATATGCAAGGAGCAGCTCAGCATGACACGGCAGGAACGCGCAGCGCAGCGCCGGGAGGCGATCTTGGAGGCGGCGGCGCACACCTTCACACAGAAGGGATACTCCGGCGCTTCGATCAAGGATATCGCCGAGGCCGCTGAGGTAGCAGACGGCACCATCTACAACTATTTCACCAATAAGGAAGCGCTCCTGCTGGCCCTATTCGACCGTCTGGTTGCGGCCGATCAGGTGGGAGACCGGCTCACCGCGGCCCTAGACACCGACGTTGACACATTCATCGCGGGCTACTTTGGTGCCCATCTGGCCCGTGTGCGCGAGAACTACGATCTGTTCCGCGCTGTGATCCCCGAGATCCTAGCAACGCCTGACCTGCGTGACCGCTACTATCAGGGTTTCGTGGCGCCACTGCTGCGCGCGGCTGAAGATCATCTGCACAAGCGCAGTGATGTGCACCCGGTTGACGGCGAGCAGATGGCACGGGTGCTCTATGCCCTTTTCTTCGGGCTGCTCAGCTTGCGGATCCTAGGTGATGAGGCGATCCAACCCGGCGAAGAGACCGACGCCCGGTTGCTTGCCACGATCCAGCAGCTGTTCACACAGGGTCTCGCCGCAGACTGATCAGCGTCAGGGCGTGGCAGCCCGAAGCTCTGATCTGTATCCTTAAGAAACGAACGGATTGGTTTTGTATGAGGAGCTTGTTATGGCCGACCTGCATGAGATGCGTTTGTTTCCGCTGGGTACGGTACTGTTCCCGGGCATGGTGCTGCCGCTGCACATCTTTGAACAGCGCTACCGGATCATGATCAGCGAGTGTATTGAGAACAACGAACCGTTTGGGGTGGTGCTCATCGATCAGGGGTTTGCCGAGGGCCCGGCGAAGTCGTTTCAAATCGGCACGACGGCGCGCATCACGCATGTGCAGCCCTTCGATGATGGCCGGATGAATATCCAATCGGTAGGCTACCAACGCATCCGCGTGGCGGAATTCCTGGAAGACCGGCCCTACCCGGCTGGCATGGTCGAAGTGATGCCGATTGCGACCGGCGAACCGGAGGCTATCGAGACGTTGATGGACGAGATCAAGCCGCGGCTGATCAGCTATCTGAACCGGTTGATGGAACTGACGGATACCGATCTGGAACTCGACGAACTGCCCGACGACGGCCTCGCGCTCGCCCTGTTTGCCGCGATCACGATGCCGGTGCCCATGCGCGACAAGCAGGATATTCTGGAAGAGCCGGATGTTGTCAGCATGCTGCGCCGTGAGCGCGATCTGCTCAAGCGTGAGCTGGTACTGCTGGACAATATGTCCGCCACACAGGACCAATCGCGCACGGGCCCCACATTTTCAGCCAACTGATTCAACAAGAAAGGACACCCTATGCGCATCGCTGTTGACGCCATGGGGAGCGATGACCGCCCCGCTCCAGATGTGGAAGGGGCGGTCATGGCCGCACGGGACTTTAACCTTGGCATTGCCCTGGTTGGTCCGCAGGACACCATCGAAGCGGAACTAGCCAAACACGACACCTCTGACCTGGCGATAGAGATCGTGCACGCGGGTGAGGTCATCACGATGACGGACAAACCCGCCGAAAGTGCGAAAGCCAAACAGAACTCATCCATGCACGTCGGGATGCGGCTGGTGGAAACCGGTGAAGCGGATGCCTTCGTTTCTGCGGGGAATACAGGTGCGGCTTTGGCGGTCGCGACACTGCACACGCTCAAGCGGGTGAGCGGTGTGAAGCGCCCGGCATTGTGTGCGGTCTTCCGCAACATGACAGGCTACACGATCATCTGTGATTTCGGCGCCAATGCGGACTGCAAACCGGAGTACCTGCTTCAGTTTGCGCAGATGGCCGATGTGTACACACGCCGCGCCCTCAAAATTGAGGAGCCGCGCGTGGCGCTGCTCAGCAATGGCGAGGAAGAAGGCAAGGGTGACGAGTTGGTCCGCAGCACCACGCCCCTGATGAAGGATCTGCCCGGCATCAACTATGTGGGCAATGTCGAGCCGAAAGAAGTGCTCAAAGGTGAGACAGATATCGTTGTTGCCGACGGCTTTGTGGGCAACATCATGGGCAAAAGCTTTGAGGCGATGGCGAGTTATATGGGCACTGTCCTGCGTGAGGAACTGACCGCCAATCCCGTGCGCATGGTGGGGGCCGCACTGGTCAAGCCGGGCATTGACAGTCTGCGTGCACGGCTCGATCCTGAGGACATCGGCGGTGTGCCGCTGTTGGGTGTCAACGGCGTGGTGATCATCGCTCACGGACGGTCCAGCGCCAAGGCGATCCGCAATGCTGTGCGGCAGGCGAAAGACGCGGTCGACGAGCAGATCGTGACGGCCATCCGCTCGTCGATTGGTGCGGGCTGATCAGACGATCTGGTAGCGTGTGCTGTGGAACTGAATCAGGCCGCGGTTGATCTGCATGGTATCCTGCGTGCCCACGATGCTGCGGCCGTTGGTGGCACGCTGCGCACCCCACTTCACATGGCGGACCCATCCCTCCGTGACACGTGTTTCGATGAAGAAGCGCGCGCTGGGCACCTGGCCGAGCAGTTCGGCATAGTGGGCGCGGATTGCATCGCGGCCCCGGTAGGTCCGCTCCCGTGTGACGAGAATCGCCTGTTCGGTGTAGACGGCCACCAGAGCATCCAGATCACCACGGTTGAGGGCATCAATGAAGACATCAGCGATATCCGGCTGGAGT
>JAADYX010000274.1 GCA_010092885.1 Chloroflexota bacterium | reverse complement strand
GTGCACAGCGCGCACCACCGGATCGCGGCGCTGCAGCCAGATCACCAGCAGGGTGATCAGCAGGCCGCCGACCACCAACCCTACCGACAGCAGGATGAGTTCCTGCCGGGTTAGCAGCGGCAGCACGCGCGCCAGAATCGCGATCAGCAGGGCCAGGCCGGCACCGGCCATCAGGCCGCGCGGCAGCCAGCGCGTCGTTTGGGAGAGCCGCAGGCGGCGGTCCCAGCCGCGCAGAATGCGGGTCAGGTTGTTAATACGCTCGGAGTCATTCGGCATCGGGTTGTGTATCCCCTTCCAGCGATGCGCGGCGAATCGCCCGCACGCTCAGACGTACCATTACCACTGTGACAAACGCCATAAATAAGGTATACGGTATCCACGGCTGGACCAATGGCACATTGGTGCCATTGGACAGCGACTGTGTCAGAACGAAAATGCCGCCGTTGTTGAGGATGTTCACCTCAGTAAGCACCGCTGTCGCGATCGGGTTGGTGGCGGCCAGCAGGTAGGTGCCGTAGATCATCAGTGCCTCAAGGCCCACCTGATCGCTCGCCCCGGCTGCGGCCCCCACAGCAGCAAGGATCGCGGTGCCGATGGGCAGCGCGACGGTCACAGCGAGGGCGAAGGCATAGGTCAGCACGCTGGCATTAAGGGTGCGCTGTGTGCTCGCTGAGAAGAACACCCCCACGGATGCATAGCCCGTGGCTGACACGATAAGGATCCAGATCGAGAGGAGCACCTCTTCAATGGTGACACCGCCCATCAGAAAGGCCAGCGACTGAAGCGGCACCGCGACCAACAGCAGCAGCAGCACGTAGGCCAGCGCTGAGATCAGTTTGCCGCTGACGATGCGTTCGGCGGGCAGCAGCGTGGTGCGCAGCAGATCAAAGGTTTGGCGTTCGCGCTCACCGCTGATGGCACCCGACGTAAACGCGGGCGAGATGAAGCACACCAAAAACAGCTCGATGGCGACAACCGCCCCAAAGATCAGCTTGCCGATCACACCGCCGGAGGTGCTGAGAGTCACCGCCTGCGAGGCGCTGTACGTGCCGTAAAGGATAAGCGTGAACAGGCTCATCAGCACGGCATAGACGCTGAGCACCACGAAGGCGCGCGCGCCGCGCATCCGACCGCGCAGTTCTTTGAGCGCCACCGGGTTGCGCCGGATAAACGCGCCAAGCGCGGAAGGCGGTGTCAGGTATTCGGGTTGGTCTGCCATAGTGCAACCTCCAGTGTGATCATAGTGCGTTCGGACGGCTCACACCACCCTACTCCTCTTCGAGGGGTGGTTCGGGTGGCCTGGCGAAAAATCCGGGCAGATCGGGCGGTTTGGCCAACCAGCGCGCGTTATTCCGGCTTAAGGGAACCGTCGGGGCGGCGGCGGCCACGATCAGCCCGAGCACGATCAGCAGGCGCAGGATCTCCAGCGGGCCGGCCAAGAGCGCAGTCCGCGTGAGGCCGTGCACCGTCAGTGCGATGATGGGTGCTGCGACGACCATGATCAGCAGGGTGGAAAGGGGGCTCAGGCTGAAGTCCCGCAGGCCGAGCGCAGCCGCCACGCCGAGAACCGTCACGGTGGGCAGCAGCGCCCAGGGCAGCACACCGATCGCCAGCGCACGGGTGATCATGCGGAAGACCGGCATGCGCCCACCGACCAGCAGCCCGGCTGCGCCGCCCGCGGTCGAGCCGCCGAGGATCTCCGCGGAGGCCTGCCACGCCGAATAGTGGATCGACTCCAGGCGGATTGTGCTGAGCATCAGGGCCGGGGTGAAGGCCAGCGCAATGATGATCAGCCAGCGCAGCTTCCACACAGTGACCAGGGCTAGACCGTCAGTTACTTCACGCGGATCGAGATCCGTCAGGCGGCGCGGATCCAGCCGGGAAAAGTGCATCTGCCGCGCGATGCGATCCGCCCCACCCACGCTGGCGGCGATCAGCGGCAGCAGCACCGCGGCCAAACTGAGGATCATCATGGCGGCCCCCAGCGGGCGCAGTTCGGCCAGCCAGGCCACAGCCGTCAGCAGCAGCGTGATTCCAGCGGCGGCGGGGACGACTCGCAGCAGCACCTTGAGCGGCAGCGGATTGGCCCGCCGGGCGTGGTGCAGCAGCGGGTTGTTCCACAGCGCGAGGATCTGATTGCGGATCTGCTGCTGGGCGCTCGCCAACCGCTCAGCCATAGCTAGGAGACGATTCCGCGCGTGGCCCGCATAAAGACGGATTCCAGATCGCGCGTTTCCTCAGTGAAGTGCAGGACCGGCACGCCGCCACTGACCAGTTCAGCCAGCAGGCCGCTTACCTCCTCATCTTCGCCGCGCAGGGTCACATGGATGCGCTGCCGCCCGCCGTCGGGCTTCATATCATCGACAGCGTCAACGTTGGGCAGGATCGCCAGCCGCTCTTTGACGGGGGCCGCCTCACCCAAGATGGTCACGATGATCTCGCGGTGCGGGATGAGCTGCCGCTGCATCTCCTCCACGCTGCCCTGCATCACGAGTTCACCCGCCTCAATGATGCCAACCTGCGTGCAGATCTCGCGCACATCAGCCAGAATGTGGGTCGAGAAGAAGATCGTCTTGCCCATGTTGGCCAGTTCGACCAACAGCTCACGGATCTCGATACGTGCACGTGGATCCAGCCCGGAGGCGGGCTCATCGAGGATCAGCACCTGTGGATCGTGGGCCAGCGTCCGGGCCAGGCACAGCCGCTGCTTCATGCCGCGTGAGAGGCCATCGACCATATCCTCAGCACGGTGGCTCAGCTCGACGAGCTCCAGCAGGTCACGGATCAACGGGCCGCGCTCGCCCTCCGGAATGTCGTAGCAGGCGGCGAAAAAGTCGAGGTACTCCCAGACTTTCATGTCGTCGTAGACGCCGAAGAAGTCCGGCATATAGCCGATCACGCGCCGTACATCACGCGGGTTCTTCGTCACCGAGTAGCCCGCCACATACGCCTCGCCGGAAGTCGGTTGGAGCAGCGTGGTCAGCATGTGCATGGTGGTTGTTTTGCCCGCCCCGTTTGGCCCGACAAAGCCGTAGATCGCGCCCTCATCGACGGAAAGTGACAGATCGGTGACGGCATTGACCTTCTTATAGCGCTTCGTCAGGTTGTGTGTCTCTATGATAGCTGCCATCTCATCCCCCTACTGCGTCTCGATCAGCGTGATGTCAAAGGTGCTGATGTAGTTGTAGAATTCGGTCGAACTGATTAGCCGCGCATCCACAGCCCCGTTCGGCGCGATGAAGCGCTGCGCGTTGTTGATGGTGTTGGCCCCCCAGACGATGCCTTCCACCTCTTCCCATTCGTTGGTCTGCACGTTGCGAAGCTGCACGATCGGCTCCGTGCCCGCGCCGCCATCGTAGCGCACACGCAGCACGATCGTATCGGCGCTGATCGGTGGCAGCAGGCTGATCGGCTGGAAGCGGAATGCGGCCTCCACGTCACCAGAGAGCGCCAGATCGTAGGGCGTGCCCACCGTTGATGTGGTCAGCGGCACCCAGGTCATCAGGCCGGGGGGGATCTCGCTCAGGTCGTCGGTATCGAAGGAAGCGCCCAGCTGCACGATGTACATGGAGAGATCTTCGGTATCTGCGCTGCCGGTGAGCAGCTGCGTCTCGTAGGGCACGGACTCCGTCCAGCCGACCAGATAGACCCGGCTGCCACGGCCTTCGTGGCGCAGGACACTGCTGGCCAGTGAACAGATGCGCGTGTTCTCCGGCAGGTAGCACTCCTCGGCCTGCGGGACGAACGCGGTCAGCGGGCCGCTGTAATAGCCAGAATAGTAGAACCCTCCGCCACCTGTGAACTGGTTTACCGCGCCGCTGGGCGGATCGAGGAACGTACCGGACGACTGCACCGACCCACCCTCCAGCGAAACGGTCTCGTCCACGCGCAGCACCTCCCCCGCGGGAAGGTCGGGCAAGCGAATTACCGTCCCCGCGAAGATCAGGGATAGATCCGTGAAGTCCAGCGGGCTGAAGTTGATCACATCACCCGCCATGGTGAGCAGACCGTCCTCGATGTTGACCTCCACATCGCCCCCGATCTGCGGCACATCAGCGGTGCGCATATCAAGCATAAAGGGCTGGATCGCGCCGACATCGACGCGCACGTCACGCAGGACCGTACCGGTCGGGTCGGACTCAATCGTCACCTGCCCGGTGTTGACCAATGCGCTGGCCGTATCCGGCGGGATAGGCTGTGCCAGCGTACCGGGATCCAGCTCGATCTGGTAGGCGGTTCGGCGCGGCGACCACACTCCCAACAGACCGTTGACCTGTGCCTCTTGTGTACCGGGGTAAAGCTGAACCACTGCCAGCCGGTGCAGGATGGGCCGCGATCCGCGCAGCTGAAAGCCCGTGAAATAGGCGATCAGCGAGAACGCAACCACCAGGATCGGGATGGTGAACCACGCGAGTTCGCGCTTTTTGAGCCGCCACAGAACCAGGTAGTTGATCGGGCCGATGAGCAGCACATACAACCCCAAAAAGCCGCACAGCTGCAGAATCGAGGGTAGGCTGACGTTCGGCAGGGCGGCGACCGCGGTGCGCGCTGAACTCCACTGGCCGCCGGGCCCCTGGGCCCAGCCCGGCAGGGCGGGGCTGTCGGCCAGGATCAGCGTCCACAGCGCGGCGATGTTCTCCCAAGAGCGCAGCGGTTCCAGACCCAGGTCGGCAGCGATGTAGTCCACGCGGCCCGCGCCCATCTCCTGGTAGACGATCAGCGGCGTGCCGTCTTCCGCCGTCAGCAGGATTTCGGCATCCTCGCTGAGATCGCCCGTGGCGACAGTCGTCGCGGTGTCGATGCCTTGCCCAAACGGATCACCGGCAGCCTGGCCGAGTGTCTCTATGGAGGCTTCTGTGGTATCGGTTGGGGTCAGGGGCAGCAAGCCCTCCAGGCCCGCCGCGGTGCGCAGCGCCCCCGTCCCGCCGCCAACGATCAACCGCCCACCGGAGATAATCCACTGTTCAAGGGCGGCGCGCTGGTCAGGGCCCAGGGCGGTGGTGTCGGTATCAGCCACGACAAGCACATCCAAGGCGGACCAGGCCGCGGCCACATCGGGCAGGTCTTCCGCAGTGATGAACGCGACTGCGGTATCGTTGGGGCGCACCTCGCCGAGGTTCCGTAGAAACGCCGCGTTATCGCTCCACTGCCCGATCAGCAGGCTGCTGCCGCCGACGAACTCCAGTTCGACTTCCTCAGTCAGGACAACCCGGCCGCGCTCGACCAGGTCCACGCGGACCTCTTCGGCGAAACCGCCGACCTCACCGACGTAGACAGTCACTGTTTTACGCGACCCCTGGGGCAGGTCGATGGGCCGCGTGTACAGGGCGCTTGATCCGGTAAGGGTCGGCATTTCCACGCGCAGTTCGCCCACCAGATCCTCGCCGTCATTGCTGGCCGTCACCTGGATGGGCAGCCATTCGCCCTGCTGCACATAGCCGTCAAAACCGGCGCGTGCGTCCAACGTCAGCCCTTGGGTCTGGGCGTGGGCGGGCTGCTGCGTCAGCGGGATCAGCACGCCCAATGCGAGCAGTACCGGTACGATTCGTTTTAGCAAACTGTGCTCCTCACAACCAGCGTCATGCCGTGATCCTACACGCTACTGCGTTCACTCACCACTACGCTGCCCTGCTGAATCGAATGTATACCATACGAGTCCCATACCATCCTCTACGATGGTGAAGGTCTCGTAGGCCCCTTGAGTGTAGTCCGCGATGACGGTTTGCCAGAATGCCACCGCGGGCTGGTTTGGCTCAAGCGCGACGACCTCCCAATATCCGGCGAAGGTGTCAAAGGTCAGATGAGCCAGCCGCCGCCCCACCCCCTGATGGCGATAGGTACGCAGCACAAAGAACTCATCGATAAAACGCCCGGGACCCGTGCGATGTTCCACGCGCTCACTGATCAGCGAAAAACCGCCCAGCCGGTCGTCGACCCAGCACAGGTAGGCCCAGAACCCCGGCTCCCTAACATAGCGGCGCAGGTCGAAATCAAGCGCAAAGCGGCCGGACTCATCCACGCCTTCCGAGAGGTACTCGTCGAAGTCATGCAGGTACAGCTGCATCAGCCGATCCAGCACGGGGAGCTGCCTGCGCCGGACATCGTACAGTGTGATGTGTGGCATAATGCTATTGTGGCAGCAGAATCGTCGCCATGGCAAGCGCCGCGGATGTTATAATATGATGTGGAGGCCCTATTTGATGAAACGGTTTTTCAGCCTGCTTGTGGTGCTGATTGTAACAGCCGCCTGCACCGGGCAGCAGACAATTTCAACCGAGCAGCTTTTCCCCACGACGGTGGGCAGTTTTCTACGGACGGGCGGCCCGTATACCGAACCGGAAACGGGCGTTGAGTCCGCGACGTATGCCGGCCCGGAGGGCACCGCCATGCTGCAGGTGCGCTTTGTGGGTGAGGAGAACGTGGACTATGCGCTTAACAACCTGCCTGCATTGGCCACCAATGTCGAGCCGGATGAGGCCCTCGGTGAGCGAAAGGGCGTGTTCTTCACCTACGGGGTGACGGAGCATGCGGCCTGGGGCAACGGCGATTGGGTATTTGTGCTGACGGCATCGAGCGATGCGGCACGGCGCATCTTTATCGCGGGGTACGGCTTTTGAGCACGCTTGATGCTGTCGGGTTTGTGGCCAACTTCGCAGCGATGGTCATCGGTTCTGCCGTGCTGCTGCTGACCCTGTGGCAGAGCCGCCGCCTGACCAACCTGGTATTGGGCGTGTTTCTGAGCGCAGTGATCATCAACTCCGCAGCGCTGATGTTGGTCCGCGTTACGCAGCTTCTGGCGCTGGATCTGATGTTGATCTCCAAGACGGTGGCAGCCGCCAGCGGCACCTACGGAATCCTGTTCTTCGCCTTTGGGATGGTCTTCATCCGCGATACGCCGCGCTGGGCCGTCCCTGCCGTGCTCGGGTCGGCGGTTCTGTGGGGCGTCGGGCAGTGGTTCATCTGGACGGACAGGTTTCTGCGCACGGTCACCCTGCTGCCCAGCGGACGCTCGCCGATCGGGTTCACGCCCATCGGGTTTGTGCTGATCACGCTGCTGCTCAGCTATCTGGGCCTGACCATGGTGATGATCATCCGCAGCAAAGACGACCGGGCCCGGACGCTGATCGTGCCGCTGAGCCTGCTGATCCTGGCGACACTTTCCAACGTGATCCCACCCTTCAGCGAGCTGCCCGTGTTCGGCATTCTTGTGGCGCTGTCCGTGGTGACCCTTGGCCGGGTGATCATCCACGACCGGATGATGAACCCGATCATCGAACTCAACGACCAGCTGGAGCAGGCCAACGCTGAGCTCGAGCGGGCCAACATGCTCAAGACCCAGTTCATGGCGACGATGAGCCATGAGCTGCGCACCCCGCTCAATGCGATCATCGGGTTCAGCCAGATGCTGGCCGAGGGCACCTACGGCGAGCTCAACGAACGGCAGTCGGAGCGGCTGCATGTGGTGCTCTCCAACGCCGACCATCTGCTCCAACTGATCAACGACGTGCTGGATCTCTCCAAAATCGAGGCCGGGCGGATCATTCTCCAGTTCGAGCCAGTTGACCCGATCCGGGTCATTCAGGATGTGCTCGTGCAGTTCCGGCAGGATGCAGCCCGCAAGAACCTGTACCTCACTCTGGATACGACGCCCGACCTGCCCGAGGTGGTCGTCGATGAGACCCGCCTGCGGCAGATCATGTTCAACTTGATGAGCAACGCGGTCAAGTTCACCAAGAAGGGCGGCATCATTGTGGAAGTGCGGCTCGACGACCGCCGCCAGCAGATCCTGATCAGTGTGACAGATACGGGCGTCGGCATCCCCGATGATCTGCTCAACGAGATCTTTGAGGCATTTCGTCAGGTGGATGGATCGATGACGCGCGAGTTCAGCGGTACGGGGTTGGGCCTGGCGATCACGCAGCGGCTGGCACGGCTGCACGGCGGCGATGTGACCGTCAAGAGCCGGGTGGGGCACGGCTCAACGTTCACGGTGCGGCTGCCGCTCACCGCGGAACAGCAGCCCTGAGCGCCTCAGCGGTCGGTGTTGCCCCTGTCCGGGGGCAGCTCCTCGGCACCTGGCGGTAGTTCGGCCTCAATCACCACGAAGTCGCCCAGCGGCTGGGACCCTTCCGGGCAGTTGACGTTGCTGGCCTCCACCCACCCATTGAGCGCCTCTTCCCCATAGCGGATGTAGACCCAGTCCATATTCTCCGAACGCCCGGCAATGCTGACACTGCCCTCCACGGGCTGCTGCCGGTCGGCGGTTTGCAAAGGCAGCTCATAGATCGCGGCGCGGTCTGTCAGGCCGCACAGCTGCAGCTGCACGGTCAGCGTGACCTCTTGGATGACGGGTGTGCCATCCGTACCGACAACGCGCAGCCGGAACACGGCATCGCCCGGGCTGAGGATATGGGATGGCACGCGCACCAAGCCCTCGGCCAGGTCCTCGTCGGAGAGCACCAGAGGCTCGCCATCATCGCTGAAGAGGGTGATCTCCTCAATGTTCTCCACATCCCACCGGAGGATCACATCCCGGACCACACGGAAGGTAACCTGAGCGGGGACCACCTCAAAGGAGTCGATCACGGCGACGGGTGTTGCCAGTTCGGGCGGATCGGTCGGTACGACCTGCTCGGTCACTGGTTGGGTGGCGAGCGTGCGGGTGGCGGTCGCAGTCACCCCGGTCTGGAGTGGGTTCGGCAGGATATTCAAGAGCAGCAGCAGGCCCAACAGCACGGCAAACGCTACCGCACCCGCCCCCAGCAGCACGGGGAGACCAATGCCCGCGGCGATGGTCGCCGGTGAGGCGGTCATGCGATAGGTGGCAGGCAGCGGCGCCTGGTAGGCTGCCGGATCCAGCGAGCGCGCGATCACCGCGAAGTCGATATCCTGGCTGCCTGTCAGTGGGCGCCCACCCTTCGGCCGGACGGTCAGGTCGGCCCGCTTGACCTCACCGGGTTCGAGCTCTACCTTGCCCGGGCTGAAGCGGTAGTCCAAACTGCCTGAGCGGCTGAAGCCGCCGAACTGGATATTCAGCGGGATATTGCCCTGATTCTGCACCACCACCTGATAGCTGCCGCGTGGCTCCACCTCACGGATATCCATTGCCAGCCCGGAATACCCCACAATATCGATGCCACGGGTGGCTTCCAGCGCCTGCAGGGGATCTTCCTTGAGGGCGACGCGGACGCGCAGCGCGTAGCGCCCCGGCACGGTGGAAGCCGCGCGCGGTGGGCGCACTGAAATCTGCACTTCCGTCTGCTGGCCGGGTGCCAATGTGAGCTCGCGCCAGTTGATGCGGACCCATTCCTCGTCCATACCGCTGACATCGATCACATAAGTGTCTTCACTGCCGCCCGTGTTCTCGAGGAGCATCTCCAGATTGAGCCGCGCACCCGGGGCCACATCCTGATGGGGTTCGTCAAGCAGCAGCCGAAAGGGAATGCCCTCGGTTTCGACGGGGGCAACGGTCGGCACGAGGCTGAAGTACTCACGGGCTTCCGGCGCGAGATACGTCAGGCGGACATCGCCCATGACGATCTGGTCGCCGCTGTCTAACGGCACGCGGATATTGGACTCGATCTGCAGGTCGTTTACAAACGTCCCATTGACCGTATCCAGATCAACAACGTAAACACGCCCGTCGGCCACATCAAACTGGGCATGATAGCGTGAAACCGCCGTGGTCGGCAGCACGATATCATTGCCGGGCTGGCGGCCTACTGATGTTGTAGCCTTATCCAGCGTGTAGTCTTCGACCGAACCAAACTCGCGCAGGACGCGCACTTTCCCGAAGGCCATAGGCAGCAATCCGTGGATGGTAGAGAAAACCTACGCATGCCAGTCTAGCACGCAGCGCACCGATCGGCAAGCGTCGCAAACAGGTTAGGATTATGTTCGAAGTTGATACGAAATTCTGTAGGCGCGCTCAGGAAATCCCACCGCCTGTTACGGCGCTGGTCACAATCCACAGGGGCACGTAGACAAACGACATGATGAGGATGGCGATAATAAACATCACGCCGAGGGTTGACGCCCACGAAAAGCCCGCGCGGCGCATACTGGCCCCGAACAGCATCCCCCCCAGGCCGATCAGCAGGAGACAATCAAGGGTGAAGATCGCGATCTGGCTGGCCCTTAAATCAAGCAGCGGCATGGTGCCAGCCAGCAAGTTGAGGGCGATCATCCCCAACACGTAGAGCGTCCCCCCGACAAATTCCATGGTGGCCCGGTTGAGTGAAAACGCGCTCACCTTCAGCTCCCAGAACACATGTGCATTACCAGCGCCACACAGGCAACCTCACAAACCCGTGTTGGTATGGAGCCCGTTCGGCGACGGCCCGTGGTGCGCGAAATGTGTGGTCGACCATTAGTATACACAACGCGCCGCCTTCAGTCACGCCTTGAGAGACCTGCGGTCTTGCGATTTTCGCATGTTCCGGCATAATATGGGCCAATACACACCGGGACTGGCCATCACACAGGAAGATATTATTATGATCCCCGAAACTGACACAGGAGACAACATGGAGTCTTACGCCCGTATTAAGGTGATCGGGGTTGGCGGCGGGGGCAATAACGCTGTCAACCGCATGATCCAGGAAGGTATGCGGGGCGTTGAGTTCTACGCTGTGAATACCGACGCGCAGGCGTTGGATACATCATTAGCTAAGAACCGCGTCCAGATTGGCAGCAAACTGACGCGGGGTCTCGGCGCGGGCGGCGATCCGGAAGTGGGTCGCAAAGCCGCCGAGGAGTCACGCGACGAGCTCGGCAGTATCGTCGGCGATGCGGATATGGTGTTCATCACCGCCGGGATTGGCGGCGGCACCGGAACCGGCGGCGCTCCGATTGTGGCGGATGTGGCCAAGAAGGCCGGCGCCCTGACCATCGGCGTGGTCACACGCCCCTTCTCCTTTGAGGGCCGCCAGCGTGACAAAGTCGCAGCCGAGGGCATCGACCGCCTGAAGAACGCGGTAGATACCCTGATCGTCATCCAGAACGACCGGCTGATCAAACTCGTTGACAAGAAGGCCAGCCTGCAGGCAGCCTTCCACAAGGCGGATGACGTGCTGCGGCAGGGCATCCAGGGCATCAGTGAGCTGATCACGGTGCCGGGCCTGATCAACCTGGACTTCGCCGACGTGCGCACCATTATGGCCGAGGGCGGCGCCGCCCTGATGGCCGTGGGTGAAGCCGAAGGTGAGGACCGCGCCCGCAAAGCCGCGCAGATGTCCATGACCAACGACCTGTTGGATGTGACGATCAACGGGGCGAGCGGCATTCTGTTCAACATCACGGGCGGGCCTGACCTGAGCCTGTACGATGTGAACCAGGCCGCCGAGATCATCCGGGAGACCGCGGACCCCAACGCCAACATGATCTTCGGTGCGGTCATCGACGAGGAAATGCAGGACCGGGTGCGCATCACGGTGATCGCGACGGGCTTCGGCCAGATCCGGACCTCGCGCCCGCATCACCGTGCCGGTCTGGAGCAGCGCCAACAGCAGCAGGGCTTCGGCACCACGCAGCCGCCTGTGCAGCGCCCGCCGGTTCAACAGGACCAACCTGCCAACTATGAGGACAACAACCTCGATATCCCGGCGTTTATGCGGCGGCGCTATCGCAGCGGCGAGTAACTACGGGATCAGGACGGCGCTTTCTGGCAACGGGTCGCCATCGAGGCGCACCAGCAGATAGGTGCCCTCGTGTGAAAAACTGACATCCACGATGCGCTGGCCACCTAACACGGTCAGCGCACGGGTTTCGCCGCTGACCACATCCAACAGCGTAAGGTTCTCATCCGGAGCCCAGTATGCGATGCGCGATCCACCCGGGGCGAAGCGCGGCGTGTGGTCCGGGGAGGCGGGGTAAGCGCCTGTGACATCGCCCGCTGCATCGACGAGTTCAAGCCCCTCAGGCGTCAGCACGGCCAGCGTGCTGCCGTTTAACGCGATTCGCGGCTGACCGGCAGCATCGACGGCCACCGGCCTCGAGTAGACCACCCGTGACCCCACCAACAGATTCAGGTACGGTACGGCACCCGGCAGCGGACGCGCGCTGCGTGTGACGGGCTCCCCCTGCCCCGTCAGGTCGGGTGGTCCCAGCGTCATGTAGGCGATGCCCTCCGGGGTGACCTGCGCACTCACGGCATCCGGGATGAGCACCTCAACCACGTTGGTATCCACATCCCAGCTGGCCACGACTGAAAACGGCAGAATCTGGTCGGTCACCATACCGCTCGCCTCGTAGACAACCAGCAGCAGCCGGGTCGTATTGGGCAGCCACCCGGCGATCAGGTGGCGCGTCTGTGCGCCGGGCAGGCCGTAGTCAGCGGGGGGTACACGCCGGACGAACACGCCGTCCGCCTCGGGCTGCTCATCGAAGCGCGGGCTGCGTACGATCACTGCGGCTTGCGGCGGATCCCCGCTGGTGAAGGGCAAAAATCCCGGATGCGGCGCGGCGAACTCGGCAGCGGGGAAGGCACCGCCGCCCTGTTGGGAGAGCGTCAGCGCGTTCAGGATAAACGGCGTGCGTTCGCCACCGCTGCGCCGGGAGAGGTACGCAAGCGTACGGCTGTCCATCCAACCGATGAAGGCCGGGTTGTGGGCATCGGTGTTTTCCAGCTGGATCTGGAACAGGCTGCTGCGCTGGATGCGCCAGATCTGCGCGTCTTCAAAGGTATCCGACCGGGTGATGCCGAAGTAGTACAGCTGCTGGCCATCGGGTGACCACAGCAGCCGCGGCTTGAGGTCGATGCAGTACGGTTCGGAGTCGACCAGCTGCCGTGGTGCAAAGTCCGGCGCGCGTAGGAAGAACAGTTCGCCGTAGATGCCCTGCTCCGGCGAACAGTCCGCCATGACGAGTTCATCGGCAGTGGGTGACCACACGCCCGCCAGCGGACCCAGCCGCTGCACCATCACATCCGGCTGCCATTGGAGTGCGGGCTCGTCGGTCGGGGCCGGTGACGGTGCTGCAGCGGACGGCATCACCGTCGGGGGCGCGGTCGGGTTGGGTGAGGGCGGCGCACCGGGTTCCGGGATGCAGGCGGCGGTCAACAGGGCGGCGCACAGCAGCAGAACTGCCGCACGGCTCATGAGGAAAGCAGCCCCTCCTGCGGAAACTTCAGATCGTCAGCGTCAATCAGGATGGACGACAGTTCGTCCACATTGAGGCGTTCGAATTCACGGTGGGCACGTGTGGCTTCGGCGAGTGCTGCCTGCGGCGGTTCGCTGGAAAAGAGCACCACGCTCGTTGACTGTTTGCCTTGGATCAGGGCCAGCCAGCGTCCCTCTTCGATCTGGGTGGTGACCGGCTCCGGCTCAAAGGTCTGTGTGTTGCGGTCCCGGCGGAAGTTATCGAGCAGGGACATCAGGACCTCCGGCGCGACGTTGAAGCGCCCGAACTTGCGCAGCAGGCCGCCTGCGCGGTTTTCCAGCACGACGATGCCCGTCACCTGAGCATCGAGCCGCTTGAGCAGAAAGTCCGTATGGCCTTCCTGCGCGACCCGCTGCCACGCATCTGAGTCGGGGTTGCGGCGCGCGATGCGGGCGGCGATCTCGCGCTGTTCACGGTAGCGGGTGTACACTGCCTGGAACTGCGCCTGGTTGATCTTGCCCTCGCTGTACGCCTGGGTGATGGTGCGCATTTTCTCTTCGAGCAGCTTGAGGTATTCTTTAACATTGACAACCCCTGAGTCGGAGATGCCAGGCAGGTCAGCGAAGTCGAGCGAGAGATCGGTCTCCTCGACATCTTCAAGTGTAAACGGACTGACGGAAACGGGTTCAGGCGGCTCGTCGGTGGGCCTGGTCCTCGCAGGTTCAGGTGGCGCGGTATCGCGGGCGGGCGGCTGCTGCTGGGCCTCCTGCTCGCCGTGCGCTTCCTCACGCAGACGGCGCAGCAGTTTGTTGACCCGATCCTGTGTGTTATCGTCTTGCTGATCGTCCATAATGCATTCCATACCCGGGGAGCGGACCTTTCAACCACCATTATATCGGGAGCACACCATGAGTGAAAACCTACGCATGCAGCTGGCTCAGGCCCAGGCCAAACTCTCTTTGATCGCCGCTGTGGACGGCATCCGCGATGAGGCACGCGAACCGGGGACCATGTTCTCCGCCCTGGTCAATCTTATCGCGGATACCTTCGATGGCGGGCTGTGCCTGCTGGCCCTTGTTGACCGTGAGCTCGGCCACCTTGAGATGAAAGCCGTGCGCGACCGCGCCAACCTGATGAAGCGCCTTGGCTCGGAGAGGGTTGAGGCGCTGGCCAGCCGCGCCTTGCAAGCGGATCACGTCGAGGTATGGTCGGATGAAATACCGGATGTTGCGATCGCAGCCATGCCGATCATCATGGGCATGCAGCTGCGCCTCGGCTGTATGTTGATCGTCCGGGAGAACCAGCCCTTCAGCCCAACCGAGACCGACCTGCTGCGGCTGGCGGAAAACCATATCGACTCGGCGATATTGCAGGGCTACGACTACTACGAACTCAAACTCCGCAACCTGGAGATCGAGACCATCTACCGCGTGGACCGCATCCGCGACACGAACCAATCGCTGGAAAGCATGCTCAATGCCGTACTGGATGAGATCCGCAGCGTGATCCCGGCGGAGATGGGCTTCGTGATGTTGGTGGAGGACGACACACTGAGCATCCGGGCGGTCAGCCATGACGACCTGTTCCGGCTGACGCCATACCAGGATGCCATCATCGGGTACGGCTATGAGGCGCTTGAGAAGGCGCACATGGTCCTCTACAACGCGATCGACGGCGACCTGAACTCGGTGATGTGCATCCCGCTGATCCTGCGCAATGAAGTCATCGGCATCTTTGGGCTGGCCAACCGCTACCGGGCGGGCGGCTTTGAAGAGTCCGACCAGCGGTTGATGACCGCCATCGCCAGCCAGATGGATACCGCCATCTTTGAGGGGCTGGAACAGCGCCGCCTGCGCAATGTGTTGGGCCGCGCGGTGGATCCGCAGGTGATGGACCGCATCCTGGAAAACCGGGACGTGGCTTTCCTCAACGGGGAGCGCATGACCCTGACGGTGCTCTACGCCGACATGCGCGATTCAACGGCGCTGGCCGAGACAACCGACCCGGAGCTGCTGGTTGGCTTCATTAACGACTACCTCAAGCGGATGAGCGATCTGGTGCTGGATCACGAGGGCACTATTGACAAGTTCGTAGGCGATGAGGTCATGGCACTGTTCGGGGCGCCCTTCCCCATGGCCGATCACGCGCTGCGTGCGGTCCGGGTCGGGCTGATGATGCAGGCCACCCATGAAGCCATCATGGCGGAATGGCAGGAGCGCGGCGTCGATGCCCGCCCCATCGGGATCGGGATCGCCACCGGGGAGCTCATCGCGGGGGAGATGGGCAGCCCGCAGCGCAGCGATTACACGGTGCTCGGCCCGGCGGCGAACCTCGGCGCGCGGCTGTGCAATGCGGCGGCAGGCGGGCAGGTTCTCATCGCGGAGGCAACCTATGAGCTGGTGAAGGGCGATGTCGTCGCGGAACGGGTGACAGGCCTACAGCTGAAGGGCATCAGCCCGGATACCCCCATTTACGCGATCACGGGCCTCAGGTAGGGAACATAGTGCGCTGAGCGATCACATCCGCGGTGGGATACCAGACCGGGCGCAGCATCCCAACCAGGTAGAGCGACCCGGTCACCACCACCAGATCGCCCGGTGAGGCGATGGTCAGCGCGTGGGCCAGCGCCTCCCCCGCATCATCGATGGGCACGGCGTCATCGTGCGCGAGTTCTGCGGCGGTGAATGACGGCTTGCCGTACACCGGCACGGTAGTCGTGATGAGGTGATCGGCGATGCGGGCGAAGCGATCGGCAATCGCCTGCTTGGTGCGCAGCATGCCCAGCACCACAATCAGGCGGTCGTAGGTGTAGACATCGCGCAGGGCGTCCAGCAGCGCATCGACCTTTTCGCCGTTGTGCGCCCCATCGAGGATCACCGTTGGGCGGCCTTGGGCCATCTCCAGCCGCCCGGCAAAGCGGACTGCCTTCAGCCCCTCCCGAATCCGGTCAGCGTCAAGCGTGAGCAGGTCCGGGTGGCAGGCAGCGAATGCTTCCAGCGCGCGCAGGGCTGTACCCGCATTGGCCACCTGATGCGCACCCGTCTGCGATAAATGCACGTCCCTGAGGGTCAGGCCCTCACCGTGATAGTCGAAGCGGGCCCCGGCTGCTGTCAGATCGATGGGGTGCGCCACATTGCCCGAGTCGACCAGGGAGGCCCCCACTGCTTCTGCCTCCGCTTCGATGACGGGGCGAGCCGGATCGGGGATCTGCCCCAGGATGGCGGGGCGATGGGCACGCAGGATCCCGGCTTTGTGGTGCGCGATCTCCTGCAGCGAACTGCCGAGCATGCGCATGTGATCATAATGCACGGTCGTGATCACACTGACGGCGGGATCGAGGGCGTTGGTCCGGTCGTAGCGCCCCCCCATGCCGACCTCGATCACGGCGGCGTCACACCCGCTCTCGACGATGTGCAGCAGTGCGACCCCCATCCACGCCTCCAGATAGTGAAGATCCGGCATCCGGGCGACGGATTCCATGACCCGGTCGATGTGCCGGATCGCGGCGTCGGGCGGCATCAGGCGGCCTTCCACGCGCACGACTTCTAAGGGCGTTTGCAGGTAGGGTGAGGTGTACGTGCCCACGCGCAGACCGTGGGCACGCAGCACAGCTTCGATCTGCATGACGACCGACCCCTTGCCTGATGTTCCGCCCACAAGGATCACGGGCGGCATAGTGATTCCGAGGTCGGCCAGCAGCCAGCGTGACCGTTCGATCTGGCGCTGCATGCGGGCGAGGCGTTCGGCGGATGTGGGCAGGCTGTCACCGGATTCGGCGAGCAGCGAATCGATTCTCTGAATGGCGGTATCTAGATCAGTCATAGGGGGGAATTGTAGCAGGTCAGCCAAGGTATCGCTGTAGAATCCTATCCACTGAGCCGCCGTACGATTCGCCGAACAGGTTGAGATGCACCAACAGGTAATAGAGCTGGTAGAGCTCAACCCGATCTGCGGCGCCGGGCCGCGGCGGGAGCACGCCATCATAGGCCTCGAAGAACGACGGTGGAAACCCGCCGAACAGGCGCGCCATGGCCAGATCCACTTCCGGGTCGCCGCGGTACACTGCCGGATCGATGAGGACGGGCTGCTCGCCGGAGGTGGCCAGCCAGTTGCCACCCCACAGATCCCCGTGGAGCACGGCGGCAGGCGGCTCATCGAGGAAGTCATCCATGCGTTCAATCAGGCGGTCGAGGAGGCGGGCGCGCTGGGTGGGCAGCCGGCCGCGCTCAGCAGCCTGCTCGCGCTGGGGCTGGAGGCGCTTTTCGGCATAGAAGGCGGCCCATGAGTCAGCATGGCTGTTGGGCTGGTGCAGGCTGCCAATGAAGTTGGCCTCCGGCCAGCCGTAGGACGCAGCGTGGCGTGCGTGGTGCTGAGCCAGTGCTTCACCCAGGCGGCGGGCGGCCTGCCGGGTGCGTGAGGCGCTTTCGATCCATTCGAGCAGCAAGAAGTGCTCATCGACGGCGATGACCTGCGGCACACGAACCGTCAAGGCCCGCAGGCCTTCAGCCTCGCGCGCGAAGAACCCCGGCGGCGGATCCTGCACGTACTTGACGAAGTACCGGTCCGAGCCGGCCTGTACCCGCGCCGCCCGGTTGATGGAACCGCCGCTGACCGGCGTCAGGGTGAGGGGCTGCGTTGTGTCGAGGGCAGCGCGCAGCCGCGCTTCGATGTTCACAGATTGTGCTGTTCGCGGATGTGCGCCAGCAGCCCTTCCGCAGCATCCGTAACCAGCTGGTAGACGTACTCAAAGCGGCCGTCATAGTACGGATCAGGGACCTCATCGACATCGGCTCCGCTCGCAAAATCAAGCAGCAGGCCAACATGGGCATCCGTTCCACCGTGCGCTTCGATCTGATCCGTGATGTTGCGCAGGTTGCTGCGGTCCATGGCGATCAGGTAGTCGAACGTGTCGAAGTCTGCGACGGCAACCTGCCGGGCACGTCCATCGTAGGCGATGTTATGCTCGCGCAGCACGCGCTGTGTACCGCGATGCGGCGCTTCGCCGGTGTGCCAGCTGCCTGTCCCGGCGGAGTCAACGCGGATCTGCTCGCTGAGACCGGCGTCGTCCACCATCTGCTGGAAGACCGCTTCCGCCATCGGTGAGCGGCAGATGTTCCCAAGGCAAACAAACAAGACGGAAACAGGCATCAGACGCTCCTTTTGGTTAGAATCTGGTTTGAAGGATTGACCATTGTGATATTTCTGTTACACTGTGTACGTGACCTGAGTACTATTCAGCGTTCACATGATTGTGTGCGCTGCCAGGCGGTTAAATTCACGCATGCCCACACTATCCTGAGAGAACCGCAATGGCAAATGTTCCAACCTATAAAGTAATCGTGGCCGGCGACGGCTCCGTTGGCAAGACCAGCCTGCTGCGGCGTCAGACCGCGGGGCGCTTTACAGCCTCGCGCGTGATGACCATCGGCGTGGAGTTCCATGTCGATACGATTCGTGTGGGGCGCCACACGATCAAGCTCAGCATCTGGGATATCGGCGGCCAGAAGCGCTTTGCAGGGTTCCGCCGGATGTTCTACCGGGGTGCTGTGGCTGGTGCGCTGGTCTTCGATGTAACGGACCGCGATACGTTCATCGCGCTGCCACATTGGCGTGAAGAAGTGCTCTCCATCGCGCCGTACGCCCGGCTGATGGTTGTCGGCAACAAGATCGATATGCCGCGTGAGATCGAATACGACGAGGCGCGCGCGTGGTCATTGGCAATGCGCTGCCCCTATGTGGAAGTCTCGGCGATGACCGGCCACGCCGTGGACCGCATCTTTGAGGGGCTGGGCTGGCTGGCCGTGAAAAACACGGAGCAGCTCCAACCGCAGGCCGCTGCTACCTAAAAAACCCCGAACTGTCCGCGCTGCGGGCATTTTTTCTTGCCTGATCTGCAAGGGGCCGGATCGTCGCGATCCGGCCCCTTGCTGCTGCGCGGGTGCTCAGCATTCACTATAGCCGCAGGCGTAGCACTTGCGGCACCCTTCCTCATTGACCACGGCGGCCTCGCCGCACTCGGGGCACAGGTCCCCGATCTGCATCATCAGCTGGCCGCGCGCGCGCTGATCGGCGGGGCTGTCGAGGGTTTCATCCCCAACGTCCCGGCGCCCGGTCGAGGCTGTGCGCTCAGCGATGTGATCGGCATTGTCCAGGTAATCGCGCAGCATCTGCGAGACGCCGTCCGGCAGGCTGCGCACGCGATTCTCCCCAAAGCCTAAGGGGCGCATGCCCCCGATGCCTTCCAGCTGGCGGGCGATCTCCTGCATGCGTTCGCGGGGCGGCACATCGCTGCGGATGCGCAGCACGTAGCTGATCAGGCGGCCCATCGCCTCACTGACGGCGGCGGTCTCCGACCCGGCCTTGCTGGTGTTGATGAAGACCTCAAACGGTTGGTTGCCGCCGTTTTCATTGATGGTCACAAAGGCGGTGCCAACGGGAGTTTCCACCCGGTAGGTGAAGCCGTTCAGCACCTGGGCTCTCGGCTTCTTGGGCTCCTCAGGCCACAGGCGCGGCTGCTGCACGCTTTCCTCTTTGCGGGCAGGCTCGCTTTCGGCTTCGGGTTCGCCTTCACGTTTGCTGCGGGTTGACTGCGTCTCCAGCACGACCTTCTCACGTGACCCGGCCACGTAGACCGTCAGACCTTTGCACCCAAGTTCCCAGGCGCGCAGGAAGGCATCGGCCACATCCTGTTCGGTAGCGGTCTCCGGGAAGTTGCATGTCTTGCTGATCGCGTTGCTCACGAAACGTTGGAGCACGGCCTGCATACGGACATGCTCTTCCGCCGTGATATCACTGGCGACGACAAACACGCGCCGGATCGCGTCAGGCACTTCTTCAATGCCCTGGAGGGTGCCGGTCGCATTGGCACGTTCGATGATGCGCTGGCGGGTTGCTTCGTCCACACCGGCGTCAATAAGAGCTTTTTCAAACAGGGGGCTCGTGTACTGGAGCTGGCGACGCACGCCGTTGTCATCAAAATAGCGGACGTATGCCAGCGCGAAGACAGGCTCGCAGCCGTAGCCCTCAACCCCGGCCACCGTCGAGATGGTGCCCGTCGGCGCGATGGTGGTCACCGCCCCGTTGCGGATCCCGTGCTTCTTGATGGCTTTGGTGACCTTGGCCCAGTCGATTGTGGGGCGGCCCCAATCTCCTGTGTAGGGGACCAGCGGCGTCGGCGGCTCCCACTGGAGGTCGTCCGGATCGAAGCGGCTGCCTGTGATCGCCAGGAAGGATCCGCGTTCTTTGGCCAGCCGGGTGCTGGTCTTCATGGCGTGGTACTGGATGAACTCCATCACCTGGGAGGCAAACTCCTGACCCTCCGGCGAGCCATAACGCACGCCGAGCATGTACATCATATCCGCCAGGCCCATGATGCCCAGCCCGATGCGGCGCACACGTTCGGCGGCAGCGCGCAGCTGCGGGATCTCCGGCACATAGCTGTTGGCATCCACCACGTCATCGAGGAAGCGTGTGGCCAGCCGGGTCGTCTCCTTGAGCTTGTCCCAGTCGACACGGCCGTCATCGGTGACATGCACCGCCAGGTTGATGCTGCCCAGGCAGCAGTTCTCAAATGGGCCGAGCCACTGCTCGCCACAGGGGTTGGTCGCTTCCAGATCATAGAGATGCGGCACGGGATTGTCGCGATTGGCGGTATCGAGGAAGAGCATGCCCGGTTCGCCGTTGTGGTGGGCATGTGTGACGATCTCGTTGAACAGGTCACGCGCGCGGACCGTCTTCCACGGCTCGCGGTTTTCCGGGCTGCGCAGCGTGAAGTCCGTATCATCGCGCACGGCCTGCATGAATTCGTCGGTAATGCCCACAGAGATGTTGAAGTTGGTGATCGCGTCTTCACTCGTCTTGCAGGTGATGAACTCATAGATATCCGGGTGGTCAACGCGCAGCACACCCATGTTCGCGCCGCGGCGGCTGCCACCCTGCGCGATCTCGCCAAAGGCCTGATCGTACACGCGCAGGAAACCCACCGGGCCTGTCGCCTGGCCGTTGCTGCTGCGTACAATCGCGCCCTTGGGCCGCAGACCGCTGAACGCGAATCCGTTGCCGCCGCCCGTCTGCTGGATGAGCGCCGCGTGGCGCAGCGTATCAAAGATGCCCTGGCCGGTGCGGCCCATGTCGTCATCGATCTTGAGCACGAAACAGGCCGCCAGCTGCCCGAGGGGGGTGCCCGCGCCGGTAAACGTCGGTGAGTTGGGGAAGAACTCACGCGCGGTCAGCATGTGGTAGAACGTCTCAGCGACGGCCTGCTGGTCACTGTCGTAATTCACTTCCGGCATGGCGACATTCCACGCCACGCGCCAGAACATCTCCTCTTCGGTTTCAACCGGCTGGCCATTCGGGCCCCGGCGCAGATAGCGGCGCTTTAATACCGTGCGGGCGTTGTCCGTCATTTCAATCGGCTGCTTGAGCGGTGGGCGCTCCCCTCCCACCCGAATGCCGACATCGTTAAATTGGTTGTCCAGCGTTGTATCGACCACAGTACCTCCTTAGAACGTGAACGCCCGACAGGAATACCCGTCGGGGTCAGTGGCGGATCCCCTAGCAGGGGCTATAAGTCCAGCGTTGACCGGGCACCCTGCTCGGCGAAGAGACGGTCGATCTCCTGCCGGACAGCGGTCAGATCCTCCAGGCCCAAAAACACGATAGCATAGCGGATATAGGCGATCTCATCGAGCTCGCGCAGCCCCGCGATGACCAGTTCACCAACCTCGTGGCTGGCGATCTCGTCACGGCCGCTCTGGCGCAGTTCTTCTTCTACCGTATCGATCAGGCGGTCAACCGCCGCCCGTGAGATGGGCCGTTTGGCGCAGGCGATAAGGATGCCGCGCCGCACTTTATCCCGGTCGTAGGGTTCGCGACGAATGGGCAGGCCATCAGGCCCTTCCTTGACGATGAGGGGCATTTCCATGCGGATCCGTTCAAGCGTGGTGAACCGTTCGCCGCACGTTTGGCACGTACGGCGGCGTCGGATTTCACTACGGAAGGGGTCACTAGTCGTGTCCGAGACGCGCGTTTCAGTCGCGCCGCAGTTCGGGCACCGCATGGGTCAATAGCTCCTTGTTTTTTTCTGCCGTGTGGGCTGAATACCATCCCATTCGAAGGCTTGCACATCGTACCATACGCCAAGCGCGAACTGCAACCGTCATGCCTATAAACCATCTTAAAATATTGTGCTTGTGACAGCTTTTAAGGTTCGTGCGGATCCGGCGGATTTACGCGGCTAATAGAACGGATGAGCGCCTATGGACGGATCGTTAGAACGATTCAAACCGGATTTCGGCCTGAAATTCGTACGAGACCCTAACGCTGCATCAACAGGGGAAAAATCAATCCGGCAGGAGGCGCCCGAGGAAGTCACTGATGGCCCGCCCGATGTCCGGGCCGCGCGGGCGGCGTGGGCTCCCATCGGCGGGGTACGGCCCGCCCGATGCATCGGTGCGGCTGGCATACTTGAGCAGGCCCACACTCGTCGCGAAGGAGGGTGAGCTGAGCTTGTCAGACAGGCCGGTCAGGTTCTGCGGAGCGGCCAGCCGGACGGGCATCTTCATCACGCGGGCGGCGGTCTGTTGGATGTTCGTCAGCGAAGAGGCACCACCCGTCAGCACGACCCCAGCGGGCAGCAGCCCATCGTAGCCGCTGCGTTTGAGGTCTTGCAGCACAAGGGTGAACATCTCCTCGATGCGCGCCTCAATGATCGCTGAGAGATCGCTGGAGAGAACCTGCGTGGGCATGTTCTCACCGAAGGGCTGCACGGCGGCAATCGCGTCCGGGTTGACGGTGTGCGGCGCGGCGTTGCCATCGCTGATCTTGATGCGTTCGGCCTCGTCGGGGGGGAGGTGCAGCACCATCGCGATGTCATTGGTCACATGGCTGCCGCCCACCTCGATCACGGCGGTGTGCCACACCGTTCCATCGATGAACACTGCGATATCCGTGGTGCCGCCGCCGATATCGATGACGACCACACCCGACTCGCGTTCGGCATCCGCGAGGGTGACCTCCGCGCTGGCCAGCGGATTCAGCACAAAACGGTCCACGTTCATGCCGGCGTCCTGCACGCAGGTTTCCAGGTTGCGCAGGGCGGAAGATGCCGCTGTGATAATGTGCGCTTCCACCTCAAGGCGGTAGGCGTGCAGGCCAATCGGGTTGCGGATGCCGGGCTGCCCGTCAACGGTGAAGGTCCGTGGGATGACGTGCAGCACCTCACGGTTATGCGGCAGCGCGACGGCCTGCGCCGCCTGCAGCGCGCGGGCAACATCCTCCGCGCTGACAACACCCCGGTTCGGGTTGAGGCCGGTCACGCCGCGGCTGTTGATCGAGCCGATGTGTTTGCCCGCCACACTTACGAACGCGCGCCCGATCTCAAAGCCGGAGGTGCGTTCGGCCTGCTGTTTAGCAGAGCGGACCGCCTGCGTGGCCTGCGCGACATCCACCACGGTGCCGCGGTGCATGCCCGTGGCGGGCTCAATGCCCAACCCGAGGATGCGGATCGCGCCCTCTTCCTTCACCTCGCCGACGAGTGCCGCGATCTTGGTGGTGCCCACGTCAATACCGACGACTATACGCTCTACAGATGCCACGCCAGCCCCTTTATGGCTGTGTCCGGTAAAAGGGTGCATCCGGCGCGCTGACATCAACCTCAGTGGGAGTCAGCCCGCGCGAGAGCACATCAGCGACTACACGCTCATACAGGGTGAGCTTCACGTCCATGTTCACCCCGGTACCCATGTGGACCCGCCAACCGCGCGGATCGTCAAAGCTGAGCCCGATCGCTTCTGAATAGTATAACACGCTCACATCGGGGCGCAGGGTCTTGATCTGGAGGGCACCGGCGATCACCGGCGGCTGGAGGGTCACATCCTCTTCGCCGGGCGGGCAGCCCGGCCCCGGGCAGCGGAAGGGGATAGAGTCACCCTGGTTGACGATCCGTACCAGATCGGGCAGTTCGCGGCGCGCCACCATCAGGTTACCGTTGACATCCACCCAAAAGGCGGAGTCCGCCTGCTGCCAGACCACCGCCGGTTCGCGCTCACGGACGCGGATCTGCACGCGCGCCGGCCAGAAGATGCTTACCTGCGCACTCTCTATGGAAGGCGACTCGGCGACGGCCTCGGCGACTCGCTCCGGTTCCACCCACAGGATATGGAACCCAGCGATGCCGCTGCGCGCGTAGACTTCTTCCGGTGGCATGTAACGGTTACCGCCAACTTCCACCTGTGATACGTAGAAACTCGGGTTGAGGAAGAGGCCAGCCCCTGCCCCGGCCAACAGCAGGACAAGCAGCAGGCTGACCACCCGCCACGGAATCGGGCCAAAACGCGGCAGCGATAGTCTGCCTGAACGACGGGCACGGCGGACGGCGGGTTCGCGGCGGGCCACGGTCACTCTCCGTAGGTGGTCAGGTTCCGGCTTTTCTCAGCGTGGCGCTCGAGTGCCAACTGTATCAGGCGGTCGATCAGCTCCGGGTATGGGATGCCGGTCGCCTCCCACAGTTTGGGGTACATGCTGATCGAGGTGAAGCCCGGGATCGTGTTGACCTCGTTGATCCACAGTGCGCCGGAACCCTTGTCCAGCAGGAAATCCACGCGGGCCAGACCGGCACAGTCCACAGCGAGGTAAGCCTGCCGGGCCAGGTCACGCGCGTGCACGGCCAGATCATCAGGGATGGGGGCCGGGATCAGCAGCCCGGCGGCGTCGTTGATGTACTTGTCGGCGTAAGAGTAGAAGACATCACCGGGCACGATCTCGCCGGGAATGGAGGTAAGCGGATCGTCGTTGCCCAGCACCGCGATCTCGATCTCGCGGGCGGCGATGCCCTGTTCAACCAGGATGCGCCGGTCGTAGCGGGCGGCCTCCTGTAGGGCGGCACGCAGCGACTCACGGTCGGCGGCGCGGCTGACGCCCACACTCGACCCAAGGTTGGCGGGTTTGGCAAACAGCGGGTAGGTGAATGCCGCTTCCATCGCATCGAGCACGGCTTCCAGATCGGAGTCGACACGGGCGCGGGTAACAAGCCGGTAGGGCAGCACGGGGATATCGTGGGCGGTCATGACGGCTTTGAAGATCGCTTTGTCCATGCCAACCGCCGATCCGACCACGCCCGCCCCCACATACGGAATGTCGGCCAGTTCAAGCAGGCCCTGCACGGTCCCGTCTTCGCCGTAGGGGCCATGCAGCACAGGGAAGATCACATCCAGGTGGGCGATGTCGCGCAGGCCCGCCGGTTCAATGGCTTTGAGCGTGGGGTCACCGGGTGCGCCGATCAGGGCGGCAGGTGTGGAGCCGTCGCTGCCAGCAGCGAGTACCGCCAGCGGATCGCCGCCCGCGATCCAACGGCCTTCCTTCGTGATGCCGATGGGCAGCACCTCGTACTTGTCGCGGTCGATGGCATCCATCACGGAACGGGCGGACCGCAGCGAGACTTCATGCTCGCCGCTGCGACCCCCGAACAACACCCCGACTCGCAGTTTGTCGTGACTCACAGACGTCCTCTCCAGAGAAAGAAGAAGCCGCCGGTGCTCCCGACGGCTTTGTGCCGCAGCCCAGACTCGAACTGGGGACCCTCGCATTTTCAGTGCGATGCTCTACCAACTGAGCTACCGCGGCTCTCGTGCTCAGTATTATAGCGTGCCGGATCGATTTGTCAAGCAACCCTACCAGCGGGTGATTATCCGCGTGCCTGGATTATCCGGCGTGGCCAGCGTACGGAAGTCCCAGTAGTTAGCCTGTGGTGTCGTCCACCGGAACAGCCACTTGGAGTCCTCCGGACGCAGGTTGATGCAGCCGTTGCTGTGCAGCCGCCCATAGTCATTGTGCCAGTAGCAGCCGTGCAGGGCGACCCACCCGTAGGTGAAGTAACTGATCCACGGGATGCCGGGCAGATTGTAGGCACCGGCCCCGACGCCGCCGGTCATGCGCTGGCTGTGCCGTTTGTCGATCACGGACCACTCGCCGTGGGGGGTGTTGAAGCCCGGCGCACCGGTCGAGACGGGAGCCGAATACACGACGGCTTCACCTTCCAGCGCGTAGAGCCGCTGCTCGCCAATGCTGATCTCGATGCGCTTGGCCTCTGCCGGGACGTGCGTGCTGATCGGCGCGACCTCTTCCGGCGGTATGATCCGCATGTGGGCAGCCTTGACCCAATACTGGTAGCCGTAGATCTCCTGCACCAAGTAGTAGTCATTTTCCAGGCCGACCACCCGGCTGACGGTGTTGTAATGCATCCAGTGGCGGCGGTAGGCTTCGTCGCTGGGGCCTGAGCGCGCACTGCTCATCGGCACGGTGACGACGCCCCACGCCCCCCCTTCCCCGATGGGCACCACCGGGTTGAAGTAGCTGTTGGCGGGCTGCACCCAGGACGAGTAGATGTAGCCATCCGGAGTTTGGAGCCACGTATGGTTAGTGTGGTACAGCCCCTCCCCACCGACGGCGGACAGCACCTGCACCACATCGTTATAATAATAGAAGACGCCGGTCGGTTTGGCCTGCCAGCTTGGCTGTTCGTAGACAGTCATCACATTGAGTAGAATCCGGCCGAGCGGTTCACCCCACCAGTGGGTGACCGGGCCCATCGGCTGTATTCCGGTTTCGTCTTGCTGAAGGCCGGTGGCGGCAAAACCGACGCCAAACATGCCCGCAGAGCGGAGAAAATCACGGCGAGAGAGTTCTGTCATGGGGGATGTCCCTTCTCGATTAGCTTACGTGCAGCATAACCGACTTGCTAAGGGGACGCAAGGGCCGTGGGGGCAGCGGTGGGCAGCCGTCAGGGAGAGGAACAGCAGCCCGCAAGGGGCTGCTGTGGTAATGCTCAGTGCTTAAGGTCGATCAGCGTGGTGAACACTGCGCTGAGCAGTGACCCGGCTGAAAGCCCGCCCATCCATCCGAGGGGCACGCTGCCAAATGCAGCACTGAGAATCATGGCGACCGGCACGGTGACCAACGCCCCAAGGAGAAGGGGGGCCACCGTTGGTGGTGTCCGATCATAGTGGCTCATCATATTTGGTCCTCTACCAATACATAAATAGGCAGACATATTATACCGGATTTGACCCTTTATTCCAGTGAGAGTACTGTTTTGATCACGCACACAGGGGAAAGACGATCTGATGACACATGCCTTTCTTGAAACGCTGAACCGCCTGCGCGCCCCCGTGCAATCAAGGATGCAGCAGTATCTGCACGGCGGCAGTGTAGCAGGGATCTCAGACGCGCGCAGTACACAAGTCGAGGCTTTCCACTGGGACCTGGTACGCAACTACCCGGACCGGGGTGGCAAGTACCTGCGCCCGGCCCTGCTCCTGCTTACGCTGGAGGCTATGACCGGTGCCTATGACAGCGGCGTACAGACGGCAGCCGCCCTGGAGATCAGCCAGAACTGGCTGCTGGTGCACGACGATGTAGAGGACCAATCGCTGCTGCGGCGCGGCGAGGATGCGCTGCAGATCATGCATGGGGATGCCCATGCCATCAATGCCGGGGATGCGCTGCACCTGTTGATGTGGCACATGCTGCGTGACAACGAGCCGATCCTCGGCGCGAGCAAGACCCTCGCCGTGATGGACGAGTTCCACCGGATGCTCTACCGCACCTGTGTCGGGCAGACGGCTGAGCTGATGTGGCAGAAACGCCTGGACTTCACTGAGGACGACTACTTCTACATCATTGACGGCAAGACCGGGTATTACACCATCGCCGGGGGGATGCGGCTGGGCGCGATCATCGCGAGCACGGACCCGGCACAGCTGGACCACGCGATCCTGCCGGTGATCAACCGCTTTGGCGTCAACCTGGGCCGGGCCTTCCAGATCATCGATGACGTGCTGGATGTCGCCTCCGACGGTGATGGCAAGCAGCGCGGCGGTGATATCGCCGAGGGCAAGATCACGCTGCTGCTGGCGCATCTGCTGGCCCATGCCTCCGAAGCCGACCGCGACCGCATCGATGCGGTGATGTGCCTGCCGCGTGAGGCGATCGACCAGGCCATGGTTGACGAGGTGATCGGGTTGATGGAGGCCTACGGCAGCATCGCCTATGCCCGGCAGCGCGCCGCTGAACTCGCCGGGCATGCCCGTGATATCTTCGGCGAGATGGACTTCCTGGTGGAAGATGGGCCGCGCGCCGAGCTGGCGGCCATGATCGACTTCATCACAGCCCGTGGCTCCTGACCTGCCGCCTGCCGTGGTGGTCCTCGGGCAGACGGCGGTTGGCAAGACCCGCTTCGCGTTGGCAGTGGCTGAGGAATTCAACGGCGAGATCGTCAATGTGGATGCCAGCGCCTTCTACCGGGGCATGGATATCGGCACGGCGAAGCCCACGCCGCAAGAGCGCGCCCGCGTCCCGCACCATCTGGTCGATATTGCGGACCCCGCAGACACGATCACGCTGGGGCAGTTCAAGGATCTGGCCGACGCGGCCATGGCAGCGGTCACCGGGCGCGGCCGGGTGCCCTTCATCACGGGCGGATCGGGCCTGTACATCCACGCGCTGGTGCACAACTACCAGATCCCCGATGTGACGCCCGACCCGGCCATTCGTGAGGCGTTGGAAGAGCGCGCCGAACGCATCGGGGCGGAGGCGTTCCACGCGGAGTTGGCTACCGTCGATCCACAGGCAGCGGCAGGCATCCACCCGAACAACGTCCGGCGCGTCATCCGCGCGCTGGAAGTGTACTACAACACGGGCGAACCGATGTCCGACCAGCAGGGCCACGGCCCACCTCGCTACGCCTTTACACTGATCGGGCTGGAGCGCGAGACCGAGGACCTGTATGCCCGCATCGACGAACGCATCGACCGGATGGTGGCGCGCGGCTTTGCTGCCGAGGTGCGGCAGCTGTTGGCAGCAGGCATCGATCCCGCGCTGCCAAGTATGTCCGCTATAGGCTACCGGGAGTTGGCGGCTGTTGAGCGGGGTGAGATCGATATGGAGGAGGCCATCACGCAGATGCGGCGCAGCACACGGCGGCTGGCACGCCACCAGAATTCATGGTTTACACGAGACGATATGGCCATACGCTGGATCGATGCGGCGGCACCGGATGCCCTTGAGCAGGCGCGGTCCCTGCTCGACAGGCGGCTGCCAACCGAGGGGTAACAGAAGGGGCCAACGCGTCGTGGCTGGCCCAACTGGGGAGGACGGTCCGGTCAGTTAGGAAAGTGGCGGACGCCCCTCCATGGAGCTGCTGTCAACCATCATCAGGTTGGTCCGGTTTTTTTCCTGGCGCTCCACCATGCGCAGATACGCCACCAGTATATCGGACTTGGTCACGATGCCAACCAGCGTCTCAGCACGCATCACCGGCAGGCTGCTGATGTGATTAACCAGCATTAGGCGGGCGGCGTCCTCGGCGGGTGCGTGTGGCTCCACAATAATCGGTGCGGCGGTCATGATCTGCCGGACCCGGATCGTGTCGAGATCCGGCACTTTTTCCCAATTGTGCAGCATCAGTTCGGGCAGATCCAGCACACGCCGCACATCGCGGTCACTGACGATACCTACCAGGTGCCCGTCGCTGTCGAGCACAGGCAGGTGGTTCACGTTGATCGATGCCATTTTGCGAAGAGCCGTCCGCAGCGTGTCATTGTAGTCCGCGGTGATCGGGTTCGCAGTCATAATTGACGATACAGCTACCATAATTTCTATGCCTCCCCTTCAAACTTATACCTAGTGTAGCGTCTGAAGGCATTCGGCGGTAGCACAATCGGTATGAGATTAGGGTGATAAACGTCACCCGTTGACGGATAGAGCAGGCATAGATATCCGCAAAAGCGTGCCAACACCCGGCGTTGATGTGATCCGGACCTCACCACCGTGCAGGCGAGCCCGCTGCCGGATGTTGCGCAGCCCCATGCCATGTTCAGAGGCCTCGTTCTGCGGGTCAAAACCGATGCCGTCGTCCTCAACGACCACAAAATAGCGGCCACCCTGATGCCAGCAGCGGATGCGCACATGTTGCGCTTCCGCGTGGCGGGCAACGTTGCTCAGCCCTTCGTGCACGATCTGGCACAGCGCCTCAAAGGTCACCGGGGAGAGGGGTGGCTGTGCATGGGGCACGTCCAGGCTGACATCGAGTTCACGGTACAGGCCCAGCCGCCGGACCATATCGTCCATGCATTCATAGACCGTGCGCTTCTCATAGCTGGAGGTGCGCAGATCCAGGATGTAGGCGCGGATATCATCAATGACGTTGTTGAGCGCCTCCATAGCCGGGTTGAGATCCGCCGGTTGGATGTCTGGCTGGGAACGCAGCAGTTCCAGGTGCATACCGATAGCATACAGATCCTGGATGATGCCATCGTGCAGCGCCATGGAGATGCGCTCGCGTTCTTCAAACAGCTGAATACGACTCTGCTGTTCGTGCAGGCGGACACCGGCTATCGCCAGGGCTGCGTAGCCAGCGATGGTCTCAATGAGCCATTCGTCGTATTCGTCAAAGGGCTGGCCGTCCACCCGATCCGTGAGGTACAGCATGCCAAACAGCTGATCGCCGACTTGGATCGGCACACCCAGAAAACTGCTCATCGGCGGGTGGCCGGGCGGAAATCCGCTGCTGCGCGCATCCAGGGCCATGTCGTTCAACCGGATGCTCTTGCGTTCGGTCATGATCGCACCGAGCAGCCCACGCCCCTGCGGGGGATGGGGGATCTGTGCGGTCTGTTCTTCGGAAAGGCCGACATGGGTGAAATAGAGAAGTCCGCCGTCGCCATCCGGGACGCCCAAGGCTGCGTAGCTTGCCCCCACAAGTGAACGGGCCGCTTGCGCAATCCGGTGGAGAACCTCTCTCACCTCACCTGCTTTAACTGCGTAGGTCACCGCCTGGACAATCTCATTCATGGTCGCCAGTTCTTCTTTCATTGCGTTTTTCACGTGAATACAGTTACCTTCGTCACTTGTTTTTGGGGCGTTTTGTTCTGTATCATTCTAACGCTAGGGGAAAGTTCTCCCAATCGCTGTATACTCACGTTTGTCGTTTGTAATTTAGAGAAGATAGGTTCATTATGTCCAAATCGACTGTGCACATTCTACTGGCTGATGATCATGCGGTCGTACGTGCGGGCCTCAAGGCTCTGCTGGAACGCCACGAGCACCTGCGGGTCATTGCTGAGGCGGAGACGGGTGAAGAAGCGGTCGCCCTGGCCGAGGAGCACCAGCCGGATGTGGTTGTGATGGATATCCGCATGCCGGGCATTTCAGGTATCCAGGCCTGCAAGCAGATTTCCGAAAAGGTGCCTACGACGCGGGTCGTGATGTTGACCTCCTACGCGGAGGATGAGCTTCTGTTCTCGGCCATTCAGGCGGGGGCAGCGGGGTATGTGCTCAAGCGCATCGGTGATGACCAGCTTGTGGAGGCGATTGACCGTGTCAGCCGTGGCGAGGGCATCCTCGACCCCGCGATGACAACCTCCATGTTCAATGAGATGCGCAAGGCCCGCAAGACCCAGCTTTCCGCCGCGTTTGAAGACCTAACCAACCAGGAGCTGGCCGTCCTCGCATTGGTTGCCCAGGGCATGACCAACCGTCAGATTGCGGCTGAACTGTTTCTTGGAGAGGGCACTGTGCGCAACTACGTTTCAAGTGTCCTGTCCAAGCTGGGTGTTCAGAACCGGGCGGAAGCCGCGGCTTATGCCGTCAAACACCGCATTTCCGAACTCGTCCAGCCACAGCGCAACGAGGACGAGTAGCCTCTTACCCCTATGGTATACCGATCAGGATCCCAGGTCAATTCTTTCCAGTTGAGCGCGCTGCTCGGGTGTGCCAATGACCAGCAGCACGTCATCAGCATGTAGCACGGCATCCCTGCCGGGGTTGAAGCGCGCGTCAGCCCCGTTGTGAATGGCCACCACCAGCATGCCGGTTTCAGCCGCAATGTGCGCTTCGCCCAACGTCTTGCCGATCAGGCTGGGGAAATCGTTGACCGGTATCTCGTCGAAGCCAAGTGGGCTGGGCCCGTGGGAGAGCTCATCGAGAAAGCTGACAACGGATGGGCGCATCATCACAGAAGCCATCCGTTGGCCGCCGATGGCATTCGGTGAAACCACTTCATCGGCCCCAGCGCGCCGCAGCTTTCCGGCATTGTCCTCGTTGATCAGACGGGCCACAATGCGCAGGTCCGCCTTCATGGAGCGCGCGGTCAGCACGATGAAGACGTTGTCCTTGTCGTCACTGACGGCCGCTAACAGCCCTTTGGCGTGCTCAATCCCAGCGCGGCGCAGGATCTCATCCTGTGTGGCGTCGCCCATGATGTATGGTACATCATCACTCACGTGCTCCAACATCCGCTCAATGCGGCTCTCGTTGAGCTCAACCACCACGAAGGGCGTCGGGCTGTTGTGCAGCGACTCGGCGATATACAGCCCGGTTGAGCCGCAGCCGCACAGGATCACGTGGTCACGCATGCGCTGGATTCGTCGATCCATCTGCTGTCCCCTCAGGATGCGATTGAATTCGCCCTCAACGATAAACGCGGTCACCGTAGAGAGCGAATAGCCAATGATGCCGATGGTGGTGACGATGAGCACAAGAGTAAACAGCGTGCCGTTGCTGGAGAGCGGGCGCGGCTCACCATAGCCGATAGTCGTGATGGTGATCATAGTCATGTACAGCGACTCCAGCAGAGTCCAGCCTTCGATGAGCCAGTAACCCACCGTACCGCCGGTGATCACGATGCCAAGCAGCACCACTGCCCCGAGCAGACGGCGTAGACTGTACTGGGCAAGGCGGCTCGTGCGCACAAAGTTCATCGCAGCGGTGTTCCCAGCACCTGGCGTTTGTTGGAGCCGAACTGGAGACGCCGCAGAATAAACAGCCCCACAATGAAAAATCCGACGACAACCATCACGGTGAGGCCGCCCATAATGATGACCGCCAGCAGAAAGGTCCCATCGCCTGGGGGGTCAACCAGCCCAAACCCCGGCACGGCTGGATGGTACACCACCTGCACATCGCCGCGATAGCCCGCTGCGCGTTCGTCTGCGGCGCTTTGGCTGCCGACCGTATCCACGACCTGTTCGCCGGTGAAGGTTCGCTCGCCAACCACATAGCTGAAACCGATGTGCACATCGAAGCGACCGTCGCCGCGGTCAACGGTATAGGCCTCCTCAATGCGGCCGGTGGCTGTCGGCCAGGTGCTGGGCTGTGTGAAGACCGTGCCCTGCGCGCTGCTGAGCACCGTCAGCCCGGCAATGATGATCACAACGGCAACAACCACGACGACTAACATCCCGCCCACCCACAGCAGGGCATTAAATGAATTGGTCCTATCCAGCGAGGAGCGCAGCCCTTCATCAATAAGGCGGTTCCATTCCGGGTCGCCGGGTTGGGGCAAGTTATCCATCACGCCTCTCCTTCAAACTGTTCGCCGCGTAAACCATCGCGATCCACGGGGAGCACCCACGTCCGGGCGGGGGCCCCTGCCGAGCGGAAGGCGGTTTCCAGGGCCGCCGCGATCTGGCGGTGGCGGCTGCCCGCAAAGGCGATCACCGCCGGGCCTGCCCCGCTGATCGTCACGGCCTGTGCCCCGGCTGACTGTGCCGCGCGCACCACTGCCTCGTAACCGGGAATGGCCTCCGAGCGGGCGGGTACATGCAGGCAGTCCACCATGGCATCGCGCAGCAGCCCTAAGTCGCCTGCGCGCAGGGCTTCCACGACGAGCACCGCCCGCCCGATATTGGCCGCGGCGTCCTTGAGCGGCACCGAGTCGGGCAGAGCGGCCCGCTGATCAGCCGTGCTGGCCTCCACTTTCGGCAAGGCGATCACCACACGGATGTTCTCCGTGGGGATGCGCCGGACCAGCAGTGTGCCGTCCACATAGCTGCTGGCTGTCAGGCCCCCGAGCATCGCTGCGGCGACATTGTCCGGATGACCCTCGATCTCGACGGCGAGCTTGATCAGATCGGCAGGCTCAAGCGGGTCGTCAAGCAGCAGGCTGCCCGCCATCACGCCGCTGACGATAGCTGCCGCGCTGCTGCCCATCCCACTGGCCGGTGGGATATGCGCCGAGACCTCGATCTGTGCGCCCACCTTGCGTTCACCGAGCACGCGGCGCATGGCTTTCACCATGAGGTTATCCTCACCGGCGGGCAGGCCAACAGCGCCGGTCACCTTCAGATCGAGCGCCTCGCCGGGCACAGGCTGCACGCTGATCACATTGCGCAGGGCCAGCGCCATGCCTAAACTATCAAAGCCGGGGCCGAGGTTGGCGGTCGTGGCCGGCACGCTGAAACGATAGCCCAGCTCACTCACCGGTGAAGGTGTCATCGTACGGCTCTTCTTCCGCCGGATACGGCTCCTCAAATGGCAGGACGCGCTTCCAGCGTGTGGCGATCTGGCGCAGTTTGTGCGCGTCACTGAGGTAGCTTTCCACGTAGCCGCAGTTCAGGCAGACGTAGTTATCCAGCGGAGCAGGGGTCGCGAACTGGCCCCACACCGGGATCGTGTTGACGCCTTCCGGCCCTTCTTTGTTGGGGATTTGCGCGCCCGAATACACCTCGTCTGAACCGCATTTGGGGCAGATTCCGTCTCGCATAGTGCCTCCTATAGTCCTTCCAGTGGGGCGATCAGGGTGAGATCGCCGTCCATTCGCCAGATGATGGGCATCACGCCTTCTAGCCGCAGCAGGATGCCGTTCACGTCGCTGATGCGGTGGGCGAACTCGATGCCCCAGACTTCGCTGTAACCGGTCATGCGCATCCGTTCGGCGGCTTCCGCCGGGACGTTATAGCCCGCAATCACGGCGTCCGGCAGCTTGACCCACACCGGGATGCGACGGATCATATCCGAAGGGACAAGACGCCGCACGCGGCGCTCCGCCTTTTTGACCTGCACCCGCCGCAGGGCGCTGCGCTGCACCTGCTCAAAGGCGCGCTGCAGGCCCCACGTGCCGCCGTGCACGGTCGTGATCAGCGTCATGGCCAGCGCCATAGCCATGATCATCTGTTCACGCTCCCGGTAGCGTAGGGCACCATCCACCGCATGGATGATGTGCGCCTGCCATTCATCCACAGACAGCGACCGGCGCATGCGCAGCTTGTAGTGGGCCTGTCGCAGGTAGCCGATCACCATGCTCTCGTAGATCGAGAGGTTGAGGCGTGCGATATGTATGGCATCCGGGTAGGCCAGGCCATCAATGGAACACACGGCTTTGATCACCGCTTTGCGCATGATGTCGATCCAGTATAGTTCAGCCGCGAACGGGCAGGCGAATGGTCACTTTGGTGCCGCGCTGCGGCTCGCTTTCGATGGAAACATCGCCCTGATGGGCTTCTACTATCGATTTTACCGCATACAAACCCTGACCCATGCCCCTAACATCGATTGTATGGCCCTTGTCATCGACAGGCCGCCCGCGAAAAAAGCGTTCGAACACGCGGGAGAGGTCGCGCTTGGAGATGCCAACCCCCTCATCCTGAAACACGATCAGCGCCTCTCCCCCCACCTTACCAACCGTCACCCGTAAGGTGCCACCATGCGGACTGTATTGGATGGCGTTGCGGATCAGCGCTTCGATGGCGTGGCGCAGCCGGGATGGATCGCCGTTCACATCCGGGCCGGTGGGGTCGCCGTCCATGACTACCGCCATACCAGCCTCATCGAATTCCGCCTGGAAGGTTTCCAGCGTCTTTTCGATCAGCGTGTGCAGATC
>JAADYX010000273.1 GCA_010092885.1 Chloroflexota bacterium | reverse complement strand
GCCTTTGGCTTCTTGCAGCTCCTTGAACATATCAATGAATACCTGCTGTGGATACCAGCCCTCCGGATCGATCGCCTCGATGCCGTACTTATCCAAGATGGGCTGGACCTCGTCGAGCATGCCCGCCACAACGGACAGCATGGACTGACCACTGACTTCAACGTCCGGATTGGTTGCTTTGTACTTCTCCATGAGTTTCCTCCGTGCGTGCTAGGTGATAATTTAGGTCAACTTGATGCTATTATAAACCCTAAGATAGACCTGCTGCGTTTCAAACCTATATCAATCCAAATCCATATGGTGTGTGCGCGGAAGGCTGGTACCATAGGGGCAGTTACGCTAACTGCACACACCACAAGTCAGCGGGCAGCCGCGCCCGCTACAGGGAGGTTTTCGATGGTTCAGCAGTTCGACCGCAGCCAGTACGAAGACGTCGAGTGGAATCCGCTTGACCCGCACCAATTGGAGAACCCCTATCCGCTGTACGCCAGGGCACGCCAGGAGCGCCCCATATTCTTCAGCCCGACGTTTGGCATCTGGTATGTGACCCGCTACGAGGACATCATGCAGATCCTGCGCCAGCCGGAGCTGTTCTCCTCGGCCAATTCCTTCATGGTTACCACGGAGTTCGCACCGGAGGTTGAGGCCGTGCTCGCCGAGGGCTACCCTATCGTGCCGACCCTCGTTGACAACGACCCGCCCTCACACACGCGGTTCAAGAAGTTGGTCGGCAAGGTGTTCGCCCCGAACCGCGTGCGCGAGAAGGCCGACGAGATCCGCGAGCTGGCCCACATGCTCATCGATGACTTTGTCGACGAGGGCCGGGCGGATATCGCCTGGCAGTTTGCCTACCTGCTGCCGATGTACACCATTGGGGATTTTCTGGGTGTGCCGCGCGAGGACATGAAGATGATCAAGCAGTGGAGCGATGACTGGCTGCTGATGATGTCCGGGGCGGCCCCCACCGATGAGCTGGTCGGTGCGGCGCACAGCCTGGTCAGGTTCCAGAATTACTTCAAGGATATGCTGGAAGACCGCCGCGCCAACCCGCAGGATGACTACATCAGCGCCCTGATCACCGTACGTGAGGAAGGCGAGGAACCGCTGGCGGATCTTGAGATCCTGTGCCTGGCACTCCAGCTGATGTTCGCCGGGCATGAGACGGCCACCAACCTGATCAACAGCACGCTGTGGCTGCTGCTGCACCACCCGGAGCAGTACGCCGAAGTGCGCGACAAGCCCGAGCTGGCCGCTGAGGCCATCGAGGAGGGGCTGCGCTTGGAGTCACCCGTGCCGGGCCTGATCCGCACCGTGACGCAGGATACTGAGTTCGACGGCATCTTCCTGCCGAAGGGGTCGCGGCTCCAGCTGATGTACGCCTCCGCCAACCGCGACGCGGAGAAGTTCGAGGATCCGGATACCTTCGACCTGCACCGGGCCAACAAGTACGATCACCTGGCGTTGGGCAAAGGGATCCACTACTGTGTGGGCGCGCCGCTGGGCAAGCTGGAAAGCATCATCGCCATACAGGCTCTGCTCGAGCGCCTGCCGAACATGCGCCTCGCCGCAGACCAGACCTTTGAGCACCAGCCGAGCCTTGTCATGCGCGGCCTGAAGAACCTCATCGTTGAGTGGGACCCGCCGCAAGCCTGATCGCTGCCCGATCAACAAGGGGGCCCTTCCGTGCGGAAGGGCCTTTGTGGTTCTACTTGAGGGTGAGCCGGTAGGCACCGTATTCGTCGGTGCGCTCGGTGATCTCAACCGTCCAGTCGACGCCGGGCGGGGCGAAGCGCCGGACCATCGCGTAGAGGATGCCGTACTCGAAGTCAAAGGGGAAGGGCGACGTGCACACAATGTCGTAGACGCCTTCCGCCCGCTCCTCGACGGTCCAGCCGCGCTCCGGATCCTCATTGCAGACGTTCATATGGTAGTAGGCGTGCAGCGCATTCAGGCCGGATGGGATGTCGTGGATGTCCGGCGGCATGGCGGCCTTTTCGAGGATCTGCATGCCGATGCTCACCAGATTGTAGACGTTGCCGCCGGTGGCCTGCTCCAGCTCTTTGAACATATCCAGGAACAGCTGCTGCGGGTACCAGACCTCCGGGTCGATCTCGGAGACTCCGTACCGGTCGAGGATGGGTTCTACTTCGTCGAGCATGCCGGATACCACCGACAGCATCGCCTGTCCGATGACCATCACATCCGGGCTGGTCGCTTCATATTTCTTCATAGTCAACTCTCATCTGACGTTGGGCCCCGGTTGTGTCTGCCCTCAGTATAGACGAGATAAGCACCTTAACGCGTTTCAAATGTATATCAAACGGGCGCAGCGGAGCCAACCGGGCCCCGCTGCAGTGGATGGATCAGCGGTCAATCAGTCACCGGCGGCGGGAACGGCCTCCGGCAGGGTGGTGCCCGTCTCAGCGAGCGCCTCCGTCTTGACGCGGGCGATGTTGTAGATCACGAAGCCGTAACCACATTTCGCCAGCACATCGGCGATGGCGTAGCCAACCTGCACACCGACGAACGCATCGCTGCCGATGCCGAAGACAGGCAGCAGATAGACGATCGGGTAGAAGCCCCAGGTCGCCAGCAGGAGCAGGCGCGTGTTGCGAACCAGCACCTTGGCCTCGCCGGGCTGCCGGTCGATGGCGTCGCCCAACTCGCTGAACAGCACATAGACGATGTACACAAACGGAATGGTGCTCAGCGTGCCCCAGACCAGACGCCCGGTGATCGTCGCGGCGACCTCACCCGGGTAGCCCAGGATGACCATCGCCAGCGCGGCGAACGCCAGCCGGAAGGTCAGCCAGCCGCTCTGCTTTTTGGGCAGGCCCAACACATTGACCAGCTCAGCAACGAGCAGCGGCACGGTCAGCGCCCAGTCGACGTAGCGGTAGGCATCGTTGAAGAACGCGCCTTCCACCAGGGTGGCGGTGCCGCCGCTGATGGCGTACAGATCCGCCCAGTTGGTGAAGATCCGCAGGTAGTGGTAGCCCGCGATGCCCACGACGAGCGCCGAGAGCACCATGGCGCCCCGGTAGCGCGGCGCGAGATTCTGGCGAGACAGCACGAAGAACACAAACGAGCCGAGCATCGCCGCAATGGTGAACGAGAAGATGTTGTAGGCCAGCTGATACTGACCCAGCGTCAGGGTTTCAGGGAGAGTCATTGCTTCCTCCGAGGAAAGAAGCGGACGTTGTAAAAATCGGTCGAGGATATTGTGAAGCGTTGTACAAGTATTGTACTGAATGTCAAATTCCCGTTCAACACCAATTTACGCCCTAGATCAAAAGAACCGGGCGCAGGCGCGCCCGGTTCGGTGTGGAAAGAGGGGCTATCTAGTCGCGGCTGAGGTCCACTGCATCGATGCCCAGCTGGCCGCTGTCGACACCCTGCCAGCCGATGCTGATGCGCACCGAGTCGTAGGCAGCCCCGGCGCTGGCCGTGCAGACGACTTGCTGCCAGTTGAACGAGCCGCGCTCGGGGATCAGGCAGTTAGCCGTCGAGACGGTCGCGCCCTGCGCGCGGAACTCGACCCGGGCACCGATCTGCCCGCCGGATGCCACGTTCTGCCCGGCGGCATGGAAGGTCAGCGTGTAAGCGTCGCCCATCGCGCCGGGGACGGGCAACTTGTATCGCGATCGCCTGAAAGAGGTCTTCTCGCATGTCACCGAACCGCTGGTGATGCGCAACTCAAACAACATCCCGATCTACTGTTTGATCTACGCCGGACACAACTCAACAGGAAAAAAGATAACGACCGATATCTTCAAACGTTACGAACGACTGGGCGCATAGGACACAACCCATGAGGATGAATCGACAGGATAAGTGGCGTGATGGCAAGCTTCAATGTCATGTTTGTGTTGTCATAGTAGCTGATGACGGGATTGCCCGCCGCATCCAACACCAACGAACTCCAGGCACCAACGTTGCCGGTTCGGTTATCGGCATGGGGTTCCACCGCTACCCCTCCCGCCCAATCCGGTGTATGATCCGCGCAACGGACCGAGAAGGAAAGCACCCATGCCCGTAAGCATCCCCACGCCTAAAGGCGGGGGC
>JAADYX010000272.1 GCA_010092885.1 Chloroflexota bacterium | reverse complement strand
GCAGGAAGTGCTGGCCGAAGCTCGCCAACAGGCCGAAGCTGAGATCGAAGCTCTGCGAGATGAACTCGATGCGCTCCGGCGCCGCCTCAAGCAGTATTCACCGGCCCAACGTGAGGAACTCGATCCAGCAGAACTGGTCGACGCGTTGGAAGCCGAAGCCGAGGCTGCCGAACGCGAATTCCGCCGCCGGACGGCTCCGGTAGTGGTGCCCACCAAGCCTAAACACCGCAGAAAAACCGTAGAACCCCAACCGCAGACCAAGCGTCCGCTGCAGGTAGGTGACCGAGTCTATGTGCACACGCTGGACTCAGAGGGCGAGGTGCTGTCATTGGATGATGAGGTCGAGGTACAGGTCGGCGTGCTGCGGGTGCGCGTCAAGCCGGATCAGGTTGAGCGGCGTGGCGGCAAGCCATCTGCCGAAGAGAAGCCCGAAGTCGAGATCGCGGACTACAAAGCACCCACCCCCAAGAGCCCTGGCCTCGAACTCGATATGCGCGGCATGCGAGTTGAAGAAGGCATGCTCGTGCTGGAAGACTATATCGACCGGGCGTATCTGGCCGGGCTGCCATGGGCGCGCATTCTGCATGGGAAGGGCAGCGGCGCGCTGCGTAAGGCCGTCCGCGAGAAGCTCCATGGCCACGAGCTGATCAAGGACTACAAAGCTGCGCCTCGCCACGAGGGCGGCGATGGGGTGACCGTGGTCTACTTCGCCGAACTGGTCTGATGCCCCGCGAAGAACGGGTGATCCGTGCCGCGTATGACGACCAGGCCGTGATGGTCTATCAGGCGTTTACCCGGGGGATCGTTGATGCCGCGTTGGCGAAGGGCACCTTCGACCAAGGGTTCAGGCTGGACCGCATGACATGGATCAAGCCGTCATTCGGGTGGATGCTGTATCGCTCTGGTTATGCCACAAAACCCAATCAGGAAGCTATCCTGCGCATCCAGCTGTCACACGAGGGATTCACGACCATTCTGTCGCAATCGGTCGAGTCAGACTACCGGCAGGGTGTCTACGAGACCCATACTGCCTGGAAAGCTGCCCTGCGCCAGTCAGATGTCCGCCATCAATGGGACCCAGACCGGACTCTGCGCGGTGATCGGCTGCCGCTGCGCCGTGCTATTCAGATAGGCATTCAGGGATGGGCCGTGCGCCAGTATGTGGGTGAATGGATTGTAGGGCTGGAGGATGTTACGGCGCTGGCCCACGCGATCCATGATGCAGTCCGCAGGAAGGCATCCATACTGCCAGATGTTCCGGAGGAGCGCATATACTCCGTGGCTCCGGAAATCATGCACCGGCTGCGCATTACCGGTGGTGGAGCCATTCCTCAGTAGTGTATTTCGTGTGGTAGAGATCCTCGGCTGCCGCCTGCTCAGCTTCAGAAAGCTGGCCTTCCTCGAGAATGAGATTCAGCGCCTCGGCGAACCCAGCCATCAACTGACCGACCGTGCGGGCCATGCTCTGGCGTACACCAACGGCCTCTTGGAGCGTAATGGCCCGTTCGAGCGTTCTGCGGCGTGCCGTTTCTCGCGCCTCTTCATCCGGAAAGCTGAGCGCATCCACAATGCGGCTGACATCGCCGGTAAGGGGCAGGGCTCCGTGCTGCAGCAGCATGCCATCTCGCCGTGTTTGCGCGCTGCCGACCAGCTTGCGCCCGTAGGCGGTGATCTCGTAGTCTGAGGGCATCTCAAAACAGACGGGGCCCTTAAAGCGTCGTGCGGCGCTATCCGCCCTTTCTGAGCCTACTGAGGCGCCCAGCCGCTCAAATCCGGCGAGCAGACCGGCGCTCAGGCGGCGGTAGCTTTCCACGATGCTGCCCGCCCCACGCGGATCGTCAGGACGCAGTGCCACCGAATAGGTGACTTCATCTGTGTGGAGAATGGCCCTCCCGCCCGTAATCCGCCGGACGATATGCCAGCCTCGCTCGTGGATGCGGTCGAAGTCCGCATCAGAAGCGCGTTGGCTGTAACCGAGGGACAGACAGGGCGGATCCCAGGCATAGAAGCGCAGCGTGGGTGGGCTGTGCTCCTGGGCAACATGCATGGCGATGGCCTCATCGATGGCCATATTCATGGCACCGGACGCAGCCGGATGGATAATCACACGCCAAGTGGCCTGCGGATAGGTCATAATTTTGCACAATGGTTACAGGTTCTGGATATGAGGCGATTGTATCAGAGTGTGGGCTAACGGTACAATGAACCCGTTACACTGTGGAGTACACTGGTGATGAGCAGCGACGATACCCATAAGACAGATACACATCGCAAAGCGCCGCCCCAGGCTGAAAAGACAATGCTCGGGGGTGAGCGGACCATCCGGCATGAACCCATTCCGGCTCCACCATCTCCGGTTGTGGAGGTGATCGGCCAGGGCGAACCCCGGGCGACAGACTCCAAAAAGAAGAAACGCCGGAGACAACTGCCTGAATGGCTGCCGTTGGTCGCCGCAGCGATGACTTTCGTGGGAGTGATCGCCTGCGCAATAGTGGTTGGTGCGTCCGTGAACGGACTGCGCGCGAGCAATGCCTTCCCGGACAATATGGATATCCCCACGGCAACGCCGAACGCGACCCCCGATCCTGATTTCCTGGCCCCGACAGTCCCGGCATGGCAGGGTACGGATCGGGTGACTGTACTGCTGCTTGGCGCAGATGCCCGGCCAGGTGAGACGGATCGTCGTCCGCTTACCGACAGCATCATGCTGTTGATGCTTGACCCTGAAGAAAACGTCGCGAGCGTGCTTTCCTTGCCGCGCGATCTCTACGTGGAGGTGCCGGGTTACGGCCTGCAGCGGATCAATACGGCGTATGTGTTGGGTGGCGGTGCCCTGGCGATGGAGACGGTGGAATACAACTTCGGCGTACGGGTGGACTACTTCGCACTGGTGAACTTCGAGGCGTTTATCACACTTGTCGACGAGATCGGTGGGGTCGAGGTTGATGTGCCCGCTCCGATCAACGATCCTCAATATCCGGCTTACTGCGATTCGCGCACCAACTGCGGGTATGATCCGTTTTACATCAACGCCGGGCTGCAAGTCCTTGATGGTGAGACTGCCCTCAAGTATGCCCGTACGCGCCACGGCGACAATGACTTTGAGCGCGCCCGGCGGCAGCAGCAGGTGCTCTTTGCTATCCGCGATAAGGTCGTGAATCCGGAAACCTTCCCGACGTTGGTTGCCCGGGCCCCAACGCTGTATGAGGCTGTGCGCGACAGCATCGTCTCCGATATGAACCTTGACCAGATGATCCAGCTGGCCAGCAGTGCCCAACAGGTAGAACGGGATGACATCCGCACCGGCGTGATCGATGCCAGCTACACGGTGCGCCACTTCACTGAGCAGGGAGCCGATGTTGCGATCCCGAACCGGGCCCGGATCGGTGCACTGTTGTACGAGGTCTTCTGGCAGGAGTGCATCGCGGGAGGGTGCCCTCATGCCGGGGATTGAACAACTCTCTTTCTTCGATGATCCTGAGCCGGACGAACCGGCTGAGACGGACCTTGTGTTCGATGAGCCAGAGCTGCAACTGGACAAAAACCTGCCGATCGGGCAGGCGCTTGAGCTTTATGTGCGTTGGATGCGCCTTTCCAATTCATCACGCTACACGATCAAGGCGTTTAAGAGTGATGTGGGGTTGTTGGCGCGGTGGGCCGGTATGGGCACGCCCATCAGCGAGTTTAGCACAGAGCAACTGAACACCTTCCTCAGGTGGATGCTGCACGAACGTGACAAACCATGCAGCCCGAAGACGTATGCACGCCGGGTCACCGCTCTAAAAAACTTCTTTGGGTGGCTGACAGACGAGGGCGCTCTACCTCGTGATCCCTCCGGTGCATTGATCCAACGTACGGTGAGCAGCCCGCTGCCCGACACGCTGACCCCTGAGGAGGTCAGCCGGGTGTTGGACGTCACGCAGGCCCTGCGCCGCCCCCCTGAACCCGACGCGCGTCCGCATCTGTTGGTGGCGCTTCTGCTGCAAACCGGAATCAAAAAGGGCGAGTGCATGGCCCTGCGCCGCCCGGATGTGCAAGAAACGGGCATTAATGCACCGGGCATCTGGATCCGCTATAACAAGCCGCAAATGCGCTACAAGGAACGGCTCATCCCTGTGGCTGAAAGCTGGCTGCTTGTGCTGCGTGAGTATCTACACCAGCGCAAACCACAGGGCCCGATCTTCGACTGCACGGCCCGCAACCTGGAATATGTGCTGCGGGATGTGGCCGATCAGGCTGGGGTGGAGCGCAGCAAAGTCAGCTTTGAGACGCTGCGTTGGACCTGTGCCCTGCGTGATTTCCGTGCGGGCATGGAACCGGAGTCGCTGCGCATCAAGCTGGGGTTGAGCCACGTCTCCTGGCGAGAAACAAGCCGCCGGCTTGAAAAGCTCGCCGAGAACGCCGTCTGATCAGGTGACGAGGCAGGCCAAGCCCTTCAGGTAGCGGCCTTCTGGGAAGGTCAGCAGCACTGGATGGTCAGCCGGTTGGGCAAACCAGCCGATGATCTGGGCGTGCACCGCAGCATCCTCACTGGCCCCGAACACCACCTTTTGGAAGAGATCGGCATCCACATGGCTGGAGCACGAAAAGGTCAGCAGCAGGCCACCCGGTTCCAGCAGTTCCAATGCCAGCAGATTGATATCCTTATAGCCGCGCGTGGCTGCATCGATCTGGCCGCGTGAGTGCGCGAACTTGGGTGGATCGAGGATGATGGCATCAAAGGTCTGCTCCATCTCACGATAATAGCGCAGCACCTCAAAGACATCGCCGGGCACATTCTCCACTGGGAAGTCATGGAGCTTGTTGGCGTTCATCAGCGCGGTGACCAAATCAAGCGCAGCCTCGGATGAATCCACATTGGTGACAGACTCAGCACCGTTCAGGGCGGCGGCCACGCCAAACGACCCCGAGTAGCTGAAGGCGTTGAGGACCCGCTTGCCCTGCACCAACGGATGGGTAAGGATCCACCGGCGTGAGTCGCGTTGGTCGAGGTAGAAGCCGGTCTTATGCCCCTGGTACGGATCAACCAACAGGGCCATGCCGTTCTCGCGGCATTCGACCAGATCGGGCAGTGCCTTGCCATACAGCAGACCGGACACATCGGCCAACCCTTCTAACTCGCGGACTCCGGCATCGCTGCGCTCATAGATACCGGCAGGCTGGAGCAGATCGACCAACGCCTGAACGACGGTTTGCTTGACCACATCCACACCGAGCGTGAGCGCCTGCACAACCAGGTAGTCGCCATACCGGTCCACGACAAGGCCGGGCAGTTCGTCGTTCTCAGCATTTATTAGCCGGTAGCAGGTCGTATCAGGATCGGTGGCCAGCCAGTCCCTCCGGGCGATTGAGCGGGCGATCCTCACGCGCCACCAGGCCGGACCAACCGGATCATTCTGATCCCAGGTGAGCAGGCGCACGCGGATCTGTGAGTGGGGATTGTAATAGCCCTGCGCCAGAAAACCGCCGCCCACATCCCGTACGTCGATCACGTCGCCGGGCTGCACATCGTCGATGCTGCTGCGGCGTGTATCTATCGCGCCGGAGAAGACCCACGGATGGTGTCGGCGCACGGGCTCATCGCGGCCTTTCTTGAGGATAACCTGGCCCATCAGCTTTTGTCTTCCAGCAGGCGTTGCAGCCCGTCCTCATCAAGCACGGGAATCCCGCGTTCCTGCGCTTTGTCCAACTTGCTGCCTGCCTTCTCGCCTGCCAGTAGATAGTCTGTATTGCCGCTCACGCTGCTAGTGACCCGGCCCCCATGCTGCTCGATCAATGCAGCCGCCTGGGTGCGTGAGAGGGTTGGCAGCGTGCCTGTAATGACGAACGTGAGGCCTTGCAGTACACTGGACTCGTGGGCGGGCTGCTCGGCTTCCATTTTCAGACCGGTCTGCCTCAGCTTCTCCACGATGCGCTGGTTGTGCGCATCGTTGAAGAAATCAACCACGGCCTGTGCTGTGTGCGGCCCCAACCCCTTGATCGACTCGATGGTATCAGGGTCAGCCTCGGCGATGGCATCAATGCTGCCCAATTCATCAAGCAGTAGCTCAGCTGTTACGCCGCCTACATCCTTTACACCAAGCGCAGTGAGTACCCGTGAGGCAGGCTGCCGTTTGCTGTTGCTAATGGCGCCTACCACATTCTGTGCTTTCTTCTCGGCGAAGCGCTCCAGCGGCACGAGGTCCTCGACGGTCAGACTGTATAGATCGGCGATATCCTTGACCAATTCTTCTTCCACAAGCTGGCGTACAACGCGCTCCCCCAGCCCCTGAATGTCCATTGCTGCGCGGGAGACAAACCATTCAATAGCACGCACCAATCGTTCGGGGCATTGCGGATTCGAGCAGTAATAAGCGACTTCCCCTTCCGCCCGGACCACTGGCGAGTCGCAGTAGGGGCAGCGCTCCGGCGGTTCTATAGGCTGCTCTGAACCATCGCGCAAGTCAGTGACCGGGCCGATCACGTAGGGGATCACATCACCGGAGCGTTTGACTACCACGGTATCGCCCAGGCGGATGTCCTTGGCTGCGATGTCATCGAAGTTGTGCAGGGTAGCCCGCTTGACCGTCACACCGCCGATCTCAACGGGCTCGAGCACCGCGTAGGGCATCACGACACCAGTTCGCCCGATGTTGATGCCTACTTCCAGGAGCCTGGTTGTTTTCTCCTCAGCGGGGAATTTGTACGCGAGCATGCCACGTGGATCCTTGCCGACCACGCCCAGATCCTGACGGGTGGCATGGTCGTTGATCTTCACTACCAGCCCATCGATCTCAAAGGGCAGGCTGCTCCGCTTTTCCTCCCAGTTGGCGATGTGGTCAGCCAGCGCATCAAAGTCAGTAAAATGGTCGCTGTATTCCAGCATGACCGGGAAACCCAAATCATGCAGCAGGTGCAGTGTCTCCCATTGGGTATTGGGTAGGTCGCCCTCACCCGTCATGATGGTGTAGACAGCCAGTGTCAGCGGACGTTGTGCCGTGATGGATGGATCGAGTTGGCGCAGTGATCCGGATGCGGCGTTGCGTGGGTTCACAAAGGGTGCTTCGTCAGCTTCCACACGTGTCTTGTTAAGGTCCTCAAAGTCGGCCAGACGGTAGAACACCTCGCCGCGGACGACCAGACGGCGCGGTGCCGCGGGTCCGTCTGGGTCAGCCGGGATGTGCAAGGGCAGCGTGGGGATGGTGCGCAGGTTGGGCGTGACATCCTCGCCAATCTCGCCATTACCACGGGTGGCCCCTTGCACGAACACCCCATTCTCGTAGGTCAGTATGATGGAGAGACCGTCTAGTTTGGGTTCGACTGTATAGTCGAGTTCTATGTCTTCAGCGAGCAGCCGGCCGATCCGCTCTCGCCAAGCATGTAGCTCGTCCTGATTGAAGGCATTGCCAAGGCTGAGAGCAGGTACCTCATGGCGCACTTTGGGTAGATCGCTGCGCGGTTCGGCACCAACGCGCTGGGTCGGCGAATCCGGTGTGATGAGTTCCGGATGCTCGGCTTCGATGGCTCTGAGCTCGTTGTATAGTTCGTCAAACTCGGCATCGGTGATTACCGGCGAGTCCAGGACGTGATAGCGGTAGTTGTGATAGTGGAGCTGTTCGCGCAGTTCGGCGGCTCGCTGGGCCGGGCCTGGGTCGCTCATGGGCCGCGATCCTGATCCGGGGCGGGTGTGGCCTCAATGAACACAATATCCGTGAAGCCAAGTGCATTCAACAGGCTGGCAACGCTTTGTTCGGCGTTGTCCTGTGCTGTGCTGAGGATGCCGTCTTCGATCGCGGCGTCGAGAATTGCCTGTTCGGCCTCCTGTCGTGCCAGAGTCTCCAGGTCGATCTGTTGGCCGAGCACAGCAGTCTGCCGGTCGTAGATGTACGTCTCATCATTGTCCAACGTGGCGACGAAGATCTCGGCGGCAGGCAGGGTCATGTAGACTGTTTCGTCGGCGATGCGGATATCGTCTTCGTCCAGCCGGCTCAGGTCAACTCCGGCGATTACCTCGCCCTGGGCTACCAAAAGCAGACGATCGCGGAAGAGGAAGCCCAATGCCCCTTCACCGTTTTCCGCAGTGATGACCTTCTCAATCGTATAAGCGGCGGTCTCCAACCGGCTGAGCGACTGTACCTGCAAGACGACAGTCACCGGGTCCACAAAGATGGTCGGTGTAGGGTTGATCAGCTCGTTCACATCGGTTGCGACAGCATTGGGCAGTTCGGCGGCGCCTTCCGCAGTGGATGCCAGCCGATTGACGATCAAGAAAGCGACTACCATGATCGCCAGAAAGATCGCGCCAAGGACGATGGAGAGGATCAGCCGCTGATTGTCTGTCTGTGGTGTGGGTTCTACATCGGCCATACGTGCCTCCGTGTTGGCTGGTTAGTACAGGATTTCCACTGTTTCCCCGACGATGTCGATCTCAGGGCGATTCCGCTCGATCCAATGCATAACAGTACGGATCACATCCTGTGCGTGGACCTGGCTGGTCGTTACCACAGCCACACCAATCGAGGCCGACTGCCACGCGTCGTGAAGTGCAACCTCAGCACAGGAGATGTTAAACTCCCGATGGAGCCGGGCGATCAGGCTCTTGAGAATACGACGCTTCTCCTTGAGCGAGTGCACACCCGGCAGGTACAGTTCGATTATACAGGTTCCAAGTATCACAGAAGGATTATACATGGAATACCGCCGCCTTGGACAAACCGGCCTTAAAGTCTCTGAATTGTGTCTGGGGACAATGACGTTTGGCTGGGGTGCCGACAAAGAGACCTCGTTTGCCATCATGGACCGGGCGCATGAGGCTGGTCTTACCTTCCTAGACACCGCCGATATCTACTCCTCCTGGGCGGAGAACAACGACGGTGGAGTATCAGAAGCCTGGATCGGTGAATGGATGCAGGGCAAAGACCGCCGTGAACTCATCATCGCGACAAAAGGCCGGGGGCGCATGTGGGAGGGCCCAACGGGTGAAGGGCTCTCGCGCGTGCACCTCATCCAAGCGGTGGAAGACAGCCTGCGGCGTTTGCAAACAGACTATATCGACCTGTACCAGGTACACTGGCCGGACGATGAGACACCGCTCGAAGAGACACTCCGCGCGCTTGATGATCTGGTGCGACAGGGCAAGGTTCGCTACATTGGCTGCTCAAACTACCCGGCCTGGCTGCTGATGAAATCGTTGTGGATCAGCGATGTGAATAACCTCACACGTTTTGATAGTCTCCAACCACATTACAGCCTGGTCCACCGCGCTGAGTTCGAGCGCGAGTTGAAGGCACTGTGCCTCGAGCAGGGGCTTGGTGTGATCCCATACAGTCCGTTGGGTCGAGGCTTCCTGACGGGGAAGTACACTCGTGAGGATGACTTCCGTGAGGGCACACGGGCAGCCAATCCGGACAAGGTGCGCAGTTACTTCACCGAGGAGAATTTTGCCCTGCTCGATCGCATGCGTGAGGTAGCCGAGGGGCACGGCAAACGCCTGACCCATGTTGCCCTCGCGTGGATGCTCACACAGCCGGTTATCACCGCGCCGATCATCGGTGTGCGGACAGTGGCTCAGCTTGAGGATAATCTGGGTGCGGTCGGTTTCCGGCTGACGGATGAGGAAATGTCGTACATAACGTGATCCGTTATAGATCGACACCCGTTCTATGGTATAATGAACCAACTCGATTGCGAAGGAAGTCATACATGGTCAGAGTAGAGATCGACAGCATTCGTGTAAGCCTGATGTCACAGGACCGCGTGGTTGTACTTAAAGACACGGAATCGGATCGCTACCTGGCGATCTGGATCGGCCCGTTTGAAGCCGAAGCTATCCGGGTTCAGCTTCAGGGCGTACCCGTGCAGCGCCCTCTCACTCATGATCTGCTGAAGACGATCATCAGTGAGCTTGGGGCTGAGGTGGAGCACATCGTTGTAAGCGAGCTTCGCAACGACGTGTTCTACGCGCGCATTAAGATGTCCATCGCGGGCAAAACCGTTGACATCGACTCCCGACCGAGCGATGCGATTGCACTGGCCGTACGGTTGAATGTGCCCATCTTTGTGGCAGACTCGGTGATGAAGCGCGCGGCAATGCAGCCCGAAGACGATGTGACCGAGGGCAGCATGCTGGCTGGCCGTGAGACAGAGGCCGATGAGGCCGATGAAGGCGAACTGGGTGCCTTCAAGGACTTCCTGGATACGCTTGATCTGGACGACCTGGGCGAGAATTAACACCTGACCACCATGACACATGCCAAGCCCCAGTCGACAAGAAGCCCGGCGTCACTCTACCGGTTCGGTCGCATAGCTGAAAATGCGGTTGGGCGTTAGCCACCAACTGCCATCCCCGAAAACCGATCTATGCCGGCAGGGACGGTTTCCCTGCCGCTTTCTATTGAGACTATGACAGAAAACGGAAACTATCGCGCTGACCAGATAGCCCCACATAGCGTTGAGGCTGAAGAAGCTGTGATCGGCGCGGTGCTGCTTAAACCCGAAACTATCTTCGATGTAATGCCCTTCCTAAAGGCGGATGACTTCTTCATCGTGCGCCACGGTTGGATTTGGGAGACGATGGTTTCCTTACAAGAGCGCCGTGAACCCATCGACCATCTGACTGTGGTTACCGATCTGGAACAACGCCAACGGTTGGAAGAAGTCGGTGGGGCAGCTTACGTGCTAAGCCTGATGAGTCGTACTCCCTCGGCACTCAATGTGGAAGGGTACGGGCGCATCGTTGAGCACATGGCACTGCGCCGCCGCCTAATCGATGCAGCCAGCCAGATCGCCCGCGTGGCGCACTCCGAGGAAACCAATATCGATGATGTGGTCAACAGCGCAGAGCAGGCGATCTTTGAAGTCACTGAGCGCCGCCTGACCCGCGAGCTGGTTCCCATCCGCCATGTGGCAGATGATTACTATGATCACGTTTACAATCAGTCCAACCGCCAGGAAGGGCTGATGGGCGTGCCGTCTGGCTTCATTGACCTGGATGCAAAGCTCGGCGGCTTTCAACGCTCTGACCTGATCATTGTGGCAGCGCGCCCCGGCATGGGGAAGACAAGCTGGTTGAACAGCGTGATGCTCAACGCTGCTTCCAACCGGCAGCGCGTGGCGACATTCAGTTTAGAGATGAGCAATGAGCAGGTGGTGCAGCGGCTGATCAGTGCTGAATCAAACATCCCCTCGCAGAAGCTGCGTGAGGGCAGTTTAGAGGGCGAGGATTGGGAGGCCTTTACTGCCGCAACTCACCGCATCAGCTCCCTTTCGGTCTTTCTAGATGACACGCCGGCTCTCAACACGCAGGAACTGCGTTCCAAAGCGCGACGGCTGCACATGGAATACGGCCTCGACCTGATTGTGATAGACTACTTACAGTTGCTGACCACGCCGTTCCGTACGGATAACCGCGTGCAGGAGATCTCGTACATCTCACGCAGCCTCAAGCAGCTCGCGCGTGAGCTGAATGTGCCGGTGATCGCGGCAGCTCAGCTTTCGCGTGCGGTTGAGCAGCGCGGTGACAAACGACCGCTGCTATCCGACCTGCGCGAGTCGGGCAGCATTGAACAGGATGCCGATATTGTGATGTTCATCTACCGCGATAAGTACTACAATCCGGATAGTGAACACGGGGATCGGGCGGAGATCCAGATTGCCAAGCATCGCAATGGGCCAACTGGTATGATCAACCTAGTATTCATTGAGCGTCTGGCACAGTTTCGCAATGCTGCGACAACGCCGATTGACCTGGATCGAATCTGATGGAAGGCTTTGCAGGCTTTGAGCGCGATGACACCCTGCTGAAGGTGCCGCTTGCCTTCTTCAGTGAGGTGATGCCTGCTGTTGAACACCCAGGTGAATTTAAGGTGACGCTCTACATGTTCTGGCGGGTGCAGAACCAAGAGAAACGTCATTATGTGTGGGAGCGTGAACTGAAGTCCGACCCGCGCCTGGTTGACGGATTGGCCCTGCACGGCGATCCGCTGAAGGTGCTTGACCACTCCCTCGAGTTGGCGACGGCGCGGGGCACACTGCTGAGTGTAACAGTGCATGAAGGCAGCGAACGGTTCTACATGATCAACGGGCCCAATGGGCGTGATACCGTCGCACGGATGGAAGCCGGAACCTGGCAGCCGCATGATCTGCCTGATGATCGGCTGACCCTACGCTCGCAGCGGCGGACCATTTACACCATCTACGAGCAGAACATCGGGCCGCTGACTCCTATGGTCGCAGAGCAGCTGCGCGACCTTGAAGGGGAATACGCTTACGAATGGATCGAGGATGCGATCCGCATTGCAGTCCATAACAACGTCCGCAAACTGGTGTATATCATCCGCGTGCTGGAACGACGAGCGCAAGAGGGCAAGTCTGCCGGTACATCGGATATCAACCAGTACCTTAAGGATGACAATATCGAGTATTGAGTATGGTTGAGTATTACTCTCTGCGAAACTACGGGCTGGGTGATCCAGATTGTCCTATCTGCCATGGGTTGGGCTATGTGCGCTATGATCTGCCTGCTGAACATCCGGACTTTGGGCGCGTCTTTGACTGCCGCTGCCGGGTGGATGAGATTCACCATGATCGCATCGACCGGCTGCGGCGCATCAGTGGCCTGGAGCATCTGGCAGACAAAACGCTTGAGACGTTTGATACCGCACCAAAGTGGATATCGGATACGGCCAAACAGAAGTTGTCGATCGCTTATGACCTGGCTCAGAATTTCATACGTTCCAGGGATACATGGCTTTTTCTGTACGGGCCACCGGGAACAGGCAAAACGCATCTGGCAGCGGCGGTTGCCAACGCGCTTCTGGAGCATGGTGTCGAAGTGATCTTTGCGACAGTGCCCGATCTGCTTGACTATTTGCGGGCGGCATTCGGTCCGAATTCAACGGAGAGCTCCGACTACCGGCTGCAGCAGCTAAAAAACGCTGAAGTTCTGATCCTTGATGATCTCGGCGCACAGCACGGTACCTCATGGGCATTGGAGAAGCTCTACCAGATCATCAACTACAGGTATATGGCGCAAATGCCAACCGTGATCACGTCCAACCATTCTCACACCACCCTGGAACAACGGTTAAGCTCACGCCTGGCGGATATCAGAGTGGTGCGTTCACTTGAGCTGGATGTGCCCGACTACCGGCAGGGTGTAGATCGTGGAATCCCGAAGATAGGAACGGGCCTTGAAATATACCAGCACATGACCATCAATACGTGGATCGAACGCAAGGACTTGCCGCAAGCGGATCATCAAAACCAAAGGCGCGTTCGTGAGGTGATTGCGGACTATGCTAATGAGCCACGAGGGTGGCTGATGTTTATTGGACCGCATGGGGTGGGTAAAACGCATTCAGCGGCAGCGATCGGGCATCTCTATGCCGAACGGGGCGGCGACGTGATTTTTGTCTCTGTGCCGGATCTGCTCGATCAACTGCGCGCTGCCTATGGGCCGGACAGCAAAATCTCGTACGACGCACGTTTTCAGCAGCTGCGCACAATCGATCTGCTTATTCTGGACGATATCGGGGCCGAAGTCCCTTCAAGCTGGGCACGTGAGAAGCTGCACCAGCTGCTCAACTACCGGTTTGTCACACGGGCGTCTACTGTTATGACGAGCCGCCTTACAAAAGAGGGTATTAGGGAGCGTGATAGATGGTTGTATACGCGCTTGGATAATAAGGATGTCAGCCGGGTATTCCTGATACGCGCCAGCAAACCCTTCTTGGGCATAGAAATCAGCCGACAATCAGCCAGTAAGAAGGATCATTGACAGGGCGTCAAACGATATGAAATGTGTAAGCATTCTACCTTGGAGAGATTGATGGTGAAACGCCTGTTTGTTATGTTAGCCGTCGGCATCGCTCTTGCAGCGTGTTCGACTGCTGCTCCGGCGACACAGCCCGCTGCTGAGGAGCCTGTAATGGAGGGCCGGCCATCTGAGCCTGCTCCCCTGGATGCATTCCGTGCAGACTCGGTTGAACATGTTGCAATGACGGGCAACCCACAACTGGTCGAGTTTTTCGCTTTTTGGTGCAGCACCTGCCGTCGGGCACGGCCCATCGTGCATGAGCTGGAAGCCGAATACTGGGGCGAGATCGACTTCGTTTACTTGGACATTGATGACCCCGCCAACCGTGAGGCCATGGACCGCTATGGATACCGGGCACAGCCTTTCTTCGTGCTGCTTGATGAAGAGGGGCAGGTGATCAACACGTGGTTTGGGGTGCAGGATGCCAGCACCTTGCGGACGGCGTTCGACAGCCTGCTGGAAATGAGCGCAAACTGACCTGCTGAAGAAAACACCCCGAACCGCAGCTGGTTCGGGGTGTTTTTGATTCTCATTTTTCGTATGGAATGCCATCGGCAGCGGGTGGGTCTGCTCGACCCACAAACCCTGCCAACACAAGCATCGTCAGGACGTAGGGCGCCATGGAAAGGAACTGGAAGGGTATGGTCACGTTGGTGAAGGGGATCGTCAGATCCAGCACCTGAGCCTGGATCTGCAGGGCCTGAGCTAACCCAAAGATGAGCGCTGCACCGAAGCTGCCCAGTGGAGTCCACTTGCCGAATATCAGTGCCGCCAACGCGATGAACCCGCGCCCATTGGTCATCTCGAGGGAGAACGACCCGATGAATTCCAACGTCAACCAGATGCCTGCCAACCCGGCAATGGCTCCGCCAATGATGACATTCACATAGCGGTTCGTGAAGACGTTGATGCCGAGCGTATCAGCCGCACGGGGGTTCTCGCCGACCGCGCGTGTGCGCAGCCCCCACGGTGTGAAGAACAGCATATAATGCACCACGATCGTCAGAATGAGCATGACATACACAATCGGCTGATTGTCGAACAGGACGGGGCCGATCACGGGGATGGCTGCCAGAATGGGGATACGATACGATGGGAAGGTTCCGGGGCTCACCGGCACACCCTGTGCAATGCCGCCTGCGAGGAAGATGTTATATAGCGCACCCGTGACGCCAAGTGCCCCAATGTTGATCACTGTGCCGCTGATAATCTGGTCGACTTTAAAGCCGACTGAGAGCACCGCATGCAGGCCGCCGACCAGAGCTCCCGTCAGGATGCCAACCATCGCCGCCATCGGCAGACCATAGGGTTCAAGCGGAGTGCCGATCCAACCGGACGCGATATACTGCGCTGCCAGCTGCCCTGTCATTGCTGAAACCAACATCATGCCTTCAATGCCGATATTGACCACACCAGCCCGCTCGTTAAAGATGCCACAGTAAGCACCCAAGGCCAGAGGTGTGGCCGCGATCAGGGCAGCGCTGAGAATGTTGGAAAGATCACCGAGCATATGTGTTCTCCTAACTGCCCCAACCTCGGGTGAGCGGCACCTGTTCAATGTCCGTTTCTTCAAGGTTGCGCAGCCGGTACAGATAGCGAATCAGAGCAGGTGCCGCAACAAAGAGCAGGATCAGTGCCTGGATGATCGAGATGATATGCTGCGAGACGCCTGTACGGATCTGGAGAATGTCCGCTCCAACCGAAAGCGCACCGAACAGGATGCTCGCTGGGATCACACCGAAGGGGTTGTTCTGTGCCAACAGGGCGACTGCGATTGCGTCAAAGCCGTAGCCTGCTTCGAAAAAGGCAGGCAGGTAGCGGATGACACCCTGCACCTCTATTGCGCCTGCAAGGCCTGCCAGAGCGCCTGAGAGGGTCATTGCCAGTATTGTGCTGCGCTCAACCTTAATGCCCGCATAGCGCGCTGCATCCGGGTTGGCACCGGTGGTCCGCAGTTCGAAGCCGACAGTCGTCTTCCAAAGCAGGTACCACACAGCGACTGCGGCGAGGATGGCAATGATAAACCCCAAGTGCAGCCGGTCATTGGTGGCAAAATAGGGCGCCAGAAAACCGATCTCGCTGAATTGGGGCAGTTGAGCGCTTGGCTCGATGAACGGTGTGCGGATGGTAGACGTGGCCCCTTCATCGCGCAGTGGATTGTTGATCAACCAATCCACCAGAAAGATGGCGATGAAGTTCATCATGATTGTGTTGATGACCTCATGGGCACCCAGTCTGGCTTTGAGGAAACCAGGGATCGCGCCCCAGATCCCTCCGCCGATGGCCCCTGCGATCAACACCGCAATGGTGTGGAGCACCGGTGGTAGACTGACCGCGTAGCCCATAACGACCCCGAATGTCGCCCCCATTAGATACTGGCCTTCGGCGCCAATGTTGAACAAACCCGCTCGGAATGCCAGTGCTACGGCCAGACCGGTAAGGATAAGAGGAGTGGATGCAACCAGAGTGTTGGTAAAGCCCCGTGTCCGGAGGAAGGCCCCATCGACCAGTGCAGCGTACCCCTGATAGCCGGTCACGACACGTTCCATCAGGCTGCCCTCGGCGGCCAGCATAATGACGATAGCACCGGTGACGAAGGCGGTGAGGATGGCCAGCAGCGGCACGATCAGCGGGGTGCCGCCTCGTGGGTTGCGCCATACCCAAAATGCCCAAACAGCGATCAATACAATGAGTACGAAGATCCGGGATTCAGAAATGCCTTCCGCGATGAGTGGAAAAACGCCGGCGAAGACTGCCATCGCGCCTACCAGCCATTGGACGGCATCCGGGCGGAAGCCCTGTGTATCGTCATTCATGCAAATCTACTCCTGCCATTAGCAGGCCAAGTTTCTCACGGGTTGCTTCGTCGATTGGTAGATCGGCCATCACACGTCCGCGATACATCACGAGGACCCGATCTGCCAGCGAGAGGATCTCATCCAGTTCGGCGGAGACAAGCAGCACGGCAGCGCCGCTATCACGCGCAGCGACAATCTGGTTGTGGATGAACTCAATAGAGCCCACATCGAGACCGCGCGTTGGCTGGCTGGCGATAAGCAGACGGGGCGACCGTGCAATCTCCCGAGCGACGATGACCTTCTGCTGGTTGCCGCCAGAAAGCTTTGATGCCTGGGTGAAGATGCTCGGTGTACGGATATCGTACTGCTCAATGAGGGCATCGGCGTTCTCTTCGATCTGTTCCTCGTTGAGCCGTACCCCATCGCTGAACGGGCTGCGATGGTAGTCGGCGAGCACCATGTTATCGGCGACCGGGTAGCTGAGCACGAGCCCGTGGCGCTGCCGGTCTTCGGGGATGTGTGCCACACCCAAGGTGGTGACTGCACGTGGATCGGCGCGACGCAGCGGCCTGTCCAGAATGGTGATCCGTCCGGATTGAGCAGGGCGCAGGCCTGTGACCGCTTCAACCAGTTCACTCTGCCCATTGCCCTGAACACCGGCTATGCCGACGATCTCCCCGCTGCGGATGGCAAAGCTAACCGCGTCCACGGCTGTGTGACCCCGTTCGTCGTGCACAACGAGGTCTTGTACGACCAACACATCTTGCGTGGGCCGGGCTTCTTCCTTCAGTACCCGCAGAACCACCTCACGCCCGACCATCATCTCAGCAAGCGACGCACGGGTGGCTTGCTCAGGTGTCGTCTCGCCGACTACGCGCCCGCGTCGCATCACTATGATGCGATCCGCAATGGACAGCACTTCACCCAGTTTGTGGGTGATGAAGATGATCGAAACACCCTGGCGGGTCAGGCTGCGCATGATGTCGAACAGTTCATCTGCTTCCTGCGGAGTGAGGACGGCGGTCGGCTCATCAAGGATGAGTACACCGCTGTCACGGTAGAGGGCTTTGATGATCTCCACACGCTGCTGCGCCCCGACGGACAGATCCCTGATGTAAGCGTCGGGATCGACATCGAGTTTGTACTTCTCGGACAAGATGCGGATGCGGCGCTTAACCCCGCCAGCATCAACCCAGCGCAGGTTCGCCACCACACCGATAGCGGCACCAAACAGGGGCCAGAGCAAGGCAGCCGGTTGACCGGCCGCCAACACCAGGTTGATGCCCTCAAATAGGATGCCGAAGCCAAGTCCCGTTAAAGCACCAAACAGGATGTTGCCCATTGCGGGTTTTGTCTCTGTCGTCAAAGCAAAGACAGCGTAGGCGCCTGCTACCAGCACAAAATACAGGGCCGCCAGCCATCCACCGGCAGCAAGGCCGATCACCCCCGCCAGCAGAGTCGCGGCTGACGCGCTGGCGATGGTATTCCCTTCGGTCTCTTCAACGCCAAGCATAATGTTCTCGGCGACGGTCATCACGGGAACCAACATGAAATGTTGGTGAACCATGCCGATGCCTTCGGCAATGGCATCGCTTGGATCGTCGAAGGTGACAGGTTGACCATCGACGAGGATTTCACCTTCATCCGGTTGGTATAGACCATAGATGATGTTCATGAGGGTGGATTTCCCGGCACCGTTTTCGCCAAGCAGTGCGAGAACCTCGCCCCGGTTCAGGGTCAGATCCACTTCATCGTTGGCAAGCACACCAGGGAAACGTTTAGTTACACCCCGCACCTCGATGACAGGGGTCATTGACTTCTTCTCTCTGATTGTCTTAGGCGGAGACTACCAGTGTTTGGCCACGTTTGCATCTGAACAATGGATGTAGCCCAGACCTGACCATAGATTCCGTACACCAGGGAATGTTACGTGAAACATGCCCCATCATACCACAAAAGCCGTGTCGATCGAGAACCGGAGGCCGATGGGCCTCCGGTTTGGCACGTCATAAGTAGTCGATTTACTGATCCCAGCCGGTATCGATCTCAGCAGCGGCCAGCCCCTCGCGGGCAGCCTCAACAGCATCCTGGCATTCCTGCGGGACGTTCTCTTCCTGGTCATGGTAGGGAGCAAGCCCCACGCCGCCATTGGCAACGGTTGCCAGGCGAACGCCTGCCTCCAATACGTTGTTTACATAGTCGCGCACGGCATCACCCGCGGCGATATCCATGTTCTTAGCCGCGCTGGTTAGCAGGGAGGGGGCCACCTCCGGATAGGTGAAGTACTGGTCCACATCGACGCCGATGGCCAGTTCGCCGGCTTCATGTGCAGCCAGCAGACCGCCGTTGCCCGTGTTGCCGCCCACACCGAAGACGATGTCAGCACCCTGATCCAGCTGTGCCTGACCGGCCTGCTTGCCCGAGGCCGGGTCGGTGAAGCTAGGGATGTAAACACTCAGAACCTCAACATCGGGGTTGTAGTTCTGTGCACCGGTCATGTAGCCGACGACGAAGCGTTCCACGGGCGGAATCTGCTGACCGCCAACGGCACCGATCACGTTGGTCTCTGTCATGCAGCCTGCCAGTGTGCCGGCCAGATAGCCAACCTCATCCTCGGCGAACATCAGGCTGGTAACGTTTGGTAGCGCTTCTTCATAGCAGCTCTGCCCTGCTTCAATCTCGACTGGGCAGTTGAACTCGTTGTATTCAACATCGATGATGGCGAACTGTACATCAGGGTTTTCCATAGCGGCAGCGGAAGTCGCTTCGCCAAGCAGGAAGCCCACGGTGATGATCAGCCCATAGCCCTCATCAATGAAGTTCTGGATATTGCTCTCGTAGTCCGTTTCCGCTTCGGAAACCACATAGTCGAACTGCACACCGACTTCGTCAGCGGCTTCGCTGGCTCCCTTCAGGCTGTACTCGTTGAAGCTGCGGTCATTTTCGCCGCCGGTATCGAGCACCATCCCGACACGGATATCCTCACCGCCACCATCGGCGCCACCTTCTGTGGTGCACGCAGCCAGGGCTGCGGTCAGCAGCAGCACAATGAACAGCATGGTTAGTTTACGCATTTCTCCTCCAAAGGTGTTGCAGAGCTTGATGCCCTTGTTCTCCTCATTGCTCACAAAAAACGGGGTGAGCCCTTCTTTCACAAAGACGGATTGATGTAGCCCAAGTAGATGACGTGCCCGGCTTCGCTACATTACATGCCAATTATAGCGCCGCCGCAACCTTAGAAAAAGAAGGAGACGACCCGTTTTGAGTCGTCTCCTTCTGCTGAGCTGTCCGAGTCAGACATTACTCTTCGTCGTCTTCTTCATCGTCGCTGTTGATGGGTTCACCATCCGGGCCAAGCACCTCACGCGGCTTACTGCCGCCCTCATGTGGACCGATGATGTCACGTTCCTCCATCATGTCGATCAGGCGGGCTGCTCGTGTGTATCCAATGCGCAGATGGCGCTGCAGCAGCGAGATCGATGCTTTGCCCATATCCTGAACCAGTTCAACGGCCTCATCGAAGAGATCATCGCCGTCGTCGTCGGAGGCAGAGTCATCACGGAACAGTGAGCGCTGCACTGTCGGTTTGCCCTCCTCCTCTGAGGAGAAACGACGACCGCCTGACGATCCATTGCCTGTGGCACTGACGAGCATCTTGGGCTCAGGCATGCCGGAGTTGATCCGCTCCTGCCGCCAGTGGTCCACGATCTTACGTATCTCCGCATCGGAGAGATAGACACCCTGCATACGCAGTGGCATAGGCGCATCCGGCGGCTGGAACAGCATATCGCCGCGGCCAAGCAGTTTTTCTGCACCGGGCATATCCATGATGACACGCGAGTCGACGCCTGTGGCAACCGCGAACGCGATGCGCGCGGGGAAGTTCGCCTTGATCAGGCCCGTCACGACATCTACGCTGGGGCGCTGCGTACTGATGATGATGTGAATACCGGTGGCACGCGCCATCTGTGCCAAACGGGTGATGAGCCGTTCCGTTTCATCCGGGGCGAGCATCATGAGATCAGCGAGCGCGTCGACGATCAGGACGATGTAGGGCAGCTTGTCATCTTTGATCTGCCCCCGTTCGATACGGTCATTGTAGTCCACGATGTTGCGTGACCCGACCGCCGCAAACTTACGATAGCGATCGTCCATTTCGCGCTGTGCCCATTTAAGGACGCCCACAATGCGCTCAAGCTCAGTTACCACCGGAGACATCAAATGGGGGATACCGTTGTAGTTCGTCAGCTCCACCCGCTTTGGGTCTACCATGATAAATTTCAACTCGTCGGGTGAGAGGTTCATCAGCATGGTGCAGATGATGCCGTTCACACAGACGCTCTTACCTGAGCCGGTTGTGCCTGCGATCAGCAGGTGGGGCATGGTCGTCAGGTCAGCCACCACAGGATTACCGGCCACATCCTGCCCGAGGGCAAGGCGTAGCGGTGAACTCACTTTGCGGAATTCAGGGGTATCCATCACATCTCGCAGCCCGACGATGCTCGCTTCTGGGTTGGGCACCTCAATGCCGACATACCCTTTGCCCGGCACAGGGGCTTCGATACGAATGGAGGGTGCCGCCAATGCTAGCGCGATATCGTCCGACAGGCCGCTGATCTTGCCGACCTTCACCTTGATCCGCTTGCCGCCGCGCCCGTCGATATAGTCCGGTTCAACACCGAACTGTGTGATCACTGGGCCACGGTTGACCTCAACCACGCGCCCGGGTGCCCCAAAACTGGAAAGCGTGCTCTCAATGATGGCCGCGCGCTCACGCAGTGCATCATCGCTGACAGTCTTTTCCGTGTGGAACTCAAGAATGTCGTCCACTGTCGGGTAGGACCACCGGTAGGGCTTATCCTCTTCGGTAGGCAGTTTAGGCGGTGCTCCTGGCTTCTTTTCAGCAGACGGTGTTTTCTTCTCGTCTGGTTTGGCATCTTGCTTCTCGGCTGTTTTTTCAGCAGCAGGCGGCTTGTCTGTCTTGGATTCAGCCGGATTGGCTGCTTTGGGCCCCGCAGGTTTCCCTGCCTCAGGCGCTGCTGGCTTGGGCGGTGATGCCGGGCGTCCGCCGGGTAAGGTGCCGGCTTTGGGCGGTTTGGTCGTCTCCGCCTCGCTGGCAGACTTATCCGCCTTCTTAACGTCTGCTTCAGCATCGATTGCATCGGCCAGTGGATCTTTCACCGCTGTGTCTGCAAAGGTCGGGCCCTTCTCATCGGCCTCGTCCTTTTTATCCTCCTCAGATTCCTTGGCGCTGCCACCAGGCTTCGGAGCGGGCCGTGACGAACCGAATGAAGGCGGTGAACCCGGGCCGAACGTCCGGCCTGGCGAGCCACCAGGTTGCCCGCTGCGGGGAGACGGTTTGGGGCCACCCGGTCGCGGAGGAGGACCACCTGACGGCTGCTTCTTTTCGTCGGTTTTCCCCTCAGCGGCGCTGTCTGACGTCTTCGGTTTGGTTGTGCTGCCCCCCGGTGCCGATTTAGCTTTGGGTTGGCCCGCTGTATCATCCTCCTTATCGGACTGATCGGGCTTGCCGCCCGGTCTCGGAGGCACTCTCACGCTGCCACCAGCTGCGGCTGCCGCACCGGCTGCGGCTGTCCCAGCCTGCGGTTTGGCCGGACTGCTGGTCGAGGTCGGGCGAGATGGGCTTTCGCCCGGCTTACGCGGTCCACTGCTGCCTGGCCGGGGCGGACCACCGGGCTTCGGAGGTGCACTCGGGCTGGGCCCTGAGGGTCCGCTGGGACTGCTGGCAGAACTGGGTTTGCTCGACTCCGGTTTGCCGGAGCCGCCTGGTTTTCCAGCCCTGTCATCTGGTTTGGTGGGGGCGCCGCCCGGCTTGCTCGGGCTGGAACCCGGCTTGCGTGCAGGGCTCGCACCGGATGAGGGACCGCCCGGTTTGGGGGCACCCGGCTTCGAGGCGGAGCCACTGCCAGGCGATTTGCTGCCTGGCTTCGGGGCAGGACGCGGTCGACCGCTGGGAGCGGGGGGCGCAGCCGGTCTGCCCGCCGATGCACTCTGGCCTGCTGTGGCAGCTGCTGGTTCTGGTTGACCCTTGCCTCCGCCGGGCTTCGCTTTGGAGGCGGCTGCCGGGGCGGGCTTGCCTGCCGGTGACTTGGGCTTGCTGGGCGATTTGCCCGGCGTGCCACCGGGGCCGAGGCCTGTGACGATGGACGGACGACCTGCCATCGGGGCCTGAGCGGGTTTAGGTGTTTCCGGCTTGGCCTTGCCGGTTTCTTTCTTCTCGTCCTTCTCGTCGGTTTTGGCGGGGGCAGCCTTACCCCCTGCAGCCGCAGGTGATGCTGCCTTCCCAGCTCGGGTTGCCGTCTGGACCACAGGCTCTTCCTCTTCTTCCGTGGCGGCGGGCACCGTGCGTCCCTGTTTGGTCTTCTCACGATAGCGTTCGTATTCTTCGTAACGCAGCTTGAGGAAGACCATGACATCCTCAAGGCTGGTCTGTGTGAACACCATCAGCCCGACGGCGAGTATCGATGTCGCAATTACGATGGTTGGCGTCACGCCAAGGGCCTGCACCATGTAGAGTGTGATGAAGCCACCGGCGTAGCCACCGCCCCAACCGCACTTCGCGATGTCGAGGATATCCAACGGATAGGCAGGCTGGAGCACCCATCCCTCGTCAATGCGCTCTTGAGGGTTGGGTGGGCAGGCTTCGCTGTGTTCTTCTACCAGGATGCGTGTTGCTTCCTGTTGGGTTAACTGGCCGCTGCGTACCTGAGCACTCAGAGCATTCGCCTGAGCCTGATCAAAGTAGACCGGGCCGTTAGGCTCAAGGGCAACCAGGATACTGTGGGCAAGCACCAATGCGGCAATGCCGACCATAGCACCACCACCCACCTGGTAGGGTTCGGGCAAGGGCAGGCTGCCGCCAAAGTGGCGAAGGATCAGCCAGCCGCCCACACCGATCAACAGGACAGGTACTGCAAAACTGCCAAAGCCAAAGAGCTGATTGATGCCTCGCAGCAGCAGGCGTACGGCGGCACCGGGCTCCGCGGCCAGCATGCTCAGTACGATAATCAGGCCAAACAGGATACACGCGCCACCGACGATGTCCAGCTTGGTATCAAAGGAGAGAAGCGGCTCATCCTGCTGTTGAGCTTTGCTGCCGCTCTTCGCCTTAGAGCTGGTCTTGCCAGAAGGCGGTTTGCCCGGGCGCGAGCGCGTGGGGGATTTTGTGCTTATCCCGCCGGGTATCGACTTGCCCGAGGACGAACTCTTGCCCTTGGTGGATGATCCGCCACCGGGTCGCGATGGCGACGAACTGCCGCGGCCCTTGCTCGACGAGCCGCCACCGGGTCGTGACGGTGATGAGCGTCCGCTGGGACGGCTGGGTGAGGAACGACCCCCAGGTCGCGACGATGAGCCACTACGTCCGCTGCTTGACGAGCCGCCACCGGGTCGCGATGGCGATGAGCGTCCGCCGGGACGGCTGGGCGAGGAACGGCCACCAGGTCGCGACGATGAGCCGCTGCGCCCGGGCGATCCACCGCCAGGCCGTGACCCAGGCAGCCCGCTGCCGCCCGAGCGGCCACTTGTTTGCTGGCCGCCAGACCGCCCACCACCGGGCGAGCCGCCACCAGGCCGTGATGGCGATGAGCGTCCGCCGGGTCGTGACGACGAGCCGCTGCGCCCGGGCGATCCACCGCCGGGCCGTGACCCAGGCAGCCCGCTGCCGCCCGAGCGGCCACTTGTTTGC
>JAADYX010000271.1 GCA_010092885.1 Chloroflexota bacterium | reverse complement strand
TTTGCAGTACCGGATGGGACGCATCCGTGTTGCGTAACGTAGCCCGTTGGGGCAAGCGTGCAACAGAAGCCCCCGAATTTATTCGTGGGGAGCGTCACAATCGCTATCTGGCTATTCCACGATCGCGAAACGGACACACATCCCGGAGGCACCCGGATTATGGAGATCAACCTTCACCCCAAGGCGGCGCAGGTGGTCGAGGCCAGGCGGCTGTGGCTTGACCTGGGCGACCTCGGCGACCTGGTCAACCCCGCCGGATCCCACGAGCAGTGGCAGGATCATGGCATGGGGCTGCTGCGCACCATCCTGCACCAGCACGGCATCCAGACGGACATGTTCTCACCGCGGCAGCACACCAGCTGGGAGCACGTCGCCAATCGCATGGCGGGCTACGATATGCTGTTCATGAACGTGCGCAGTTACACCTTCCCCGTGGCGTACAAGGCCGCGCAGCTGTTCAAGGCGATGAACCCCAACGGCACCGTCCTGACTGGCGGCATGCACGCCACCGTCGCGCTCGACGAGATGAAGGACGTGGCGGAGTTCGACCACATCGCGCAGGGGCCGGGCGAGGGCATTATCGTCGACCTCGCCAGCGATCCGGCCATCTTCCCGCGGGTGATTCTGGGTGTGGGCTCCAAATCCATGGCGGAGTGGCCGATGATCGACCGCGAACTGTGGCCCAAGCCAGCCAGCCGCAAGCTGGCGCGCGGGTTCAACTGGCCGCTTGAACCGGACAGCGGCTGGGGGCCGCCGCCGGTCGTCACCCTGCTGACCAGCCGTGTCTGCCCGTGGCAGTGCGTCTTCTGCAACGAGGCCAGCTACATCCCGAACATGGGCCGCCGCCCCGTTGAGATGGTGATCGAGGAGCTCAACTACCTCGATGAGACCTACGGCCCGCTGGGCTCGGTGGTCATCCACGACTCGAGGTTCTACCAGAACCCCTCATGGCTGCGCGAATGGCTGGAAAAATACCCGCGCATGGCCAACAAGGTCTGGCCGTACTGGGCCGCCGCCCGCTCTGACACGGTGCGCCAATGGCCCGATCTGTTTGAGGCGCTGGTGCGTGAGACCAACTGGAACACCGTCTCCATCGGGTTTGAATCCGGCAGCGACCGGGTGCTGCGCATCCTCAACAAGGAGTGCACCGAGGAGGACAACCTCTTCGCCATCGACCTGCTCAACCGCATCGGCGATGAGATGGAGGCCGAGGGCCGCGACGCACCCAAGTTCTGGGCGAACATCATGCTCGGCATCCCCGGTGAGGAGCCGGAGGACGCCTTCAAGACGATGCGCATGCTCAAATCCATGCGGCGCGTCATGCCCTCGATCAGCTTCTACGCGCCCTATCCGGGGTCGGCGTTGGGCTACCAGCTGATCGCGGAAGGCAAGAGCCTGATGAGCAAGGACAATTACCACCGCTTCCCCGATGACGAGAAGCTGACTGGCATTGATTACCAGTTCTACCGCGATCTGCTGGCCGGGCGCTATGACGATCAGGTCAACGCCGGGCTGGATGCCGAAGCCCGCCGCCGCGAGGGCGCTTACAGCATGGGCGACCTGGCTAAAGCCTAGCCCGCCCCGACGCCCGCTGTCTACCCCACAGCTCAGCCGTGGCACATCCGGTGGGAATGATCGCTAGGTCGTTTGGTTACACAACTGCGCCTGAAGTGTAACCACTATACGAACCCCGCGGCCCACATCGCTCCCTGCTACGCGCGACTTAAGTACAGGCCCAGTGCCGGGGCCCCCAGCAGCGCAACCGCCAACAGAGCCAACACGCCCCGCGCCAGCACAGAAACCACCGCGCCGACTACCGTCAGCGGTGTGAGCCTACCAACCATGAAAAACGGCGGTGGCTGCGGCGCTGCGCCCGCATAGTCGCATGTGATCACATACTCACCCGGCTGCCGGATATCGAACGCTGCGACCGCCGTACCAGCCACGCCCTGGAAATCGAATGCGGCATAGCGCCGGGGTTCGCCCAGCGCAACCGCCCCGGATTCACCCACCACGCTGCACGTCACCTCCGGCGGATCAGCAGCCACGCTGTAGGCGGCCCCGTAGACCGCATTGTCGTAGATGTAATACAGGTTGTGCTCGCCCGGATCCAGCTCGAACGCTGCCGGTTCGCCCGCCTGTAGGCTGATCAACTCCGTACCGAAGCCCAGCCCGGCGCTGGGCGCATTCGCCAGGGCAGGCAGCAGGATCACGACAGCCAGGAACAAACCGCTGATCGCCATCAGCCCGGCCATAACGACGGCCGCCCGGCGGCCCGGGGGGGAAAGACTCTCCATGAAAAGGTCCTCTTCTTGAATCGTAATTGGTATGGCGGATGGCAGGATAGCCCACCAACCCGCTATGATCTTCACAAACGTACAGCCAGACAGGGCAGTCCATGCAGCAAGCTTTACAGAGAGTCCGCCATATTCCCCGCTACCAGGAGATCGCCAGCGTGCTGATCAAGCACGGCTTCGGCACGCTGGTTTTCGGCACCGGCCTGGCCGAACGGCTTGCCATCCGCCGGACCACGCGCCTGTGGGCGCAGCGCCGCAATGATCCGCTGCCGGTCCGGCTGCGGCAGGCGCTGGAGGAGCTGGGCCCCACCTTCATTAAGCTGGGCCAGATCCTCAGCACGCGCCCGGATGTGCTGCCCCCCGAATTTATCGAAGAGTTGGAAAAACTGCAGGATGACGTGCCCCCCGCCGAGTGGGACCGCGTACGCCAGCGCATCGAGGACGAGCTGGAGATGCCGCTTTCGACGGCTTTTGCCCATGTTGACCCCATCCCGATTGCCGCCGCTTCGCTGGCGCAGGTGCATGCTGCACGCCTGCACTCCGGCGAGGAAGTGGTGATCAAGGTACTGCGGCCCGGCATCGAAGAGACCGTTGAGATCGACCTGGAGATCCTCTTTGACCTGGCGCGCGCCGCACAGGCCAATCTGGAGTTCGCCCAGATCGCGGATGTCGTCAGCATCGCGGAGGATTTCGCCGCGACCCTGCACGCCGAGATGGACTACTGGCGCGAGGCCCGCAACGCCGAGCGGTTCGCGGAGAACTTCAAGAAGGAGGCCCGGCTCAAAGTGCCGGAGATCAAGTGGGAATTGGTCACGCGGCGGGTGCTGGTTATGGAGTACATCCACGGCATCAAGCTGAACAACATCAAGGCCCTGGATGCCGCCGGGCACGACCGCAAGCAGATCGCGCAGGACGCCACCGACATGATCATCAAGATGATCCTGGAGGATGGCTTCTTCCACGGTGACCCGCACCCCGGCAACCTCTTCATCATGAAGGGCGGTATCATCGGCGTGATCGACCTGGGCATGGTGGGCTTCCTGGACAAGCAGGACCGCATCAACTTGGCGCGGCTGTTCATCGCCGCCTCCCGCATTGACGATGAGCGCGTGATCGACCAGCTCAACCGGATGGGCGTCATCGACTATACGGTGGACCGTGCCAGGCTGCGCCAGGATGTGCTGCGCATGCTGCGCAAGTATCAGGGCCTGCCGCTCAAGCACATCCGGGCTGACGAACTGCTGGTCGATCTGCAGGATATCATCTTCAAGCACAAGCTGCGCCTGCCGCCCAACCTCTGGCTGCTGATCAAAGCCCTGGTCGTGATGGAGGGCGTCGGCACCCGGCTGGATCCCAACTACGATGTCTTTGGCACGTTTGAAGGTTACATCCGGCGGCTGACCCGCGAGATGATCAGCCCGGACGCATGGGGGCCGCCGCTGGTAACCACCGCCGAAAACTGGGCGGAGATGATGGATGTGCTGCCCATCGTGGGCCCGGTGGTGCTGCGCCAGCTGCAGGATGGCCAGATGCAGGTCCGGCTGGAGATCAACCACCTGCGTGACATTATCGACTCGCTCGACTACATCGTGGCACGCCTGGCCATGGCGGTCATCAGTGCCTCGTTGATTTTGGGATTGGCGCTGCTGCTGCCGCTGGTGCTCAACAACCCCTCCAACGTGCTGGCGGTTGTGATCGTCATCGGCGCGTTTGTGGGCGCTTCAGCGCTGGGTGTGTATCTGGTCTTCTACTTCCTGCGGACACGTAAATACCGGGAGTAACCATCATGCGGCCCACCTCGCCCTGATCGCGGTGCTCGCTGCCACATTGGCCTGCGCCAGCGGCGGACATCTAATGGGAGACAGGCGGCTTCCAGGATACGTTCATTGCGCTGCGCTTCAAAGCCCCTCCAGCCGAGGCGCAGGCCTACGCCGAGACCCTGGGCGCGGAGCTCGAAGCGGGCGGCACCTACAGCACCGCCACCGGTGAGCTTGACTACAACATCCACTACACCGTCATCGTGGACCAGTCCGATCTGTCCCTGTGGATCGTGTACGTGACGGCGTTCAATACGTGAGGTCGCTGCCCTCAACAAACCACAGCGAGACCTGTTGCCGCTGCACGGCCCGGAAGCGCCGCAGCCGCGGGCATTGAAAAGCCGCCCCTCACGCTTGTGAAGGGCGGCCTGGTGTTACTCGCCGATGCCGACCAGCTCAACCTCAAACACGAGAGTCGAGTTCGGCGGGATGGTGGGCGGCTGGCCGTTGATGCCGTAGCCCAACTCCGGCGGGATCACGAGGA
>JAADYX010000270.1 GCA_010092885.1 Chloroflexota bacterium | reverse complement strand
GCGGCGCACCATCGCCCTGATCGCCGGGCCCGGCTGGCTGACCGTCAACGCCGCGAACCTGTGGTATCTGGCCACGGGCGGCGCAGGGAACTGGTCCGCGGGGGCACCGCTCCTGCTGCCGGACAGCACCCCACTGCTCGCCGGCCTGACCCCTCGCCTGATCGGGGTGGGGCTGCTCGCGCTGTGGACCGGCGCGGCCCTGATCCGGTGGTGGCTGCGCGGCGATGCGGCCTTCACGGCGGTGCTGCTGGTTTTGGGGGTGTTCTTCCTGCCGCCGCAGGCCCACGAACGCTATGCTTTCGGCGCGGTGGTCTTCGCCCTGATCAGCATGCGGCCCGCCTTGGCGCTTGCGATCACCGTGCTGCACACGCTCAATCTGCTGTGGGCGTTCGGCCTGCCCCCTGGGATGCCCCTGCCCGCTGCCTTCCTCCTGCTGATGATCAGCGTTTGGATCCCGCGCGGCGCTTCTGCGCGGCTGCTTCCACGCGCGGGCCGATCACGCCCTGCCACAGCACAATCGCCGACAGGCCCGCAATCGACGCGACGATGACGGGCAGCACCGCCTGCGATAGGTAGAGATCCTCGCAGCTGCGCGGGATGGTCCCGCTGTACCACACCATCCAATCACAGGTGAGCGTGACCGCGGCGGTGCCGCCGGTGCCCAGAGCCACGATGCCGTCACCGGTCACCGGGTCGATGACAATGGCGTGGTTCAGGCCGGGCCGGTTGTTGCCGATGTGGCCCGCGACGTAATGATCGGGCCCCATCTCCGCGTGGATCTGGTAGCCCAGGCCCCATACCGATGTCCGGCCCACGGTCGCCTCCGGGTGAGGGCTGGTCATCGCGGCGGCCAGCTCAGGCGAGAGGATGCCGCGGCCAACCGGTTCGCCGGAGGGGCCAGGCGCGGCGGCCAGCGTGAACTGTGCCAGCTCCGGCGCGGTGGCGTACATCTCGGCGGCGGCCAACGCCGTGAAGCGCCGCAGGTCGGCGAGCTCGCCGTCTTCCGTGTAGTTCTGCGCGATCATCCCGGCGTAGGCCTCGTCCCACCCGAAGGCCGCATCCTCGATGCCCAGCGGATCGAGCACGGCGGTCTGCGCGTAGTGCGCGAACGGCTCACCGGTCACCTCCTCGACGAGCAGCTGGAGGATCGTGTACCCGCCCCCGGAATACCGCCAGCCCGCGCCCGGCTCCTCCCCGATCTGCACGATGCCGTCGCGCCCGGGCGCGGTGTCCGCCGCGTTCAGCAGGGACTGCTCCAGCGATTGGGTCGGCACCGGCGGCACAAAACCCAGATAGCCCAGGCCGTCGGTCAGGCCTGCGGTGTGGCTGAGCAGGCGGCGCGTGGTGACGGCATCCGGGCTGAAGTCATTGGAGGGTATGGTGTAGTCCTCAACGTAGCGGCTGACGGGTGCATCCAGCTCAACAAGGCCGTCATCGACCAACGTCATGACGACCCAGGCCGCCGCCGCCTTGGAAACAGAGGCCAGTTGGAAGACGGTCTCCTGCGTGACGGGGCGGCCCACATCAGCCAGACCGGCGTAATGCTCGGAGGCAACCGCGCCGTCTTCCAGCAGCAGCAGCGCGCCCCCCACCAGATCGTCGCCGGCCACAGCCTGATCAAGCCGCTGTTCCAGCACGGCTCGCACAGCGGCGGTATCGCCGCGCGGGGCCACCGGCGGGCGGAAAAGCACGCTGGTCACCAGCGCGATGGTGAACACAAACCCCAACCACCCCAGCAGTTGGGTGATCGTCATGATGATGCGGCGCATGGCAGGCCTTTCTGAACTCGGTTGCAGCGAAGGCCGATCTTAAGCGGAAAGGGCCCGCCCTGCAAGACGGGCCCTGTGGTGCCTACAGCACCTCGGCGGTGAGGTGATCGGCAACGCGCAGGGTCTGCGCGATGATGGTCAGCGTGGGGTTGACGGCCCCCGCGCTGACGAAGAAGCCGCCGTCGGTCACGTAGAGGTTGTCAAGGTCGTGCGCCCGGCAGAGTGGATCCAACACGGAGGCGGCGGGATCGGTGCCAAAGCGCAGGGTGCCCATCTGGTGGGCCAGGTTGAACGGGAACTGCTGGCCCAGATAGTAGCTGATCGCGACCATATCATCGCGGCAGCCCAGGTCATGGAGCATGCCGCGCAAGGTCTCGGTGAGCCGGTCGCGGGCTTCCAGGTTGTTGGCCGTGTAGTGGAACTCGATCTCGCCGGCGGCGTTCAGCGCGACGCGGTTTTCCGCGTCGGGCAGGTCTTCGGACTGAAGCCAGAAATCCAGCGAGTGTTGGGCCATCTCAGCGTGGGTCATGCCGCCCAGCGGCTCCGGCGACTCGAACTTCATCAGCAGTTCGTCCACCTTGCCGAGCATCTGGATGAGGCCCATGGGGTGCTCCCACGCATCGGACTCAAAGTAGAAATCGGCCAAAGCCAACGTCTTCTGGAAGATGGCGTCGTTGGGTTCCTCCCCGACGGCGACGAAAGTCTGGTTGTTGTGGCTCATGTAGTGGCAGCCTACCAGACCGCTGCTGTTGGCCAGCCCGTCCGGATGGTGCTCATTGGCGGAGCGCAGCAGCAGGGCCGCCGAGTTGATCGCCCCGGCGGCCAGCACCACCGTATCCGCGCTGAAGCTGACCTGATCGCCCCCCGCCGTTTCCGCCGTGACGGATGCCACCCGGCGGCCCGTCGCGTCGGTGTTCAGGCGGGTCACGCGGTGGTGTGTCTTCAGGGTGACGTTGTCGTGTTCCAGTGCCGGGATGATGCCGCACACATGCGAATCGGCCTTGGAAAGGGTCGGATCGGGGTAGCCGTCAAACAGGCTCAGCACGGTCTCAGGGCCCTGTGCACCGTCCTCGGTGCCCAACCGCACGCCCATCGGCAGCGGGTAGGGGTTCAGCCCCAACGCTTTGAGGTCCCTGTTCAGCTTCTCGATGCGCGGTTCGTGCGGCAGCGGCGCATAGGGGAACGGTTCGCTGCGGGGCGGTTCGGTCGGGTCCAGCCCGGCCTCGCCGTGCACGTAGTACCATTTCTCGGCGCGATTGTAGTACGGCTCCAGATCGGCGTAGGTGATAGGCCAAGCCGGCGACACACCGCCCGCGTGTTCAACCTCCTCAAAGTCGCGCTCACGCAGGCGCAGCAGCGCCGCCCCGTAGACCTTGGTGCTGCCGCCCACATAGTAGTGCGGGTGGCTCGGATTGAAGGCCTTGCCCGCATGATGCCAGGTTTCATCCGGTGAATAGCGATGCTCGATGAACACGGCGCGCGTATCCCAGTTTTCGCGCTCACGCGGCAGGTACCCGCCGCGCTCCAGGATCAGGATGCGTTTGCCGGTGGGGGCCAGCGCGCGGGCCATAGTGCCGCCGCCCGCGCCCGTACCAATGATGATCACGTCGTAGTGGTCCATTTTAGGTCTCCTTGGGTTGGATGAGAAGCAGGGCGTGCCCGTCCAGGTCGCGGATCAGCGCGCTGCGCTGCGCCCCAAAGGGATTGTCAGCAGGCAGCTCAACCGCATCCGGGATGGGCTCCGAAGTGGAGAGGGTGATGTGCCAGTGCCACAGGTCATGGGCGCGGCTGTCAGCGGGCATCGGGCGGCCGTCCGCCGGTGCCAGATAGTCCAGCAGTTCCACGCCCATCCCGGATGCGGCCTGCAGCCCGGTAATGCGCAGGTGCGCGCCGCGCACCATGTTGAGGTGGGCCTGTTCGGATCCGCTGTTTTCGCTTTCCCCGGCCACCCGCAGCCCGAGGGCCTCCGTGTAGAAGGCCACACTCGCCTCGGTGTCAGCCACGCCGATCGCGGTGTGGTCGATGCCCAAGAACAGGCGGTCCGCCGCCTGCCAGCGCGGATCGCCTTTGCCGGGCGGGTAGGCGAGCAATTCCAGGTTGTGGCCGTCCGGGTCGCGGAAGTAGAACGCCAGAATGCCAGCCGCCGCCGGGATCGAGTCCGGGAGGGTCTGCGGCCCGGTCGAGACGTGCTGCACGCGGTGGTCGCGCAGCCGGGCGTAGGCGGCATCCATGTCGCTGACGACCAGCGCGATGTGCTGGAACCAGCGGTCATTGCTGCGGCTGTCAGGCGGGATGGGGCGGCCATCGGGCGGGGCGAGGAAGTGCAGCAGTTGAATATGCTCGTCACCGAGGCGCAGCGTCGCGATGCGCAGGCGCGCGCCGAACACCTTCAGCAGGTGCTCGTAGGGCTCCCCGGCCACCTCGGCCTCTTCGATCAGGTCAAAGGGCAGCACCCTCGTATAGAAGGCCAGCGCATCGTCCAGGTCGCTGACGGTTATTCCGACATTTTCCACGCGCATCAGGGCACCTCCCGGCGGATAACGGTCTGCGGGCAGGGCACCGGCTGGCAGGGCAGGTCGGTGTGCAGCCCGGATTCGGACGTTTTGTCGGTTTTGCGAGCGGTCACGGTCAGGTAGACCGCCAACACGGCCATCAACACGGCCCAACCCGCACTCAGCTGGAAGACAGTGCTCAGCCCGACGGACTCGCTGGCCAGGCCGATCACGTTAGCGCTCAGCCCTGCCCCGAACTGGAGACCGGCCACCAGCGATCCGGAGACGGCGGCGGTCATCAAGGGGAACTCAGCGGAGGCCAGGCTGACCGAATACGGGAAGAAGAACGACAGCGCCAGCCCGGCGGCGATCAGCGCGGTGAAGTGGGGGATCCGCCCGGTGAGCAGCGGCAGCACCACAAACACGATGCCCACCGCGAACGGCGTCACCACGAACAACGGGCGCGTGTTGATCCGGGTGGCCGCGGCGGCAAACAGCACCCGCCCGGCCGTCACCGACCCCCAGAACAGCGCCAGACCAAGCGCCGCATCCGCCGGGGAGAGCAGCGCGGCATCCGCCAGGTAGAGCGGTGCCCAGTTGCCAAATGTGCCCTCGATAGCCCCGTAGGCGAAGGTCACCACGGCGAACAGCCAGACGCGCAGCGGCAGGCCGCCACCGCGCGTCTCGGAAGGGGCGGCGGGCAGCTCCTCAGCCGAGAGTTTGAGGGGCAGGGTCAGCTGCACCACGGTCATCAGGACAACCGCCGCGGCGATGGTCAGCGGTGCGCCCCACCAGCTGCCCACGCCCAGAAAGAAGCTCAGCAGCAGGGCCGCCCCCACCTGACCGGTGCCCGTCATCACGTGGATGGCGGTCACGGCTGAGTCCTCATTGCCGGGGAACAGGTCAAAGGCGTAGGCGTTAAGGGCGGAGATGGTGAAGCCGAACCCAGCCCCCATCGCGGCAGTGGCCGCCAGCAGGATGCCATACGCACTGCTCAGCACGAGTTGGCTGGCTGCCAACAAACCCATCGCCAGCAGCACGAACCCCAGCCCGATCTGCATGACGCGCTTCATGCCGAAGCGATTCGCGATGGCGGCGGTCAGCAGCGACGACAGGATCGCGGTGATCACCTGCGGCGTGAACAGCGTCCCGAACTGCGCGCTGCTGAGGTTGTGGAAGTCCGGGTCGGTGAGCAGCGGCCCGGCGGAAGGGAACAGGATCAGCGAGATGCCCACCAACAGACCGCTCAGGTAGACGGCGGCCACAGTCAGCAGGCGGTTGGGTTGTGTCACTGGCTTACTCCTCAGGTGGAAGGATTCACCCTATGGACACAATCCGCACAGCAAACCTTACGACGCGCGGAAGTGCTCGATCAGCAGGTCACTGACGGCCTGCGGTTCTTCATGCTGCACCCAATGGGTGGCCTCATCAAAGTAGACCACCCGGGCCTCATCACACAGGGCGGCGCTGGGCTCAACCATGCGGTCGCTCAGGGCGTGGTCCTTGCGCCCCCAGATGATCAGCGTGGGGACGTGCACCCGCCGGTCCTCTTCAACCCTGCCGAGAATCTGCTGCGAGGCGGCCCGGTACCAGTTGAGCATACCGCTCAGCCCGCTGGTGGACCACGCCTCGCGGTAGCGCTCCAGCTTTTCCGGCGGGAAGGTGCCCGGGCGGCTGCTGCGCTTGAGCACATCCGTCATGGTCGCGAAGTTGCGGCGGGAGAGGATCATCTCCGGCAGGCGGGGGATCTGGAAAAAGAGCGCATACCAGCTGCGGCGCAGCTGCTCAAAGCTGCTGCGCAGCGTGCGGACCATCACATCCGGGTGGGGGACGTTGGCAATGGCCAGCCGGTCGATGCGCTGCGGATGCGTGATCGCCGCTGACCAGGCCACCATCGCGCCCCAATCGTGCCCGGCCAGGTTGAACCGCTCGAAGCCGAGGGCATCGGCCAGGCCCATCACATCCGCCGTCAGGGTGCGGATGCCGTAGGCGCGCAGCCCCTCCGGCACATCGCTGCGATTGTAGCCGCGCTGGTCGGGTGCCGCGACGCGAAAGCCCGCCGCCGCGAGCGCCTCAATCTGGGCCTCCCAGCTGATCCAGAACTCCGGGAAGCCGTGCAGCAGGATCACCGGAGGGCCGTCTTCCGGCCCTTCCAGCACAACATGAAGGGTCACACCGTTGGTTTCGATCATCATAATGGGGTCTCCAAGGGGGGAAAGCAGAGACTGCCCGCATGGGGCAGTCAGGCTGGGATCGATAGGTCCGGCTCAGCCGAGGTGACTGGCAGCGTAATCGCGAACGCGCGGACTGTCCATCACACGGACGGTCATTTCTTCTCCACTGCGGGTGACGGTGAACCGGTACAACAGCGCCCGGCCCGCGGTTTCGGTCTTGACCTGCTTAATGTGCCAGCGGTCGTCGAGGATGCTTTCCAGCACGTCACCGGTAACGTATGGCTTGTTATAGATTAAATGTTGGTACGGAACGGTCATTTGGTGTGCCCCCCTGACTACCCATAATATGTGCCTTCGTCTTTATTGTAACGCAAAGCCCGAACGGGCGTATTAACAGCGTTTTAAATCAGACGGGTTTTCAGGTAATCTTTGGGTACGAAACACATCTGCAAACGGTGAGACTATGACACAACTCAGTGACGAGGAAGCACTCGAACTATTCCGCACGATAGCCGATTTTGTTAACGCGCCCGACTGGGACGCCTCCCGCCGCGTTTACGATGCCAACCCCGTGCTGGCCGAGCCGGTCGCGCTGGAGGCCATTGACGGCATGATCGCGGCCACGCTGGAAGAGGGCGACCAGCAGAAGGCCCGCCTGCTGGCCGTGCACAAGGACTTGCTGACCCTCTCAGCGCGCATCGGGCCGGATGAGGCCTTCGAGCAGATCGCCACGCCCGCCGACGCGCAGCTGCTGCAAACCATCGCGGATTTTGTCAACGCGGCCAACTGGGAGGAGTCGCGGGCCATCCTGGACGCCCATCCAGAACTGTTGGGCCCACAGGCCAGTGCGACGTTTGAGGCGCTGATCCGCACGGCAGAGAACACCAACGACACCAAACGCGCCCAACTGCTGACCGCCCACCGTGACCTGCTGATCCGGGTGAATGCCGTCGGCGCTGACGAGGCCTTTGCCGAGATCGAGCAGCCCTTTGACCCCGAGCTGCTGGAGACCATCGCGCAGTTCGTGTATGCGGGCAGCACGGAGGCCAGCCGCACCGTGCTCGATGCGCATCCCGAACTGCTCGACGAGCAGACCGACGCGATCATCGAACGGCTGATCGACGATGCCCAACGGGAGGGCGAATCCGAGCTGGCGGTTCTGCTGACCATCCACCGCGACCTGCTGCGCCGCACCCGTGACGAAGGCGCAGATGCGGCCTTCGCTGCCCCGGTGGACTTCATCCCTGAGGATGACATCATGCAGCGCGTGGTGGAGTTCGTCAATGCCGGCAGCGTGGAGGCATCCCGCGCTGTGCTGGAGGCCAATCCCGAGCTGCTGAGTGCGGAAGCCAACGAGGCCTTCGAGCTGTTGATCCAGACGGCACAGGCGCAGGGCCGCTCCGACATGGTGCTCCACCTGGGCGTATACCGCGATCTGCTGCGGGTGGTGCAGGAGGTCGGCATCGACTCGGCCTTCCAACATGTGGCCAGCCCGGACGAGCTGCTGGGGCGCATTGTGGAGACCACGTTGGAGGTCAAGTCCGCCGGGGATGAGGAGATCATGGCGCAGTGGCGCGGGCAGCTGGGCACCTTCAACGAGCAGGCGCGCACCCTCGGTGACGAACCGATGGCGCGCTTCACGGATGCGGTGGCACGGCTGTTCCTGGGTGCCTCACCCAAGGCCCTCAACCCGGATCTGCCGCCCGGCTACGCGGCGGCCTGGCAGCGCATCGTGGAAGGCTGGCCCGAGTGATCTTCAACCGCATCCCACCGGTGATCGCCGCGGGCATTGTGCTGCTGGTGC
>JAADYX010000269.1 GCA_010092885.1 Chloroflexota bacterium | reverse complement strand
TGGCCGGATCGCGTGAGCCGAGCAGCACGGTGTAGTCGAGCGCGGCCAGCTGGCGGCACACCTCCAACCCGATGCCCCGGTTCCCCCCTGTGACGACGGCGATTCCCCTCATGGTGATGCTCCTCATAGCAGCGTACCCTGCCTATGACTATAGCGCCCCAACTTGCGCTGTCAGGTGTTTTCCCCGGCAATGGCGGCATTCGGCTCATCATCGGAGGTTGGTATGGTCCGCCGCACTGCCTTTTGCGTGGCTCTCCTGGGCCTGGTTGTGACCGGCTGCCGGACCGTCCCCGCTGCGGCCCCAAGCGGTCAGGGAAGGAGGGTGTTTGCACACGCTCCTCGTTGGGGGTGCTTATAATGAAGGGCAAACGCTTGCCAGGGGCACCTTTACTCCCGGGCGGCCTGCTCAAAGAAGCGCCACGCCTGCGCGGCGGCCAGCCCGCGCGGCAGGTCGAGGCTTTCCAGGGTGCGGGCGGCGCGGCGCGCGGCCATGTGGTCGAGCAGGCGGACGGTGGGGCGGCCCATCACATCCTCGATGACCTCCACGAGCACCGGCATGATCAGTGACCCCTCCACCACGCCGCGCTCCATCAGGCGGGCGGCGGCATCCACGGCATAATAGCGGACGCCTTCGTCCTCGTCGTCAACGGCGGCCAACACCAGTTCCACGGCTTCGGCATCCCCCACCTGACCCAGCGCGTAGACCGCACTCGCCCGTAGATCAGCGTGGTCGTCGGTGAGCGCATCGGCCAGCGGACCGGCGGCCTCCTCGGCGTGCATATCGCCCAGAGTCCAGGCGCAGTTCTCGCGCACGGTGATATCCTGCTGCGGATCGGCCATCGCGGCGGTCAGGGCGGCGATCACGGCGGGGGTGGGCAGGTGTTCGAGCACCTCGGGGATCAGCGCACGGATGAAGAGATTCGGCTCGGCGACGAGCAGGTGCAGCAGGTCGGGGATCATGGCGTCGGTCGCGCCGTGGGCCAATCCCTGCGTGGCCAGCCGCCGCCGCGGCAGGTCGTCTTCTTCCAGCAGGACGGCCAGCAGTGCCTCCGGGTTGAGGCGTGCCAGCGCATAGGCCGCGGCAGGGCCCGTCCCCGCCCCGCCCAAGGCATCCAGCAGCGGACCGGTGACCGCTTCCGGCGGCAGCACGTCCAGCACGGCGATGGCGTCCACCCACAGATCACGGTCCTCCTCGCTGGCCAGGATGCTCAGCAGGGCACCGATGCCGCGTGTGTCGCCCGCCCGCGCTAGGGATTCGGCGGCTTCCAACCGCACCAACGGATCGGTGTGGCGCAGCTGTGCGCCGCGGTGATCGGCGGGGCCGGGTGTGTGGTCGTCGTCTGGCATGTGGATCTCCTTGCCGGTGCGTTCCTGCCCCGGAGTATAGTACAGACAGGCACCGTCACCACAACCTCGGGTATACTGGAGGTGAACGCACACCACCAGAAAGATCGTCATTTTGAAACGCATTGCCGGACTGTTTGCCCTGCTGTTGATACTCACGGCCTGCGGCCTGACCGGAGGCGTCACCGAGGTGCTGCCGGAACCGACCGCCGCCGTGGTCACCGTGGAGCCAACCCCGGCCCCCGAGCAGCCCACGCCGGAAATCCCCGTGGAGGCGATCACCGCGACCTTCACGCCCATCCCGACAGCGCCCGCCGTCACGGCCATCCCCACCGCGGAACCGACCGCCCGCCCGGACTGCACCAACGATTCGTCGTTTGTGGAGGACATCAATTACCCGGATAACACTGTGGTCGAACCGGGCGAGACCTTCGTCAAGATCTGGGCGATTCGCAACGACGGGACCTGTGACTGGGACAGCGCCTACCAATTCGTGCACATCGGCGACAGCCTGCTCGGCAGCACGGGCGTGGTGCCCGGCCCCTTTGGCGATGCCGGTGAGGTCGCTGAGATCGCTGTGAGCTTCACCGCGCCCACCGAACCGGGCACGTATCGCAGCCGGTGGCAGCTGCGCAGCCCGGATGGCGAGCTGTTCGGGACGCGGCCCTACGTGCAGGTCGTCGTGGCGGGCGGCGGCTTCGATGAGTCGTGCATCCCGGTTGTGCCGTCCGTGCTCGATACGCTGGAAGAGGACCTCGGCGGCCTGCTGACCGGTACCGCCACCTTTGAGTCCGCCTGCGAGTTCCACAACTGGAGCTTCCCCGGTGAGGCCGGGCAGCAGGTGACCATCAGCGTGATCCCGGTCGGGTCGCCGGGCGTGCAGGCGGGCTTCCGCCTGTTCGGGGACAACACCACCCTGCTGGCCGATACGGGCCTTTCCGCCAATCCCTCTGAAACGCTGGTGCTGCCGGATACGACGACATACGTGCTCCACGTGTTTGCCGACGGTTCGAATGTATACAACATCGTGGTTGAACCCGAAGGAGGTTCCGCACCATGAAACGCCTGCTCTGGCTTGCCCTGGCTGCTGCTGTGCTCGCCCCGGTGGGTGCCGCCGCAGCCCCGACCGAACCGCCCGCGATCGTGCTGAACCCGGTCGCCGATGGCTTTTCCGATCCGCTGACGCTTACCCATGCGGGCGATGACCGCCTGTTCGTGGTGGAAAACGCGGGCCTCATCCGCATTGTTGAAGGGGACGGCACCGTGCTGCCCACGCCCTTCCTGGATATCAGCGATAAGACCTCCACCGAAAGCGAGCGCGGTCTGCTGGGGCTGGCCTTCCACCCGGACTACGCTGCCAACGGCACCTTCTTCATTTATTACACCGGCCTCGGGTCGCCCACCTTCGACTCGATCGTCGCCCGCTACACCGTCTCGGCGGGTGACCCCAACGTCGCCAACCCGGACAGCGAGGTCATCGTGCTGACCGAACCGCAGAACCGCGACAATCACAACGGTGGGCAGATGGCCTTCGGCCCGGATGGCTACCTGTACATCGCGCTGGGCGACGGCGGCGGCGGCGGCGATCCGGATCAGAACGCGCAGGATGTCACCACCCTGAAGGGCACCATCACCCGCATCGATGTTGACGGCACCGATCAGGGCGACGGCCTGCCCGAGTACGACATCCCGCCGGACAACCCGGATCTCTCCGGCGTCGACCCGGACTACCGCCCGGAGATCTGCGCGTACGGGCTGCGCAATCCGTGGCGCTTCAGCTTCGACAGCCTGACCGGCGACCTGTACAT
>JAADYX010000268.1 GCA_010092885.1 Chloroflexota bacterium | reverse complement strand
GTGAACTGTACGCTTCATACCGGAAGGGGTACGTCTCGAAGACAAAGCGGAACTGCTCGTAGGCCTGCGGGAAGCGCTCTGCTTCAAACAGGGTCTGCGCGATGTAGAACTGGATGCTGGCGCGATAGCCGTCGTTTTGGGCTACATCCAGGATGGCGTTGTACTGGGCGATTGCCGCATCCGGGTTGCCCAACGACCGGTTCAGCGTGGCCACGCGCTCGCGCAGAATCAGTTCACCGACGAGATAACGCGGTGCTTCAAGCGCGCGTCCGTAAGCGGCCAGTGCCTCATCGTAGTTCACCAGCCCGATGTATGCATCGCCGATGCGTTCGTGCACATAGCTGTCGATCACGCCAGGACGCAGGGTCAGATATTGTTCGTAGTCCGCAATCGCACCTGCCCAGTCTGACGTGCCCAGCCGGGCGTCACCCCGCAGGAAGTAGGCCTGTGCCAGCCGTGGATCATCCGGGTTTTCCGCAATGAACTGGTCCAGCGCGCTGACGGTCATTGCGAAGTCGCCCTGTTCCAGTGCGGCCTGTGCCAGACCGATCTTGGCTGCGCTGCGTTCGGCTTGCGTGGCACCCGGGTTGTTGAGCACATTTTGGAACGCTGTGGCCGCGGCATCCCAATCGCCATTGTGCAGATCCCGTTCACCCTCCAGCACGATAAGATCGGGCGGGCGAGTCGGGGTAGGGAGGGGTGCAGTGGCCGGTGGTGCTGTGGCAGCTTCCGATGGGCTGCCCGTCGCAACGGGATCGGGCATATTCGGCGTAGTGCCGGCGGGTAGATTGCATCCGCTCAGCACCAGGACGAGCATCAGGGTAAGGGGGAAATATTGCTTCACAGGCATCCGGTAGATCAATTCAGCGTGACTCAGGACTATGATTATGCCTGTTTCACGCTGGTGTGCCACCTTTCAAACGGTATGCCACTAGTCGGTGTTGAGCTCGGCTTCCATTCCGCGCACAAAGCCCATCAGACGGGCCCGGTTGCTCATGAAACGCATGCCCTGATAGCCGATGTTGCTCGCACCATTGAAGTCTGCCTGCATGTCCAGCCAGATGATGACCCGGTACTGTTCGTCGCTCAGCCGGTTGATCCACAGCTCAAAGCTCGGCGTGATGGGCACAAAGGTCAGATTCTTGCGGCGTTGGTCCGTCAGCAGCTTCTTGAGGTCGTCAACGAGGCGGTGCGTCTCACGGCGGAGGATCTGACCCTCGCGTTCCAGCCAGACCTCTTTGTCTTCATCGATATCCATATGGATGTTCAGCACCATATGCGCTGTCAGCCAGCGGTCCGAGTCGCCCTCGGACAGGGTCAGTGCGAACTCAACAGGGTAGTCCGGGTGGAATTCTCCGTCGTCAGGCCATTGTGCAATGCACAGCAGTTTTGCCATAAGTGATCTTTCAGGGCGTGTCGAGGTATTCCCTGATCTTTGAGATCAGGTCGTTGTGTAAGATGGGTTTGCTCAGGTAGTCGTTGGCGCCGGCAGCCAACCCCTCAGCGACAGCTTCCGGGTCGCCGCGTGCACTCAGGATGATGATGGGCGTATGGTACGTTGTCTCTTGGGTGCGAAGACGCCGCGCCAGTTCGATACCGTTCATGCCGGGCATCATCACATCCAGGATAATCAGGTCCGGGTTGTGATGGTCGAGCACATCCAGTGCTGCGTATGCATCCTGAGCCTTTAACACGTGGAACCCACCCCGCTCAAGCATGATGCCGATGAGGGTGAGCGCGCCAATTTCATCGTCAACGATAAGTACTTGTTTAGCCATAAAAGAGTCTCCAGCTTCCAGTGTACACGTTCTGAAGACTTTTGCCAACGAACCTGACACGCCGGAATTCGGTATACTGATGGCAAGGAGGTGCTGGTATGGAAATTAAACGCTTAAGCTGTCCATCTTGCCATTTTACCGACTTTGACCATGATCCGGCAGGTAACTTAGTTTGCAAGGCTTGCGGTACCCTCATCGATGCACCGCGTGCCGAGATCACCTGCCGTGTGTGTGGCACGGTGAACCCGGGCGTGGCTCGCCGCTGCATGAACTGTGGTTCCAATTTAGGGCGAGTGTGCGCCTACTGCGACCACTTCAACCCGCCCGGTTCCGACCACTGTTTGGAATGCGGCGAACCCCTTGATACGCTGAGCGCCGCTGCCACCCGAACCACTGAAGGTCAGCGCGCCGCTGTGGCCCGCCGCCGGGACCGGTTGGTCCAATCCAAGACGGAAGACGCCGCTTTTATGCAGGCTGAGCGCGAGCGGCTTAACGCCGAATACATCGCCCAGATGGAACGTCTCCGCCAGCAGCAGGCCGAATCTCGCAGGCAGCAAACCGTGATGCTGTCAGTGATGTTCGGGGTGGGTGCCGTTGTGCTGCTGTGCCTGCTTGTGCTGTTTGTTGTCTTCAGTCTGTGATTGAACGTGGGCAGGCCACAGCGTGACCCGCCCACCGGTTGGTGTTACGTTCCGGGGACGATCGGCACGTCGTTCAGACTGCCGTTGATCGTCGTAAGCCATGCGGCGATCCAACCCTGCTGACCCTGATATTCAATCAGGATCCACTGTCCGTTGGAGTTGCGTCCCACAACCGGCACCACACTGCCGAACGGCAGGCTGCCGACACGGTCGTTGTCGACGCTAGGCCCAGACCGGATCACGATGTTGGCATTAGCCCGCGCCGTGACGCCCTGCGGTTCCGGATCGGGTGCGTCCGGCGGCGGTGTGGGGTTGCCACCCGGCCCCTCCGGCGGCACGACAGGCACCGCGTTCAGGTCCCCGATGATGTTCACCAGGAAGGCGGCCATCCACCCCGGCTGGTTGTTGTATTCCACGTAGACCCAGCTGTTTTGAGCGTTGCGCCCCAGCACCGGCACCGTCGTGTTGAACGGCACGACCGTCACCCGTGCGAAGTTCGTGCCCGGCCCGCTGCGCAGCACGACGTTGGTGGTTGTCGTGGCCGAAACTGCCGCACCAGGATCTATCGGCGGATTGTCTCCTGGCGGCGGGGGCGTCGGGTCGGCACCACCCGGCTGAACCACGGGAACCGTGTTGATATCGCCGATCACCGTCGCGAATGACAGCGACACCCAACCGACCACGCCGTTATAGTCGATGTATGCCCAGGTGGTCTGCGGGTTGCGTCCCAGCACCGGAACCTGCACGTTCGGTGCGAGTGTGCCTACCTGCTGGCTGGAAGTGGTCGGCTGTGCGCGAATCCGCAGATTCACGTTGGTGAAAAGCTGGACCTGGCTTGGGGCGGGGTCCGGTGCTGCCTCACCGCCTGGCGGCCCATACAGCGACTGGATCCCGGCGATATCGTCAGCGCCCAGGCCGCGCGGCCCGGTGTAGAAAGCCCACATGATCGCGGTGGAATCCCCCGTATGGTCCAATCCCAATGAGTGACCCAGCTCGTGCAAGATCACGGTCGGCAGGTGAATCTGCTGCGGGCTGGTCGGGTTGTTGACAACCCAGAGTTCACCGTCATCCAGGAAGATGTCGCCAGCCAGGCCACCGAGGAAGTCCAGCGGGAAGTAGGCGATGCCCAGAATGCCACCCGGTCCGTCGTTCGGAGTCCATTGGACGGCGATATCGCCGGTGCCGCCGGTTTCTGTCAGTGTCAGCCCGGAGACAGCCGCCCACGCGGCAGCCGCATCACGCACTGCCTGATGCGCAGCACCACAGTCCAGGGTTGTAGGGCAGTTAACAAAGCTGTATGTAAGATTGGTCCGGTTCCATTGGGCAACGGTCGCAAACTGACCGTACGTGCCATCGCCCTCATATGCGGCCATATAGGCGGCAACGGTGTCATCGGTTGGCATCCGGTTGACCGTGAGAGCGCCTGTCTCCTCCGCATATGCTACGTCCAGTTCAACAGTCTGTGGGGCGCGGTCCAACATGAACACCCCGAACACTGCGGCAGCGGTGACGAAGACCGCCGCGATGATCAGTCCCTTCCCAAACAGCGATTTCTTGATCAACGAGTATACTCCGTTACTCATTCGGATCGACATATGGCAAGTATACTGATAATCTGGATTTGTGCTATTCCGAAATATAATGTTCCACGAACAACAGTGCTTCCTCACGGGTGGTGATGGTGCCCGCCGCCTGTTCTTCCAGCAGGACGGCCAGCACCTCCCCTACCAGGGGCCCCGGTTCAACGGCCAGTTCCGCCATCAAGTCTGTTCCCGTCAGCAGCGGCGGCGGTGCGATGATCTGCTGGTACGCGCGGAAGAAGCTGTGCAGCAGGGGACCGGCCGACTTGTCCAGCAGGTAGCCCCAGTCAGCCGGATCAATGCCTTGCGTCAGGATTTCCGCCAGCCGGAGCAGGATGCCGTCAATGCCCTCCTCACCCGTCGCCCGAAAGTACCGGTGGATATCACGTACGTCGGGCGGTTCCCAGTCGCGTAGGGCCAGCTCTCGCGCGCGATCTATACCGGCCAGCACGCGACGCTCATCGCGAGAAAGGCGCAGTTGGTCGCTCCAATCCTCGGCAGGGAACTGCTCAGCGGCCAGCGTGGCCAGCGCGAGCAGCCCGGCGCGCATACGGCCATCAGGGTAGGGGATAGTGCTATGCTCTTGTAACTGTCGGCGGTAGCGGTCAAGGACCATCACCGCCGTGCCGTGCAGCAGGTCTGCCGCTGAGTTGTCATCCCGCCGCGAACTGATGTTTACCAGAAGGGTCTCTACTGCGCGCAGCAGATCGATCTGCTCGTCTTTGATTGGGCCCGGGCTCACCACGGCCAGCAGTCCGAGTGCGTGCATCAGCCGCATTGACTGCCGCATCCGGCCCAACTTAAGCATCTTGAAGATGTCGCCGCGCACACGTTCGGGTTGCGCCAGGTTGCCGGACTCATCAACCAGGGCAGCGGCCGCCGCGCGAACGGCGTCTGTGGTCTGTGGCGCCATTCTCAGGCGGAACTGTACCGCCTGCCGTACGGCACGCAGTGCCCGGATTGCATCATCGCTGATGCTGGTCGGGCTGCACTGCCGCAGCACACGTTCCACCAACAGATCGTGTTCTCCGCCAAGCGGGTCGATTATGTGTTCAGGATCGCTGAGGGGTACGGCAATGGCGTTGATCGTAAAATCGCGGCCCGCGAGATCTGCTTCCAGGGTGGGGCCACGAAATGTGGCGATATCCACATGGGCGTCGTCGAACACAATGCGACCCGTGCCGCGTTCGGCATCCACCGGATAGTAGGCGCCTCCAATCCGGTTTGCGATGCGGCGCGCAATGCGCAGCCCGCTGCCGTCCGCCGCCAGATCGAGATCGAGCGATGGAATGCCCAACAGGGCATCACGCACCACGCCCCCAACCAGATACAGACGCTCCGGATGATCAGCGGCCGCGGCCAGTGTTTCGACAAGCGGGGGCCACACCAGCGGACGGCGCATCAGGATGCCTCAATCACAGCCGCCGGGTCGATCACCCCGATGAACGGCAGATTGCGATAATACTCGTCCAGGTCAAGACCGTAGCCAAACACGAACTTGTCCTCGATCACAAAGCCGGTGTAGGCCAGCTCGATAGGCACTTCCCGGCGTTCGGCCTTGTCCAGCAGGGTGCAGATCTTCAGGCTGGCCGGTTGGCGGGCTTCGAGCAGCCGCATAACCTGTTCGAGCGTGCGGCCCGAGTCGATGATGTCCTCAACGATGAGCACATGCCGGTCCTTAATCGAACTGTGCAGGTCCATCAGGACCCGCACATCACCCGTTGACTCGCGCACCCCCACCCCGTACGATGTGATATCCATGAAGTCGATGCTGTGTGGAACGGTGATCTGCCGCATCAGGTCGGACATGAACAGCACACTGCCTTTCAGAATGCCGACCAACATGAGGTTCTCTGTCCCCGCGTAGTCCCTGCTGATCGCTTCCCCGAGCTCCTTGATGCGGCGCTGAAGGGTTTCGGCGTCGATCAGCACGTGGTCGAGCAGCTCGTTCCAGGCGGGTGGCATGGCTACCAGGGCCTCCCAGGGACCTCGTGGCAGCGGCGGCTGCGCGGTTCATATGTCTCCTGTGCCCCAATCAGGATGACCGGATCGTTGTAATGGGCGGGCTCGCCATCCACAAGGCGCTGTGTATGGGTGGCTTCTTCGCCAGTCACCACACAGATGGCATGCAGCTTGTCCACCTGATCGGCCTGCGCCATCAGGCGCGGCATCGGCCCGAACGGCTCCCCGCGAAAGTCCATATCCAGGCCCGCGATGATCACCCGGATGTCGCGATAGACCATCTCATGCACCACCACCCCGATTGTGTCATCAAAGAACTGCGCTTCGTCCACGCCCACTACGGTCGTATCCGGATCGAGCTGGTCCAGGATTTGGTGGGCCGTTTCAACCGCAACGGCATCAATGCGCCGCCCATCGTGGGATGTCACGTAGTCCACACCATAGCGCTCGTCAACGCTCGGTTTGAACACCTGCACCGACTGCCGCGCGATGATCGCCCGCCGGAGGCGCCGGATGAGCTCCTCGCTCTTGCCGCTGAACATGCTGCCGGTGATGACCTCAATCCGGCCCTGCTGGTGTTTCATTGTCCCTCCTTGCTTAACGAGAAAAGGGCGCGTCGCCATGGTGGCTGCCGCGCCCTTGATGGGGCTTGCTACCGGGTTGGAATCAGGCTTCTTCAGCCTCTTCCGGCTCGTCCTCGTCTTCTTCTTCCTGCTGCGTGTCAAAGGTGTACCCCATGCCGCGCAGCTGACGCTTCACGTCGATCAGGCTCTTAGCGCCAAAGCCTTTGATATCCAGCAGAGCTTCGTCGCCGCCTTCTTCATAGGCAGCCATAAACTCGGACGCGGTGGTGATCCCGGCCTCGATCAGCGCGTTGAGGTAGCGCGAGCCAAGGTCGAGGTCCTCAATAGCGACCTCCGGCGGGGCTTCGTCTTCCACTGCCTGCTCTTCCTGCTCACGCAGGATCTCTTCACGCTGGCGCAGGCGCTTCATGAAGCGCTCCACCTGACCTTCGGTGTCGACGATGCGCGCTTCCCCGGTGAAGAACGGATGGCAGGCCGCGCATACGTCCGTGCGGAGTTCTGGCTTGGTTGCACCCGTGAGCCAAGTGTTGCCGCAGGCGCAGATCACGGTTGCTTCCGGATACCACTCCGGATGGATTCCTTCTCTCATCTGATTTGTGCTCCCTTCACAACACGGCCCCGGCACACAGGTGCCGGAGTAGCGTATTGCATCATATTGGTCTGGTGCGGCCGCAGCCCGGGGGTCAGTCTGCGGCGGCCTGTGTGCGGTTGGGGTCTTCCGGCAGGACACTGATGTACTTGCGACCACGCCGCTTGTGGAAATGCACAAAGCCTGTTTCCTTGGCGTAGATCGTGTAGTCGCTGCCGATGCCGACACCCTCACCAGGGTGGAACTTGGTGCCGCGCTGCCGGACGATAATATTGCCCGGCCACACGTATTCGCCGCCGTAGGCCTTTACACCCAGCCGCTTGGCATTGCTGTCGCGACCGTTCTTTGTTGAACCGCCACCTTTTTTATGTGACATCGCTTACCCTCCGACAGAAATATCGTTGATCTTTAGTCGCGTATAGTGCTGGCGATGTCCTGCCCGCCGCCGGTAGCGCTTCTTGGGCTTGTACTTGAAGACCTTGATCTTCTTGCCCCGGAACTGCTCCACGACTTCGGCTTCGACCGCGGCCCCCTCGACCAACGGCGCACCGATGCTGGTATCGCCATTGTTGGCTATCAGCAGTACTTCATCAAGGGTCAGGGACTCGCCGACTTCATATGGTAATTTTTCGGTGACAATCGTCTTGCCGACTTCGGCCTGATACTGACGACCACCCACCCGAACGATAGCATACATACGGTGTGTTCTCCAATCTTCGCTTGCCGCCTGTCCGGGCGACCCGCAGGCTCCCGACAGGGGAAGATGTGATCCGTCCCCGCAGCGCGCAGGGACAATGGATTATAACGGCGGCTGCACGGCATGTCAACGGGCTGCACGCGCTTGAATCGTCTCCGCAGGCAGGCGCTCAACATTGCGCAGAACGATGACGGTGGGCCGGTCATACAACCGCAGGGATTGGTCGGGGCAGGGGGGCTCAACACACGGCAGGGTGCCATCCCGCGTGACGATCGCCTCCACCCGGTAGCCGAGATCGCCAGCGAACAGCGCCCGGTAGAATGCCCCCATCTGCGGATACCGGTCAGGCAGCCCAGGGATGACACCATAATGGCGGCTGCTCGCGACCACCAGATAGTCACCCTGTGCAAGCACCATGGCCATCTGCTCGATTTTTCCCGGGTCGTCCGGCTCCGCAAACGGATCGATGGGCAGCAGCGCATACCGGTTCGCAGCCAGAAGATCGCCGCGGGGGGCGGGCACCTCTGCATCACCCATCGCCGTGACAAGTGCGCTGCCCGCGGGGATGTGCCTGTAGATCCAATCGCTGGCAGTATTCCAGGGATGCGCGCTGCGGTAGGCTGTGCTGAACCCCAGCGCGGAGAATGCCGTCGGCACGAGGAGCAGCGCCGCCAACCCGAACCGGGCCCAAGATGCCTTGGGTTGGGCGACCAGCCACGCCGCGCCTAGGGCCAGCATCGGGGTGAGGGGCAGCGTATACCGCGGGAACTTGACCATGGGCACCGTGCTGACCAGCAGGATCACAAGAGCCCATACCCACACCGGCCGGTGATGATCCTCGCCAGTACCCGCCGCTCCGATCAAACCGGCATAGCCGAGCACAGTCAGCGCGGGCCCAAGTGTCCACCGGATCTGCTGCTCGATGCCGTACAGCACCGGCAGTGTGCCGGTATACTGCCGCGTGAACGCCACATCCAGCCGCCCACGGACCATCGCGCCCTGTGTGCTCAGGCTTGTCAGGAAGATCCCCGCATCCAAGAGCGCGTAGGGATTGGTCGCCGCGAAGAGAACCCCTGCTGCACCAGCGAACCATGGCATCTCACGCGGGGCAAGGGCCACCGCCGCCGGGATGACCAGCAGGGCACCGGTCAGCTTGAAGCCACATGCCGCACCGAGGCACAAACCCGCCACCAAGGCCCGCCGTCGAGAGGGCAGGTCACTGACCAACACCCCGATACAGGCCGAGCAGAAAAACGTCAGGCCGGTATCCACCGTGCCGAAGTGCGCCTGCTGCACGTGCAGCACCGCAAAAGCGAGGGCGGCTCCCGCCGCCAACCCAGCCAGATCGCCGAAAAGCCGCCGCCCGATCAGCGCGGTGGCGACGACCGTCAAGGTGTCAAACGCGGCTGACAGAGCACGCGCCGCGACCGTCAGCCGTTGGAAGCGCAGCAAAGGGTCACAGTGAGGGCAGGTCAGCCGCTCAGTGACGTAGATCAGGTAGAGGTGAGTGTGACCATAGGCATAGTACCGGGCTGAACCGTCCGGTTCGCGCAGCGGATTGGGGTTTTCGCCGGCAGTCTGCGCCACAAACAGAATGCCGCGCTCGTCGGGATGGTGGTTCTGATAGGCGTCCCAATCGAGATGGGTGAAGCGCAGCAGGCCGGCCGCTGCCGCGATGAGCACCAGCCCCGCCCAGAAGCACGAATCAGTCCTCGCCGAGATAGGCCTTGCGCACACTCTCGTTGGCCAGCAGATCCTTGCCGCTGCCGCTCAGCACGATCTCGCCAGATTGGAGCACATAGCCCCGGTCG
>JAADYX010000267.1 GCA_010092885.1 Chloroflexota bacterium | reverse complement strand
CGCCTGACCCTTGTCCGCGCCGCTGCCCGTCACCGTGATGAAGCGCCCACCGGAAGGTGCCTGGAGCCCGTGATGGGCACACACCTGCTGGAACCGCGCCATCTCAGCAGCGGAGAACGGGGTGACCACTGTCGCCGAGTAATCACGCTGGCACGCGCGTTCGGCCGCTTCGGGGGTGAGCCCTGTCAGGCCGGCGACCTCGGCCAGTCCGATATCCTGGTAGGTCTGGAACGCCAACCCCGTCTCCTTGCGGACGGAGTCCAGCCGCTCATGGATGGCGTCCCCGGGGTCCCCCAACACATGCCGCGTGCCATCCGGCATGATCAGCGCGCTGCCGTTCTCCACAATGAAGGGATCGGCAACAGCCAGGTCAGACCGTAGGGGCTCCTGCTCCGCGTGTGTTTTCGCGGAGCAGAACACCACGGGGATGTCCCGCGCCTGCAGGTTACGCAGGGCCTCGCGGGCGGCGGCACCCGGCTGGTAGGTGTTGGCGTCCAGCAGGGTGCCATCCAGATCGGTGATCACGATCCACCGGGTCATAGGGCGAACTCTAACGCCGTCTCTGCCGGGTGTCCTTCCAGTGCGGCGCGGAAGGCCTGCTGATCGGCTTTGGCCAGCGGCTGATATTTGCGCAGCTGGGGCAGCTCTTCGTCCGCGGCGCGGATGCGGCGTTCCGACAGCTCGCGGCGGATGTCCTCCTTCAGCGAGTCGGGGCACAGGGGTGAGTGGTAGATCACACTCAGCGAGGCTTCGATCATGCGCTCCACGTGCTCCTCGCCTTTGTACTCATGCAGGTGTGGGTTGCGCGATTCGACCTGGTAGACGTTCACCGTATTGCGAATGACATCGGTGCTGTCTGGGGCTTCCGGTGCTTCCACGCCGCCAAACTGCTCCATCAGGTAGACGAGCTGGTACGGCTCAATCGAGTAGCCTGAGGAGTGGCCCATGTTCATGGCCAGGTCGAGGGTCATGGCGTGCTCTCCGGCGTTGCCCGTGCGGATGACTTCCGTCTCGAACCCGGTGTAGGAACTGACCAGCTGGTTCATGAAGCGGTTGGTGATGATCGACGAGCGGCCCCACTTGGCGAAGTAGAGGTTGTTCTCCACGATTTTGGGTTTGCTCGCCCAGGAGATGCGTACCATCGCGTAGTGCTTGGCACGGGCCATCGCAAAGCCGGAGGCGAACAGGTGGCAGTACTCCAGCACCGCACCGGGGAAGTAGTTATCTGAGTCGATAAAACCGATGGTCTCCCGCCCGCTCAGACGAGCGAGCATCGTGCCGATCAGCATGCCTTCCGCCTTGCCAGAGCGCACCAACCCCTCATCGTCGAGGATCTCCGTGTAGCCTGCCTCAGCGAAGGCCTTCGCCAACTGGGGATCGCGCTGGTGCACACTGATGACAGGGCGGTTGGTATACACGCCAAAGGAGTTGGAGGCATCGCGCTCCAGCTCAAAGCGGTCGATCGGGCTGCGGCTGCTGTTAGAGACTAGGATGATCTGGCAGGCATTGGGGATCCCGGCGAAGACCCCATCCAGCAGCTTCAGCTTTTCCTCACGGACCGGCACAACAATGGCCATCTTCTGAAGGTTGTCGTGGAGCAGCTCGTAGGGGATGCGCTGCGTGGCTTCCCACCGTTCACTGATCGGCTCGTCGGCGGCCATGCCGCTGTCCAACTCATAGACGGACTGTAGACCGTAGAACAGCACCGCACCCAGGCGCTCACGCAGACGTGGCAGATCCAATCGCATCGTCGTCTCCTTGTCTTCTGTTGTGTGTTCGCCTGGAGTCTACCGGATCCGGCCTGCGTTCTGGAGTCGATTCTGGCTGGGTTTTACCGGTGGCGCTGTTTGCGGTATGCCTCGATAAGGGGTACCACAGTGAAGGGCACGATGGGCTGGGGATCGCCTCGGGATCCGACTGCCTCCTTGCGCAAGGGGGCCAACGCCAGTGTAAACTCTACGGCATGGACTGCACGACCCTCTACCATACGCATATCGACGTGTGGCGGGCGCATAGCGCGGCCTGCCTGGATGTGCTGTCTCCGGGCGAACGGCAGCGAGCGGATCGGTGCCTGAACGAACAGGCGCGCGCGCAGTTCGTTGTGGGGCGGGCTGTGCTCCGCTGGCTGCTGGCCGCTCTGACTGGCGGCCCCCCACGGATCGAGACAGGCCCCTATGGCAAGCCTTATCTGCCTGCGCACCCGGTGGTTCAGTTCAACCTCTCCCATTCAGCCGGGCACATCGTGATCGCTGTAGATCGCGGGCGGGCCGTAGGCGTCGACATTGAGGCGGTGCGTCCCCTGCCGGATGCAGCCGCTCTGGCGGAAGTCGCTTTTTCCCCGGCGGAACGGGCTGCGGCCGCCGCTGACCTTGACGAGTTCTTCACCCTGTGGACCCGCAAGGAAGCACTGCTCAAAGCGATGGGGACCGGCTTTGCCAGCACCGAGCAGATCGACGTGCGGCGGTCACCGCTTTACGCTGGTGGAAACTGGTGGACTCTGCTAGGCTTTAATGCGGAATCGAATGTGCGAGGCGCGGCTGCTGCCGGGGGCACCCGGACGCTGCGGCTTGTGCACCGGCGAGTTACACCACACATAGAAGGAATAAACGATGGATGTCCTCTCTCTATTACAGCGCCATCCGGCTGACCGGCCTGCCATCGGTGCGCCGGGCCGTGATTGGCTGACCTACGGCGGCCTGCGTGATCAGGTCCACGCGGTGATCGATACGCTGCGCGCGCATGGCATCGGGCGCGGTGATCGGGTGGCGTATGTACTGCCCAACGGCCCTGAGCTCGCGGTTACGTTTCTCGCGGTGAGTTCGGGCGCAGCGGCCGCACCGCTGAATCCCCGCTACCGCGAACCTGAGTTCGATTTTTACCTCAGTGACCTCGGGGCGCGGCTGCTCATCGTGCGCGATGATTACGACGGCGATGCCCTGCCCGTTGCCGAAAAGCACGGCATCCGGGTGCTGCGTCTCTCGGTGCCGGAAGGCGCCCGCGCGGGCGCGTATACACTCAGCGGCGAGGCGGGTGCCGAACCCAGCACCGACGGACCCAATGAACCGGACGATGTGGCGCTGGTGCTGCACACCTCCGGCACGACCTCGCGCCCGAAGATCGTGCCGCTGCGCGCGCGCAACATCACCCGTTCGGCAGAAAACATCCGTGAGTCGCTGGCCCTGACACCGGACGACCGCTGTCTGAACGTGATGCCGTTGTTCCATGTGCACGGGCTGATGGGCGCCCTCCTCTCGTCGATGGCGGCGGGCGGCAGTGTGGTCTGCTCACCGGGTTTCTTCGCGACGGACTTCTTTGGGTGGATGGCGGCGTTCGAGCCGACCTGGTACACAGCCGTGCCGACCATGCATCAGGCGCTGCTCCAGCGGCGTGAGGGCATCCCGGCGGCGCACCGCATGCGCTTCATCCGGTCGTGCTCGGCCTCCCTGCCGCCCTCCGTGATGGCCGATCTGGAAGGGGCCTTTGGGGTGCCCGTGGTGGAAGCCTACGGCATGACCGAAGCCGCCCACCAGATCAGCATCAACCCACTGCCGCCCGGGGAACGCAAGCCGGGCACGGTCGGGCTGCCGACGGGCGTAGTGGTCGGCATTATGGATGAGGAGGGCAATCTGCTGCCCGCTGGCCAGCGGGGCGAGATCGTGCTGAAGGGCGCAAGCGTCACCGACGGGTATGAGAACAACCCGGAGGCCAACGCGGCCAGCTTCACGGAGGGCTGGTTCCGCACCGGCGACCAGGGCGTGATCGACGAGGCGGGCTATGTGACCATCACCGGGCGCATTAAAGAGCTGATCAACCGTGCCGGGGAGAAGGTCAGCCCGCGCGAGGTCGATGAGGTGCTGCTGACCCATCCGGAGGTGGTGCAGGCCGTGGCATTCGCCATGCCCGATGAACGGCTGGGTGAAGAGGTCGCCGCCGCGGTGATCCTGCGGGAGGGGGCGGAGCTGGACGCCCGCGATCTGCGCGAGTTCGCCGCTGAACAGCTGGCCGACTTCAAGGTGCCGCGCCACATTCTGTTTGTTGATGAAGTGCCCAAAGGCCCGACTGGCAAACTCCAGCGCATCGGGTTGGCCGAAAAGCTGGGTCTGGTCGCTGAGCCGCTGCCTGAACCGGGAGGCTATGTCGCACCGCGTACGCCCGTTGAGGAGATGTTGGCTGCGGTGTGGGCCGATGTGCTCCGGCGCGACACGGTAGGCGTCCGTGACGAGTTCACTGCACTGGGCGGCGACTCGATGCTGGCCACCCGAGTGGTGACGCGCGTCCGTGAGCAGCTTGGCGTTGATGTCACGCTGCGCGATTTCTTCGACACACCCACCATCGAAAGCATGGCGCCGGTCATCGAGGATCGGCTCTTCGCAGCTGATGACCAATCGTTGGGCTGATCTTCCGCCGGCAAGGCGGGCGGCACTGGAAGCGCTGCTCAAGAGTGCTGCCGCCCGCCCGATCATCCCTGTACGCCCCGATCCCGGCGTGCTGCCGCTCACGTTCGGGCAGGAGCGCATCTGGTTTCTTGAGCAGGCCGGAACCGGCCACTACGTTGAACTGCGAGCGCTGCGTATCTCCGGTCCATTGGATGTCGCTGCGCTTGAGCGCAGCCTGCAGGCCGTTGTGGATCGCCACCCGGTGCTTCAGGCCACCTTCGTGGAGCGCGGCGGCAGGCCCCACCAATTGATCGGGGGTGAAGTGCCGTTCGAGACAGGCCAGGCCCATGATCTGCCGCACGCGGTGGCTACCCTACAGCAGGCGGCCGGTCACCCCGTTGATGTGGCAGTGGGTCCACTGTGCCGTGCGGTGCTGCTGACTTGCGGCCCCCGCGAGCACGTGCTCGGATTGCTGGTCCACAGTCTGGTCATGGACGGACTCTCGCTGCCGG
>JAADYX010000266.1 GCA_010092885.1 Chloroflexota bacterium | reverse complement strand
GAAGTCCGGCGGCAGCACCGCCCGCTCCTGGCCCGCCTCACAGCGGAACAGGATCGGGGTGATGGCCTTGCACACCCGCCGCGCAAAGGCCCACTCCAGGCCGAGGTTGCTGCGCGGGTCGGCCCCGCGTTTTGCCGCCTCCGGGCTGACGATGGGCAGCACCCGGTCCGCCACAGCGATGGCTTTGCGCAGTTCGTCCTTCAGCGCACCGCCCTGGTGCGGCAGGTCGGCCTCGTCGCGCCAGATGATCAGGTCGGGGTCGGCGGCCAGCGCCTCGTGCAGCCGCACCGCGAAGGGTTTGTCGTGCTCGTTCCACATATAGCTGATGAAGACGCGGATCTTGCCGTCGGTGGGCGGGTCAGTGCGCCGCACCACCTCGTTGGTGATGATGATGTCGCCGCCTGCCATATACAGGTCGCGGCCCACCCCACCGTCCATAGCCAGGGTTTGGTCGCCCATAGTGCCTCCTGTGGTGTAATGCTGCACCCATTATACACCAATTCACCCGGCAGTGAGGATCCACGACCAACCCGGGCGCGCGGCCCTTTTTGTAACGCATCATATGGCCGCTGCCGGTTGGTATGCGGTTGCTTTATCGTTTGGCTGCCAGCAGGCCCCGTCCCGGCGCAAAGATGAATACCACCACAAAGATCAGCGTGGCGGCCAGCACCACCGCCGCCCCGGACGCGATATCCAGGTAATAGGAGGCGTACATGCCCACCACCCCCGCCGTCACCCCAATTCCCGCCGCAGTGGCCATCATAGCCGGGAGCCGCCTTGTCAAAAGGGACGCGGCAGCAGCTGGCGTCACGAACATCGCGAGCATCAGCGCAATGCCCACCACCTGCAGCGCCGTCACGATGGTCACCGCAATCAGCACCAGCATCACATAGCGGATAAGCCGCGTCGGCAGGCGCAGCGTGGTGGCCAACGTCGTATCGAACGAGACCACCAGGAACTCCTTATAGAGCAGAAAGACGGTCGCCAGCACCACCACGCCCAGCCCGGCAATCACCCACAGATCCCCGGTTGACACGCCCAACAGGTTGCCAAACAGAAAGTGCGCCAGGTCAATGGTGTAGCTGCCTGACGAGGAGGAAAGCAGCGCCACACCCAGCGCAAACAGGCCCGCAAATATCACCCCGATGGCCGTATCCTCTTTGAGCATCTCGCGCTCCGTCAGCGCCCCGATGCCCAGCGCTGTCAGCACCCCGAACACCAGCGCCCCCAGCGCCAGCGGCAGCCCCAGCAGAAACGCGATCACCACCCCCGGTAGGATGGTGTGCGCCAGCGCGTCCCCCAGAAAGGCCATACCCTGCAGCACGATGTACGTCCCCAGCACCGAACAAACAATCCCCACGATCACAGCGGCCACCAGTGCCCGGCTGATGAAGCTAAACTGCAGCGGGTCAAGCAGCCAGTCGATCACGCCGGTGCAGCCCCAGGCAGCGGCACGTGTCCGCCGTACGCCCGGAGCAGGTTCTCCGGCGTCAACACATCCTCGCCGCGCTCAAACGCGATCAGGCGGGTATTGAGCAGCATCACCCGGTCAAAGTGCTCCACAGCCACCCCCAGGTCATGGGTGGCCACCATCAGCGTGACGGCGTCGCGCCGCAGGTCCGCCAGGATCTCAAAGATCGCCTCCTGTGAAGGCACGTCCAGCCCGGAGAGCGGCTCGTCCAGCAGGATCAGTTCTGCCTCCTGCGCCAGCGCCCGCGCAATGAACGCGCGCTGCTGCTGCCCGCCGGAAAGCTCACCGATCTGTTTGTCAGCCAGATCGGCCGCACCGACGCGCTCCAGCGCGGCCTGCACGATGGCCCGGTCCCGGTGGCCCGGCCTGCGAAACAGGCCGATCTGCCGCGTGCGCCCCATCATCACCACATCGGCCACCGTCGCCGGGAAGGACCAGTCCACGGTGCTGCGCTGCGGCACATACGCGATGCACACGTGCTGGTCCGGTTTGTTGCCATACATCGCCACGCTGCCCTGGTCCGGCTTGAGGATCCCGGCGATCAGCTTGAACAGGGTGCTCTTTCCGGCCCCGTTGGGCCCCACCACCGCGACCTGCTCGGTCGCTTCCAGCCGGAAGGTGATATCCTCCAGCGCGTGGTGACGGCGCCCATCCGGATACCCGACCGTCACATGGGTCAGTTCCAGGGGGGGCGCCATCGGGTCGTGAGGCGTGCCGCGGTAGGCGATCTGCTGCATGGGTGACTCTTCTCTATGAAACAAACTTTCCCGGATTATTGCAGCCCATCCACGATGGTATCCACATTCGCCCGGAACATGTCGACATATGTTTCGGCGCCGCTCCCCTCAGGGCCGACCGAGCCAGTGTAGAGGGGCAGAACCTGCACCGTCTCACACCCGTCGAGCTCAGCAGCGACGGTCTGCGCGAGCGTATCGCTGACGGTCGTCTCCGTGAAGATGGTGCAGACACCGTTCTCTTCCATCTCTTCGATCAACTCGGCCAAATCCCGGGCGGAGGGTTCGGCTAACGTACTGGCCCCCGGGATAACCGTGCCAATCACCTCAAACCCGTAGGCATCCGCGAAGTAGCCAAACGCATCATGGTTGGTTACCAGCAGGCGGTTTTCCGCCGGGATAGCCCCAACCTGGTCCATCACGTAGGTTTCCAGCGCATCAAGCTCGGCCAGATAGGCTTCCGCGTTGGCGGCATAAGTTTCAGCGTTGGCCGGGTCCAGCGTGCTGAGGACCTGCTCCACGTTAGCTGCCCACTGCTTGACGTGGTCAACATTGAACCATGTGTGCGGGTCAGCACCGCTGTGCTCGTGCGCATGCTCATCGTCGTGCTCGTCGCCGTGCTCGTCGTCGCCGTGCTCGTCGCCGTGCTCATCATGATCGTGACCACCGAATTCGAGCGGCTCGATGTTGGCAGACACCGGCACAATAACGGCTGCTTCGCCAATCGTCTCCAGATCGTCAGCCAGACCTTCTTCCAGATTCCAACCATTGACGAAGACCACGTCCGACTCTGAGACTGTTGTTAAGTCGCCCGCAGAAGGTTCGTAGCTGTGCGGGTCCTGACCCGGTTCCATAAGGACGGTCAGTGCGATAGCATCCCCACCGACCTGCGCCACCACATCACCGATGATGCTGGTCGTCGCGATGACCGTCAGCGGCTCACCCCCGAGATCTGCTGCCTCAAGCTCCGGCAGGGCCAGCATGCCTGCTTCGCCCTCTTCGTGGCTGTGTTCATCGCCATGCTCGTCTTCATGCTCGTGCTCGTCACTATGCTCGTCTTCATGCTCGTGCTCGTCACTGTGTTCGTCTTCATGCTCGTCGCTGTGCTCATCCTCAGTGATTGGTTCCGCTGTTGTGGCACAGGCGGCCAGCATCAGGCCACTGACCAACAGTACGACGAGCAAGAAAATCCGGTTGTGTTTCATGATTTGGCTCCTTGGTGATACTCAGTATCATTTGCGGAGCGTAGTATAGCCCTTGGATCGGCGGTTTGCAACCCGCTCAACCGGAAGGCGGGTTGATCACCAGCTGGTCAAGATCAGGGAAGAAGAGCCGCCCGGGCTTCTGTTCGGCCAACCCACTGATCAGCACGGGCAGATTGTCGTCAAAGGCTGTCCGGGCATCTAACGATTCAGTTTCGGAGAGAAGTGCAGCCTCAGCACGAGGTGCATTATCCTCCACGCCCTGAACGATGATCGTGTCCTCGCCGTCGCGGCGGCGGACCAACTCCGTGATGAAGCCGCGTACCTCGGCGAACTCGGGCTCAGGGGTTGGGTCGAGTGCTTCCGCCATGTCACTTAGATCGTCGCGCTGATCGGGTTCGAGTGCGGCCTCGCCCTTGGTCTCCTGCGGACGGGTGCTGGCCCAAGTGATATCAAGGTGCACAGTGCCATCGCGCCCCGCCGCCCGCAGGATCTTCTCCACGCCTTTGACATACGCGGCGGGCAGATCGGGCTCGCTGCCTGCCTCACCGCTGAGTGCTGCAGTGACCTCCATCAGGCCCGTGAAGAAGCGTTCAACCGCCAGCAGACGGGCATCCTCCTCCGCATCGAGCAGAGAGGCCAGCGGCGGCGATGCGACCACAAACACATGGCTGCCCTCTTCAGAAGCGGCCAGCCTGAACAGGTCGAAGAAAGCACGCTTGCGATCCTCGGCCAGGGCGTAGGCCATTTTCTTGATGCCGTCGATCACCTGTGAGGCATCGGCGGCGGTGATCAGGTCGCCGCGCGCACGGTCGGGACGATTGATCGTGATGCGCAGCACGTGCGAGTTGATAGTCGCGATGCGCGTGTAAATGGTCAGCGGCGAGCAGCCCTCCACGTGGGCAAGCGTTTCCACAAGGGCGGTGGCTTTCGCTGCGAAATCCGGTGCGCCCTGTGTGGCGGGCAGCCGCACCTGCTGCGATTCGCTCTCCCATACGGACTCGTCTGGCGTCGTTTCAGCAGTGCGCTCCCAGCCGCTCGCCTCCAGATACTGTGTGATCAGTACGGGCGGAAGTCCAGCGGCGCGGTCGGCACGTGATGGATTCAATTGCATGGGGTCTCCTGTCAAATGGTTACTGAGTGCAGCGGGCTAGTGTACCGGAAAGCCCGCCTGCCTGGCGACTCGTATCCATGGGCTGACTGATCATCGTCTTTTTGCAAGACCCCATTAGTACGCATATCCTAACCGTTCACGGTAGCGTTCCATGCAATGTCGTCTATAATAATAAGAGCGTCTTTTTGCCGGAACAGGAGCACTAATGCGGATCGCGATTATCTCAGATATGCACGGCAATGTTAACGCCATGAAGGCCACCCTGGCAGATATGGAGGCGGTAGGCTACGATGCGATCGTCTGCCTGGGGGATGTCACCGCTGTGGGGCCTCAGCCGCAGGAAACTCTAAACCTGGTCAAGGACCTGGAGTGCCCGATGATTATGGGCAACCACGATCAGTGGCTGCTCAATCAGGATGACCTGCTGCTTGTGCCGGAAAACAACCGGGTGGATGGGTACCTGTTCCGGGTGATTCGCAACATCGACTCGTGGTGCCGGGCGCAGCTCACCGAGGCCGAACTGGACTACATCAGCACATTCAAGCCGTGGCATCTGATGGATACCGGCGACACCGAAATCCTCTTCTACCATGGGTCGCCTCGGGCCAACACGGATCTGGTGCTCGCGACCACCGACACTGACATGGTCGAGTTGATGCTTTCCGGGCACAACGCACCGGTGATGGTCGGTGGGCACAGCCACCTGCAGATGGTGCGACGCCATTATGAGAAGCTGCTCATCAATGTGGGCAGTGTGGGGGCACCCTTCTATTACACGCGCAAGGGTGAGATCCGCAACCCGTGGTGGGCCGAGTATGGTATCATCACGATCGATGGAGAGCATATCAGTGTGGACCTGCGGCGCGTCTTCTACGACGTAGAGGACACAGTAAAGCGGCTGCGCGAGAGCGGTATGCCCCATGTGGATTGGTATCTGGACGCACGCGACTGACTGGACGAACGTTCGTTATGATAGTGACTCTTCTCACAGCGCTGGCTGGACTACTGTCGGCGCTTTTTGCTGGCTTTGCCCTGGCGATGGGCACCGTAATCAACGGCATGCTCGGCGACCTACCCCCTGAACAGTACCTCAGCACCATGCGCGGCATTATCACACATGGGCGCACCTCCGTAACGGTCAGCGGTTTGGTTGTTGGCCCGGTGAGCCTGGGGATATTCTTGCTGCTGCTGCGCCTGCCCGCGATTGACACGCCGGGATTTGTGTTGAGTGCGGGTGGCACCGCCGCCCACCTGACCGGAGCGCTGTTGGTCTCGCGCTTTGTCGCCGAGCCGCTGTATGACACCATCATGGCGTGGGACACACCACCCACCGACTGGCCCGATTACCGGCGACGTTGGGCACGCATCAACCTGATCCGGGCCCTGCTGCCGCTGCTTGGGGCCGGGCTGTTCTTTGCCGCTGTGCTGATATCCCAATAGATCAGGTACACTACCGCCTATGATGGAGTGGCTTGAACCCGATCCGGTGACCCCTGACCCTGCCTTTCGCGCGGCAGTCGGCGGCCACCCACTGATTGCCGAGATCCTCTACCGGCGTGGCTACACGGATATCGATGCCGCACGTGCTTTTCTCAATCCGGCGTACTACGCGCCCGCCGATCCCACCGACCTGCCCGATCTGGCCAAGGCTGCCGAACGCCTGAAAAAGGCCGTAGAGCGCCGCGAGCGTATCCTGGTGTGGGGTGACTTCGATGTGGACGGTCAGACCGCCACGTCGCTGCTGGTGGATGCGTTACGCAGCCTGGGCGCAGATGTCCGCTATCATGTGCCGCACCGCATGAAGCATGGCCACGGCGTACACACCGAGGTGCTCGCACAATACTATAGCAAAGCGGATCTCGTCCTGACGTGCGATACAGGCATCGCGGCGCATGATGCACTGGCCGCTGCGAAAGCAAACGGTCTGGAAGTGTTGGTCACGGATCACCATGCCCTGCCGCCCACCCTGCCCGATGCGCCCGCATTGGTCAATCCGCAGCGGCTGCCACCCGGTCATCCCCTGCGTGATCTGCCGGGGGTGGGGGTCGCCTATCTGCTCAGCAGCCAGCTCTACGAGATGATGGGCCGGTCGGGCGAAACCGACCGTCTGCTCGATCTGGTAGCGCTGGGCATCGTGTGCGATGTGGCCACGCAGCGACGGGATACCCGCTACCTGCTGCAGCTGGGCATTGACCAGCTGCGTCATCCGCGGCGGCCCGGGCTGCAAGCCCTGATGGACGCTGCCGGAGTCGTGCCGACCCACCTGTCGTCCGATACGATCGGCTTCCAGATCGGGCCGCGGCTCAATGCATTGGGTCGTCTGGATGATGCGACCAAAGCCGTGCAGCTGCTCACCATGGACAGCCTGCACCGCGCGCAGCCCATCGCTGAACAGCTGGAACTACTGAACAACCAGCGCAAGCAGATCGAAACGCAGATTGTGGCTGCCGCACAGGAGCAGATCGCGCGGGAGCCCGGCCTGTTGGACTACGAAGCGCTGGTGCTCTCTGGGGAGGGGTGGCATCCGGGGGTGATCGGCATTGTGGCTGCGCGGTTGGTTGAACAGTATGGCAAACCCACCGTGCTGATCGCCGCCCCAAAGGACCAGATGGCAGGCGGGTCGGCACGGTCCATCCCGGGGGTGGATATCGGGGCATGTATCGCTGCACAGGCTGATATCCTGGTGGGGCTCGGCGGGCATCCGGGTGCAGCGGGCATTCGCATCG
>JAADYX010000265.1 GCA_010092885.1 Chloroflexota bacterium | reverse complement strand
GGTGCGCGCTGCTGGCCGAGGCCCACGCCGCCTTCACACAGATGGGCCTGCCGGAGGCCGGTCAGGTGGCGGGGATCATGGCGCAAGTCGGGTGTGGGGACTGAGGGGTGACCTCACCCTGTGCTTCCCGGCAGCAGGGAGGGGGCGGGTCGGCTTGGCAGGATGTCGATCCGCAAGCCTATGTCGATTCCCTGCGGGATGATCGCCCATGAAACAGATCGGCACAGCCCTTCAGTCTGTGGGCCATCTCCATATTGAAACAGCACCCTATATCTACTTGGTGGAAACCCACCCCGATTATGTGGGTAAGATGGACGCGATTTTTCAGCAGGTCATTGATCGTTCCATCGCGGTCAGTAGTTCGGTGATTACGTTGGCTGAAGTGCTCTCGCATCCCTTAAAACAGCAGCATACTCGCCTCGTAGCACGGAGGTGGAGCTTGTCGGCATCTTGGTGGAGATAGCCCGTTCTGCCGCTGAACTGCGTGCACACTATAATCTGCGCACCCCCGATGCGCGCCACATTGCTACGGCTATCTCTGCTGGCTGTGATGCCTTCCTCACCAATGATAAGGCTCGCCGGGGCGTCACTGGCATAACAGCACTGGTATTGGATGATTTGGTCGAATAGTATGAATATACTCTATGTTATCGACAACGTAACTATCACGCTGGCTGAGGTGCTAAACACGCTGCTCATGGAAGGCAAAGATGCTGTTTGGATTTGCTTTGCCAGCCGGAAACGCTGCACTTTCGGATAGCCGCTTGAGCACTTAGGCCGCCGTGCTGCGGTGCGTGCGCGCCCGCCCGCTCCAGTGGCGTTTGCTGACTGTGTGGCAGCTGGGGAGGCAGGATTCGAACCTGCGATCTTCGGATCCAAAATCCGCTGCCTTACCGCTTGGCCACTCCCCAATATGGTCTGAAGTCTAGCATATTTGCCGGGCCCCATCAATGCAGGGGGGTTGCATTTTGCTCACCCTCGACTATAATTCCGTCTATAAATGAGCCGAAGGCCTGAGGGCCTTTTCACCTTAGCCTGAGGAGGCGATGCCCCTCGGCTAATCGTCTATTGGGAATTGTGAACATTTTTTCTTGAAAGGAACAGATATGTATCGTGAGCCCATGCGTCTGAAGGCTTATCAGAAGCTTGAGAAAGACCTCGCGTACCTGAAGAATGTCCGGCTGAGCGAAGTAGCGGAACGATTAAAAGAGGCGCGCTCCGAGGGTGGTGATCTCTCCGAGAACATCGAATTGGGGGAAGCCATGCGGGAACATGCGCATGTGATGGCGCAGATCGAGCAGATTGAACAGCGGCTGAGCCGGGCTGAGATCATTGATGAGGATTCCCCGAAAAGCGACGTCGTCGCCCTCAACAGCGTGGTGACCGTTCAGGAGGAGGGCTACGATCCGGAAACCTACCAGTTGGTTGGCTCCGTGGAGGCCAATCCGAGCGCGGGGATGATCAGTGTGGAGTCGCCGTTGGGGCGTGCCCTGATGGGTAAGAAGATAGGCGACAGAGTTGAGATCGAAGCGCCTGATGGGTCGTTCGAGATGCAGATTATTGGGCTGGAGTGAGTCCCTGTTTGGTGCCTGTGCAGCCGGGATGAAACGGGCTGTCATCTGTTATACTCTGGCGGCGAAGGAGGACACCATGTGGGAACCGGCAAACGATCTTGAAGCACAGCGCCTTGAAAAGCTCAACCGTCTCAAGCAGCAGGGCGTTGATCCCTACCCGCCGCGGGTAGAACGCACACACACCATCGCGCAGGCCGTCACGGAATTCGAGGCCGCCGAACAGGCGGCAGGGGATATGGAACCGATCCCGGTGACCATCTGTGGGCGGATGCGCGCCCACCGGCCGCAGGGCAAATCGGCGTGGGGCGATGTGGAAGACGGCACCGGACAGGTACAGATCTGGGTTAAGCTCGACGAGGTCGGCGAGGCGGCCATGGACCTGTACAAGAAGGATGTCGATCTGTTTGATTATGTGCAGGTCAGCGGTACGATGATGCGCACCCGGCGCGGCGAGGTGACGGTGGAGGCCAACAACCTCACCTTGCTGGCCAAATCACTGAGCCCGCTGCCTGTGGTCAAAGAACGCAAGCTTGACGACGGAACCATCGAGCGCTACGGTGGCCTGACGGACCCCGAAACCCGCTACCGCGAACGCTACGCCGACCTGGCGGTTAACCCGGACGTGCGTGAGGTTTTCCGCACGCGGGCTCGCACCATCAAGGCCATCCGTGACTATCTGGATGCGGCCGGCTTTTTAGAGGTCGAGACCCCGATCCTGCAGCCGCTGTACGGGGGGGCCGCCGCACGGCCCTTCATGACCCATCACAACCAGCTCGATCAGGATCTGTATCTGCGCATCAGCTTTGAGCTGTACCTCAAGCGGCTGTTGGTCGGCGGCTTTGACGCTGTCTACGAGATCGGGCGTGACTTTCGCAATGAGGGGGTGAGCCGCAAGCACAATCCCGAGTTCACACAGATGGAGTTCTACAAGGCCTACATCGACTACACCGGCGTGATGGCGATCGTGGAGGAGATGCTCAGCACGGTGGTGCAGGCGATCACCGGTGGCATGACCATCACGCCCGAGAAAGGCACTATCGACTTCACGCCGCCGTGGGACCGGATCACCCTGCGCGATGCCATTCGCGAGCAAAGTGGCATCGATTACGTCGACTATCCGGATGCCGAGTCGTTGGCTGCTGTGATGAAAGAGAAGGGTGTGCACGTCACGGAAGGGGCAACGTGGGGGCGGCTGGTCGATACGCTGTTGGGTGAATTCGTTGAGCCCGGCCTGATCCAGCCCACCTTCTTGCTGGACTACCCGCGTGACATCAGCCCGTTGGCGAAGCGCAAACCCGATGATCCCTCCCATGTGGAGCGCTTTGAGTTGTTCATCGGTGGGTTGGAAGTGGGCAACGCGTTCACCGAGCTCAACGATCCGATTGACCAGGAAGACCGCTTCCGGCAGATCCGCGAACTGTACGCCGAGGGCAGCGACGAGTACAACCCCATCGATGAGGACTACCTCAACGCGATGCGCTACGGCATGCCGCCCAACGGCGGTTTTGGCATGGGCATTGACCGTTTTGTGATGCTGCTCACCGGGCGCGACAACATCCGCGAGGTGCTGCTGTTCCCGGCGCTGCGCGAAAAAGACGAGGGCTGATCAGGCCCACTCAGCCTCGGTATAGAACCGGCTGGCCACAGGCTGCACGCGCTGGCGAATGCGCGCGATCTCCTCTGGGGTGAGCCGGTCTTTCCATACCCGGGCCACTGCCCGGCTGTCACGCTTCAGCGATTTCCACTGGGCGACATCCACCTCAGCCGGGTTGCTCGTGCTGGAAAGCTCCGCGACGGTCTCACGCATGGCCGGTGAAAAAGGGACGGCCAGCCGCTGACACAGATCGGCAAACCCCACCGCCGGATCCGCCGCCAGATCCTCATGGCGCACAAAGACCCACTGCGGATACTGCTCGCGATAGTCAGCCGCGACTGCGTAGACCAACTTCCACAGCAGGGCGGATTGGTCGACGACATCCGTCTGTGCGGCGGCAAACGCTTCAACCTCCTCGCGGAAGCCGGCCAGTGGCCCGGCCATCAGATCCGGCTGGTCGAGCACGTCGCGGAAGTCATGGGTGAAGCCAAGGCGCTTGCGGCTGCTGACGTAGCCCGCCGGGTGCCGGACCATGACGACCACCCGCATATCGAAGGTGTGGTGCAGCCATTCGGCCATGTACATGCCGGTCGGCTGCTTGACGAGCGGCGTTTTGCCCCGCTGCTTGTTGAACGCCTGCCCCTGCCGGACCGCACGCCAGACGGCTTTAGCAGACCGTGCCGCGCGCAGCGCAGCCCGGAAGTTATACCGGAACCCGAGAGTCCGTTCGATGTGGGGGCGGAAAGGCTCCGCATTGCCCGCGTGCAGGTAGGTGAAGAAGTACGGGAAGTCCGCCGCGCAGATGCCGGGTGTGAGGCGGCGTTTATTGAACGGTTCATCGATCAGGGCGAGGTGGGGGGCCCTGCTCAGGACGTTGGCCACCCAGCTGGTACCCGCGCGCTGCGTTCCGGTGATCAGAATCATAGTGAGGAAGGTAGCAGATCGGGGGCAATACGGCTACTATGGACCCATGACGGATTGTGTCTTTGTGATCGGGGGGTGGCCGCTCAGCCGGGATGCCTCAGGCGGTGCATCGCCATTGAGCGTCAGCCATCTGGAACTGCTGGCGGCGGCGGGCCTCTCGGTGACGGTTCTCGCGCTTGACCATGATACGCCGCCTGCCGCGCCCGCTGCCGCACAGGTGCACACGCTGGCGATCCAGCGCGGGCGTTCGATGGCCACACTGCTGTCGCCTTACAGCGTCAGGGCATCAACAATGCATGCGCTGCGTGACCGGATCGCGGCGGACCGCCCGGACCTCGTTTGGGCCGAATCGCTGCGCCCGGCGGCGTTGGCCGCCGCTGCGGCGTACAACGCCCCCCTTGTATATGCTCACTATGACTGGAACTGGAAGATCAAGGCGCTGCGCAGCCCGGAAAGGGCCAACGGCCTGCGGGGCAAAGTCCGGTTTTGGCACCGCCGCCGCTTTGAGGAGTCGCTGGTGCGGCGCGCGGCGGGCGTGGTCAGCGGGTCCCACTCAGAGCTGGAGTCGATCCGGGCAGTGGGTGCCCGGCACACGGCCTATCTGCCGCCGACCTATTCGCGGTGGGCATGGCCCCGCCCGACCTCCGATCCGCCGCGTGTGGTGCATGTCGGCGGTATGGCGACCACCGCCAACCGGATCGGTATGGAGCGCTTCATGCGTGTCGTGTGGCCGGGGCTGCCGCGGGCGACTCCGCTGTGGGTGATCGGCAGCCTGCGGGGTATCTCCGACGTGCTGCAGGATGATCTCAGCAGCGCGGGCGCACAGATGCCGGGCTTTGTGCCCGATCTGCGCCCGGTGCTGCGCCCGTACGATATCCACATCATTCCGTGGGAACATGACACCGGCACGCGCACGCGCATTCCGCTGGTGCTGAATGCCGGTCAGGTGATCGTGGCGATGCGCGAGGCCGCAGCCGGATCGCCGGAGGTGGTGCATGATGAGAACGCGGTGCTGGTCGACACGCTGGAGGAGATGGCTCCCGCCATCACGGCGCTGCTCGCTGATGCGGCCCGCCGCCGCCGTTTGGGGGAGGCAGCCCGTGCGGCGTTTGAGACGCACTTCACGCAGGAAGCGCTGCTCCCCCGGCTGACGGCTTTTCTGGAGAGGGTGCTACCGCTCCGGCTGCCGGAGCAAACGTGACGAGTTGGCCAGAATGCCGATATCCGGGATGGACTGCGCGGCAGCGGCCAGGATGGGCGGTAGAAAGCCAAGCGCGGCAAGGCTGAGCCCGGCCAGATTGTAGACCGTGGTGAGCCCGATATTCAGCCTGACGACGTTCATCGTGCGCCTGGCCATGGCGATCACCTGGGGCACGAGGTCCCAGTCATCACGCATGAGGGCGATGTGTGCGGCCTCAATGGCGATATCGGTGCCCAGCGCGATGCCGACATCCGCCTGGGCGAGTGCCGGGGCATCGTTCACGCCGTCGCCCACCATGACGACGGTATGACCCGCAGCCTGGTATTCTTTGACGATACGGATCTTGTCTTCCGGCAGCAGGTTGGCGCGGAAGGCCACGCCGACGGCCTCCGCGACGGCTTCTGCCGTGCGGTGGTTGTCACCGGTGAGCAGTTCGATGTGCTGGATGCCCATCGCCCGCAGGCGATTAACGGCCTGCGGCACTTCGGGGCGCAGCCGGTCAGCGGCGGCGAGCACACCGCGCGGTGTGCCATCCACGCTGACATAGAGC
>JAADYX010000264.1 GCA_010092885.1 Chloroflexota bacterium | reverse complement strand
TTCCTCCACTGCGCGCTTTTGGCGGGCATCTACTGCCGGTGGGGCTGCTGCCCGTTCTCGATATTATCGCACTGCAAACAGCCTTCCTGATCGGCGGAGCTGTGGTCACCGAGACGCTGTTCGCCCGGCAGGGGGTGGGGCGCGTCCTGCTTGATGCCGTGCTGAACAAAGATCTGCCCGTTATTCAGGCGGCTGTCATTGTGACCGCTGGCGCAGTAGTCGGCTTGAACGCGCTTGCGGACGTGCTGCGCACCCTGCTCGATCCACGTGTCCGTCAAAGCTAGATCGCTCATCGGGATGGTGTCGCTTGCTGCCGTCATCATCTTGGTGATTGTGCCGCTGCCGCCGCCCGATAGCGCGGTCGCGGAGCGGCTGCTGCCACCCTCGGGCGATCATCCATTCGGCACCGATCAGTTCGGGCGGAGTGTGCTGGTGCGCACACTGTGGGCCGCCCGCGCTGGCATTACGGCTGCCGCCGTGACCACAGTGGCAGCGGGCCTCCTCGGCATGCTGATCGGCACGCTGTCAGCACTGGCCAACCGCTGGGCGGACCAGCTCGCCGCGCGCCTTACCGATGCGCTGCTGGCTGTGCCCGGTCTGCTGGTTGCGTTGGTAGTTGTTGCCCTGCTGCCTGAGTCAGCCGTGCAGGTGGTCCTCGCGGTGAGCCTGGGTCTGTTTCCACTCATGATCCGCTATACACGCGCTGTTGTGCTCCCGCTGCGCAGCGCGGACTATGTCACCGTGGCCCGGGCTGGTGGCGCCGGTTGGCTCCGCATTCTGATCGTGCACATCCTGCCCAATGCTGGGCCACTGCTGCTGTCCTACCTCGCGACCATCTTTGCCTGGGCTCTGGTGAATATCACCGCACTTGAGTTCCTCGGCGTGGTCGGCTCACCCGCGGATGCATTGTGGGGGCGTCTGCTGCGTGACGGGCGGCTCTATCTGGTGGAGGCACCGTGGGTTGCGCTTGCCCCAACGCTCGCCTTGATCCTTGTGGTGAGCGTGGCCGCGTTCCTCTCGGAATCAAAAAATGCCCGCCCGTAGGCCAGACATTTTTTGTTTGAGGAGGAGAAGAAGGCGTCCGCATATATACGCTAGCATAGGTGACGTTCTACGGAATCCACGGCAAGCCGTCGTTTGCCCTACGGAATGCCTACGCTCGCCTGATTGCCGCCCTACCGGTGCCGCCGCTATACTTGCTTTCGGAAACCAGTTGGATTGAGAGAGCATGCAGAGACTACAGTCGTTTATTGCTATTGCCTTGTTGATTGTGCCCTTTGCCCCTATTGGCCAGACTGCCATCCCGGAAGCGGATGTCGAAGCAGTACTGGAACAAATGACCCCCGAGGAGCGCGTTGGGCAGCTGTTCCTCGTTACGTTCTACGGCAGCGACACCACCGAGACTTCCGAGATCGGCCGCCTGATCAGCGATTATCACGTGGGTGGGGTGGTGCTGCTTGAAGAGAACAACAACTTTCTCTCCGGCCCGGGCGACCTGCTTGACGAACAGATTCTCGCACTGACCACCAACCTTCAGGACCGCGCTGTTCCGTCGGAAGAATCCGAAGCGGTCTATATTCCCCTGCTGATCGGCATTGAGCTTGATGGTGGCTCGTACAGCATACTGGCTGCCAACTCTGAAAAGCTGACACCGCTGCCGAGCAGCATGGCCATCGGTGCAACCTGGAACCCGGACAATGCCCTGCGCGCAGGCGAGATCGCGGGCGAGGAGCTGGCTGCACTGGGCATCAACATGATGATCGGTCCGTACGCCGATGTGACCGACGACGACCAGATCGATACACCCGGCAACCAGGATGTGGCCACATTCGGCGGCGATGCGTTTTGGGTCTCGGAGATGACCGAAGCCTATATCACCGGGGCGCACATAGGCAGCAACGGGCGTATGCTGGTTGTGCCGCGTCACTTCCCCGGTTTCGGCGGCGCGGATCGACCCGTCACCGATGAGATTCCCATCGTGCCACGCACCGAGGATCAACTCGCGCAAACGGACCTGCAGCCCTTCTTCCGCGTGACGGGGCAGGCCGTCGATCCGCTGGCTGCCGCCGACGGGCTGCTGACCGGCCATGTGCGCTATCGGGGCTTCCAGGGGGATAACGCCCGCCAGCCATCACCGCCCATCAGCCTGGACTCGCAGGCGCTGGGTGTGCTGCTCCAACTGGAGGATATCGCCGTCTGGCATGACTCAGGTGGCCTGATCATCAGTGACTCACTGGGGGAGGGGGGTGTCAAGCGCTTCTACGACTACGTGCCGGGTGAGCGCTTCCGCAACCGGGAGATCGCGTTGGACGCCTTCGACGCCGGCAATGACATGCTCTACTTGAGCAGCTTTGGCCCGAACCAGCCAGCCGCCACCCAAACCGACACGATCATCGATACCATCGAGTACTTCGTGGATCAGTATAAGCAGAACCCTGCTTTCCGCGAACGCACCGACGAGGCGGTCAGACGCATTCTCACCAAGAAGCTTGAGCTGTATGGCGACTTTGATCCCCAACTTGTGGAAACAAACCCGGTTGGCCTCGATGAGCTCGCCCCACGCACGGATGAGTTCACGCTCCCGGTAGCCAGCAGTGCCGTCAGCCTGTTGGCACCTGCCAGCCCGGAGGGCATTACCACGCCCGAACGCGATCAGCAGATCGTCATCTTCACCGACACGCGCACCGCATCGCTATGTGACAGCTGCCCAGCCACGCCTATAATCCCTCGGGACAGGCTTCAGGCCGCCCTGCTGCGCAGCTACGGGCCGGATGCGGCAGGCATCATCAGCCTGGCCGATATCAACAGCTTCACCTTCGACCAGCTCAGGAATTTCCTGGATTTTGTCCCCGTGCCGCTGCCTGAAGACGAACCCACCCCCCAACCATCCGATCTGGAACTTGCTCTTGACGTCGCGGATTGGGTGATATTCGTCATGCTGGACAATGACAGCGCATCCGGTTCCGTCGTGAGTGATTTTTTGGCTGAACCGCCCACACCCAACGGTACGCAGTACGTCGTCATGGCGATGGGCCCGCCCTACTATCTTGACTCGACCGAGGTCAGCAAGCTCACCGCCTACTACGGCCTGTATGACTCGTCGGAACCCTTTGTAACGGTGGCCGCCAGGACGCTGTTCGCGCCGGAGACCGCGGTGGGCAGTTCGCCGGTCACGGTGCCGGGCATTGACTACAGCATCCAGGAAGTGGTGCAGCCTGATCCGTCGCGTGTCATCAAGCTGACCGTCAGCCGTGACGAGGACTTCATCACGCCCCAACCGCAGACCGCAACGCCGCAGGCCGAACTGCCCATCGATATCGGGGATACGATATTCATCCGGGCGGGCACCATCCAGGATCGCAATGGTAACCCTGTGCCGGATGGCACCCCGGTGGACTTCGTCTTCAACTATGTGACCGATGGCCGCCGCGAGGTGATCCCAGACACAACCGAAAACGGCATTGCCCAGATCGAATTCACCAAGGAATTTGCCGGGTCCATCGTAGTGACTGCCGAAAGTCCTCCCGCTGCCAACTCGGACAGCGTCCGCATAACGGAGGACACGTTGGAGATCGTGCAGCCCACACCGCAGATCACTGAGGAGCCGGACCCGACCGACACCCCAGAACCCACGCCCGAACCCGCACAGCAAACGCCCACGCCAGCCGCCGTCGATCAAGAACCGGACCCACCCGCGCGGTCGGTCTCAATCACGGATTTCGTGGTCGCTTTGACGGGTGTGTCGGGCATTGCGTTGGCCATCTTTTTCATCACGGCCAGCACGCAGACTGTCAACGATGCCCTGCTGGTGTCGCTGCCCGCGATGATCGGTGGGCTGATCGGCTACAACTACTACGCGCTGTTCCTATACCGCTCAGACCTGTGGAACAGAGTCTTCCAGCAGCTCAGCGCCAGTTCAGCTGCCTGGGCAGGCGCGTTTGTGGGCTTCGTTGTGATCCGGCTCTTGGTTTTTGTGGCGGAGCGTCAGTCGACACGCCGGCGGCGTTCAGGGCGAGGTGAAGGGCGCTAGCAAGGTCACAACCAGCGAGAGGCCGATCAGTGCCGCAGTGGTCAGCGCCAACACCCGGTTGATAGGTGCCAGGTCCGTAAGGGCCTGGTTGCTGACACTGGCTAGGCTGCGCAGGGGACTGGTGCCGAACAGCAGTTCTTCCAGCTGCTCGATGGTGGCCGGGCGGTCATCGGGATGCATTTCCAGCGCCCACAAGATCGCTTCTTCAACCCGCGCGCTGATGTCCTGGTTGATCTGGCGCGGCGGCACCAGAGCAGAAGGCTTCAGGAAGCGCTTTTTCGCTTCAGCAGGCAGGGTGCCCGTCAGCAGATGATATAGTGTTGCGCCTAACGAGTAGATATCGGAGCGAACATCCGTATGATCGTCCTCGCCGCCATACTGTTCAAGCGGCGTATAGGCTGCTGTGCCACTGCCTTGGATCACGGTGATGGTGCGCTCCTCATCGGGGGTCAGCAGCTTGACCAGGCCAAAGTCGACCAGCTTGATCACACCATCAGGGGTGAGCTTGATATTGGCTGGCTTGATGTCCCGGTGCAGCACGGGCGGTTCCTGATTGTGCAGGTATTTGAGGGCATCACACAACTGCCCGGCCCACTCCAGCACCGTGCCCTCCTCAAGAAAGCCGCCGCGCTGGCGTGCCTGCTCGATCTTTTGCCGCAGGTCGACACCGGGGACAAAATCCATTACCAGGAAATCCCGGTTGCCCAGGTCGAAGTAATCCGATACCTTAGGCAAGTTCGGATGGTCAAGGCGTGCAAGCACACTCGCCTCGCGGTGGAACTGCTCACGAGCCTGCTCGCGCTGCTCAGGCGTGGCGTTTGGATCAATTTGGACTTCTTTAACAGCACAATAGCGACCTGTAAGGCGGGTGTCTTCAGCCCGGTAAACCGAGCCCATCCCGCCTTCACCAACCGTTTCTATAATCCGGTAGCGGTCACGCAGAGTGCTTTCTGCTTTCAATGGTGACAGCATAGATATTGTTCTGCGGTGGATTGCGGACACCGTGAATGATGGGGTCAACGGCCGCCAGCACCTTACCGAAGGGCTTTCGACCACCCACGTAGCACAGAAAGTAACCCTTTCATCTGGCTTTGTCAAGGGAGGTAGTCATGAGCGACAAATCGCAAAACCGGGATGAGCTCCCCGTACTGCTGGTCACAGAGGGGCCAGGCAGCGGGCAGCAGCGCGTGCTGCGCAATGAGGAATTAGTAATAGGCCGCGGCGAACACAATGATTTCGTTATCCGCGACCGGCGCATCTCACGCGAGCACACACGTGTCTTCCGCGCCGACGACGGGATCTATGTGGAGGATCTCAAGAGCACAAACGGAACGTACCTCAACGGCGAAAAGCTCGAAGAGCCGCACCGCCTGCGCGAAGGGGACGAGATCCAGCTGGCAGCCTGTGTGCGCATCCAGTTCATCGGCAATGAAGCCACAGTCCCGGTGGATATCGACGACGCGCCAGGGGCGGAACCTTCCGAGTACGGCCTCCAGTTGGACAACCGCACGCGTGAGGTGCAGATCGATGGCGTTGTGCTCGACCCTCAGCTCTCGCTGCTTCAATACCGCCTGCTTGAGCTTCTCTACACAAAAGACGGCGACGTATGCACCCGCGAAGAAGTGGTGCGCGCCGTATGGCCCAACGAGGACGAGCAGGGGGTCAGCGAGCAAGCCATCGACGCGCTTGTTCGGCGCCTGCGTGACCGGCTCGCTGCCCTCAGTGATCACCAGTATATCGTCACCGTGCGGGGCCACGGCTTCCGCCTGGTCCAGCCGGAATAGGCTACGCTGACGCGCCGAGTTTGCTGGCGAGTGTCACGTACTCCTGCTTGAGCAGGGCATCCGACTCAATGCCGATATAGGCCAGCATTTCCGCAATCATGCTGGCTTTCTCCTCGGCGTCCTTCAGGGACCATGTACGGCTCTTCACCTCAACGAAAAAGCCGTCGCGCTGGGGGCTCATCAGGCGGTCCAGGTTGACATACATCGGCTTGCCCCGATAGCGGATGTGCCACCGCAGCCGCTCCTTGGAGACCTCTCGCTCGACTTCCGCCTGGAAGTACTCGCGGTAGAAGCGCAGCGGGCGCGTGGCCGGTGAGTAGAAACGGGACCGCGACAGGATGATCGCCGAAGGGAACTCGCGTTCCTTTTCGCGGCTGGTCAGTGTCAGCCGTGTCCGGATGTTCTCCACATTGCCCATCGCATCGATGTAGTCATCCTCACGGTACCGGACCCGTTCGTAGTTCGGCGGCCCGAATTCAAAGTAGGTGTCGTACTGCTTGTAGTGGTTCTGTTTCACCACGACCACATCGGGGTGGGCCAGCAGCCTGTCAAGCGGCTCGCGCGTATCGATATGCGCCTTCACCTGGACTTCAAAGCTCTCTTCACGCTCAAGCCCGCCGATGGCCAACAACTTGGACAGGATGTCGCCCTCCCGCGCGATCAGGAAAGTGTCGATCTCCTGCGCCACCTCGGTGGCCTGCTCCAGCAGGATGCTCTCGTCCAGCGTGCTGAGGATGTTGTCACGCATCAGCCAGGCGCCGTTGCACACCACATGCACCACATCCGTACTCTTGGCCGCGTAGATGATCCGGGAGTACACGGCATTCGGATCACGGCTGAACACGGGCCAGTTGTGCATGCGCCGCATGTCGATCACGGCGATGTCCGCGCGTTTGCCGGGTTCCAGCGAACCCACCAAGTGATCGATGTGCAGCGCCTTCGCCCCCATCCGCGTGATCATATCCAAGGCGGTGCGCGCAGGCAGGGAGGTGGGATCGTCTGTATCCACCTTCGCCAGGAAGGCTGCCAGCCGCGCCTCCTCGATCATGTCCAGGTCATTGTTGCTGGCCGGCCCATCTGTGCCGATGCCGACGGACACCCCGATCTTGAGCATGTCTGTGATGGGTGCGATGCCGCTGGCCAGTTTCAAGTTGCTGGAGGGATTGTGAGAGACTCCCACGCCATTGTGTTCCAGCGTGTGGATTTCACCGCGGTCCAGGTGCACGCAGTGCGCGGCAATCACCTTTGCGTCGAACAGGCCCAGCTTCTTGACCCATGGCACGACCGGCATCTCATACTCTTCGCGGTGATCGGATACTTCCTGCGCGGTCTCCGCGATATGGATGTGCAGCGGAATATCGAACTCCAAGGCCAGATCGCGGCAGTCGCTGAGGATCTGGTCTGTGGTCGTGTACGGGGCGTGCGGCGCCACCGCCGGGATAATCAACGGATGCCCGTGCCAGTTAGCAATAAACTGCCGGCAGCGTTCGAGCGCTGCCTCGTAGCTTTCCGAGTCCGGTGACGGGAACTTGAGGATCGTCTGCCCGCAGATCGCCCGCATGCCCACTTCCGCCGTGGCCTTCGCGACGCTCTCTTCGAAGTAGTACATATCATTGAACGTGGTCACCCCGGATCGGATCATCTCCGCACAGGCAATCCGGGTGCCCAGCTCAACAAACTCAGGATTGACGAACTGCTGTTCCGTTGGCATCATGTAACCCATCAGCCACACATCCAGTCGCAGGTCGTCGGCCAGGCCGCGCAGCAGTGTCATCGGCACGTGCGTGTGTGCGTTGATGAGGCCCGGTATAATGACATGCCCCTCACAGTTGACGACGTCCTCGGCGCTGTAGGCCTCGAGGATGTCGGCTGAGGGGCCGACCGCCGCGATGCTGTCGCCACGGATGGCAATGGCACCGTCTGGGATGATGCGATAGTCAGCGTCCATTGTGACGACCGTACCGTGTACAAGTAGTGAGTCTACGTTCTCCATCATTCCTCCAGGTTGGTAAAGTGACTACAAGCAGCCCGCTGTATGGAAGGAATCACTCTTGAGCCGAGTCTACCGCGTTATTGAAGGCAGTCTGGTTACCCTCTTTGTTCTGCAGGCCATGCGCGTTGTCTTCGGAATCTTGTTCAGTGTAACTGGCCTTGCCCTGCGTGAGGAGCGGATCGGCCTGGTGATCGTGTATCCCTATCTTGCGCTGGTCGCTGCGATTGTGGTGCCGTGGTTTGTGCCGCGTGCGCGGCGTGCCCTTCCGGAGCTGCTGAGTATCAGTGCTATTTTGGCCGCCGCAGCACGCTGTTTTGTGGCGCTGCCCGGTCCGTCTGTGCGTCTGTATGCCGGAATCGTCGTTATCGCATTTGGAGCAGTCTACTTTGTTTCGCTGCTTCGCGCTAACCGGAACATATGGGTTAGTGTCGTGGTCGCCGGAATCGCCCTTGACCAACTGCTGCGCGCCTACGATACCTATGATATTTCTCTCCGCCTCGGCTTGACCGTTACCGTCGATGGTGACCCGTATTTGCTGTTCTGGCTGGCCATCCAGATCGCTCTCTCGGTGTTCTTGCTGGTTGTCAGCCGTCTGGCACGGGGCCGCGCCAAGGAGGAGCCTTACAATCCGGGTTATCTCTCGGTTGTGGGCGGTCTCGGCTTCGGCAGTCTGCTCGCCCTTCAACTGATTGTACTCGCCGTGCCCAACGTGATCGCGCGTTGGTCCGGAATGCCGGTCGCTGCGATTGTGCCGTGGCTCCTGCTGGCGACTGTGCTCGCCCTGATGCCTGCCATGCGCCGCACCATCGGCGACCTGATCGGCACGTTTGACGAGGGCCTCCAAGGCTTTGTCTGGATGTTCCTGTTCGTCCTGCTCGTGATAGTCGGCAACCGCTTTGATGGCGTGGTGGCTGCCGGTTCGTTGGTAGTTGCGCAGTTCATGGCTATGATGCTGCTCTGGTGGATACCCGAACCCTACGATCCCGTCGAGGTTGACCAAGTTGGGCCCACCCTAAGCCTTGGGTTGGTGTCGCTGGTGCTTGTGATGGTGCTTTACAGCGTGGTGGTGCAGAGTGAAACCGGTCTGGCGGGCATTGAGGGCGGCAGCGTCGTGGCTGTTGGCGTGGGGGCGGTGTTGGCCTCACTGCCACGCCTCTTCTGGCGTGAAGAGGACCCCTGGCTGCCCGACCGGGCGGCACTGCCGACTGGACTCGTGCCCGTGTTCATTCTGCCGGTGTTGGTGCTTAGCCTGCTGCTGACCACGTCCCAGGCGGATCCGCCCTTTGTCGCCCCCGCAGGCACCTTCCGTGTCGCGACGTTTAATCTCAATGGCGGTTACAACGATATCAACCAGTTCCGCCTGGAACTGGCCGCGGTAACCATTGAGCGCAGTCTCGCCGACGTGGTCATCCTCCAGGAGGCTGACGTGGGTCGACCGGTTGGGTTCGGCGCCGATCAGGTGGAGTATCTGGCCCGCTATCTGGATATGTATCACATATACCAGCCCACCGCTGACCAGACTTTCGGTATGGCGATCCTCTCCCGCTGGCCGATCTTCGAGCCAGGTGGCGAAGCCTTCCCCGGCCCCGGCGATCAGGGCGGTGTGGTGCGAGGCCTGATCCAGAATCCGCAGACGGGCACCCTGGTCTGGTTGTACGGTGCCGACATCCCTGCCGGTGATGAGCGCACACGCCTGGAGCATTATGCCGTGCTCATTGCGGCCATCGGCGAGACCTCACAGGTCATTCTCGCCGGGGACTTCAACGCGACGGAAGAGGACATCATCTACGAGCAGCTTATGGCTGAGGGCTTCAGTGACCCCAATGAGGTGCTCCAGGCCGGGGCAGGGTATACATACCCGGCGCGCGCGCCCAGCCTCCGTTATGACTATGTCCTCACACGCGGCCTAAACGTCATCGATACGCGGCAGGTCGTCGGGCCGCCCGCCTCTGATCACAGGCTTGTCGTGGTGGAGGTCGGCTGGCCGTGACCTAAAGCCCGGCGCGGATCGCTTCAGGCACGGAGCGCGGGAACGGATCCAACAAGCCATGCGCCAGTGATTGGTCCAGCGTAAGGTCGCGGGGGCGGTGCGGCGCGATGGCGGCGGCCTGCACCGGTTCGACCCACACATCCGGATCGTAGCCCAGCGCTTCCAACAGGGCCGTGCCGTAGGTCATCCGGCTGAGCGGGTCCGGCCCGGCGATGTGGATCACGCCGCGCAGATCGCTGTGTGCCACCTGCAGGATCGCCCGCGCCAGATCGGGGGCCCAAACCGGATGGCGGATCTCATCCGTGAAGAGGGTGACCTTCTCGCCTGCGCTGATGCGTTCCTCCATCCAGCTGAGCTGGCGGCAGTCGGTTCGGAAGTCGTAGATCAAACTGGTCCGCACGATCAGTAGATCAGCGACGTGCCCCATCAGGATTGTTTCCATCTGGAGTTTGGCACGCGCATAAGCCGAGCGCGGATTGGGGATGCTGCGTTCGGAGTAGGGGGGGCTTTCGCCGTCGAAGACCATATCCGTGGAAAGGGCCACGACTCGGCTGCCATGGTGCGCTGCGAGCCGTCCGATGTGCTCCGCTGCCGCTGGGATGGCCTCTTTCATGCCTGGGCTTTGGTCCGATATCGCAGTGTTGATCACGATCTAGGGTGACTCTTAATCAAAAAGCTCGTCCACCGCGCTAAAGTCAGTCAGGTCGACTGTCAGCGTGTCGTCACCCGCTCGTGAGAAGGTCGTGCCGGTCGCTTTAGTCTGCCTGCGGGCCATCGGCAGGAGGACACGGCCCAATTCGCCGCTTGCCCCTGTGACCAGGATCACGGCGGCGGTCCGATCTCGTCGAGCAGATCCTCAATACGGTCCAGCACCTTCTGCGCAGCCTCCTGCGCGGCGGTTCGCTTGCTGCGCCCGATGCCACGTGCACGCTCTCGCCCATTGATCACAACCGCTACGGTGAACTCCTTGGCATGGTCGGGCCCGCGCTCGTCAACCTGTCTCTTATACACATCT
>JAADYX010000263.1 GCA_010092885.1 Chloroflexota bacterium | reverse complement strand
GATCACCCGCCTGAACAAAGACCGCGCGCCCCTCTTCATCGAGGACACCAGCCAGCCGAAGGTGCTCGCTGAAGCCTTCGCCAGCCGGGGCATCACGACGACCCTGCTCATTCCGCTGGTGGTCGGCAACACGCTGACGGGCATCGTCAGTGTGGACGCCGAGGACCCGCGCACCTTCGATGCCGACCAGCGCGACCTGGCCCAGACGGTGCTCAACCAGGTGGCCGTCAGCGTGCAGAACGCGCAGCTCTTCCAGGAGACGGTCGCCCGCCAGCGCGAACTGGGGCTGCTGTTCGAGGCCGGGCGCATTGCCTCCGCCTCCCTGAACCTGGAAAACGTCGTGCAGAACGCCGCCGGGTACTTCATCCGGGCGCTGAACGCCGACAGCAGCGCCATCTACCTGTGGGACCGCGAACGCGACCGGCTCGACCCGCTGATCGACATTGACAACACGGAGGGCCAGCGCCCGGAGGCCACCGCCATCGGCCTGAGCCGCTACCCGGCCATCCGCAGCGTGGTGCACGAACGCGGCGCGCTGACGCTCTCGCGCAGCAGTGAGGCCATCAGCGATGTGGAGGCCGCCTACCTGATGGGCAGCGGGGCCGAATCCGCGCTGATGCTGCCGCTGATCGCGCGTGACGACGTGATCGGCATGGCCGAACTGCGCACCCGCAACCCCGAGCGCCGCTTCTCCCAATCGGAGATCCGGCTGGTGCGCGCGCTGGCCGCCTCCATCGCCACCGCCATGGAAAACGCCCGCCTGCACGACGAAACGCAGCGCCGTCTGGGCGAGCTGGCAACCATCAACACCATCAGCCGCTCGCTGAGCCAGACCATCTCCAGCGAGGATCTGTACGACATCCTGCGCACCCAGCTGGAAAACGTGCTGGATGTCCACTCCATGACGGTGGTGCGCTACGATCCACAGACGAACATGCTCAGCTTCCCGTTGGTGATGCGCAGCGGCGAACTCACCGAACGCCCGCCTGAACCGGTGGGCAGCAGCCTGTACAGCTACATTATCCGTACGGGCGAGCCGCTGCTGCTGAGCGGTGACATCGACAGCTTCCGCGCCGAGCAGGACATCGCGCAGACCTACAGCGGCATCCGCTCGCTGATCGCCGTGCCGCTGCAAACCGGTGAGAGCACCTTCGGTGTGCTGGCTGTGGAAGACTACGTCAATGACAGCGCCTTCAGCGAGAGCGACCTGCGTGTGCTCGGCCCGATCGCGGCGCAGGTGGCTGTCTCCCTGGAGAACACCCGCCTGTACGGCGAACTCCAGCAGCGCCTGAGCGAGACCACCACCCTGCAGGAGGTCTCCCGCGTGGTGAACTCCGCGCTGGACCTGCAGGAGATCTTCGATAAGGTCGTCAGTGAGCTGGCCCGCGCCTTCGGCTACCCGCTGATCGGTCTGTTCACGCTGGAGGGCCGCGAGCTCATCCTGCAGGCCAACCACGGCTATGAGAACGACCCCAACCTCGACCGGCTGCGCATCGTCAGTGTGGAAGAGGGCATCATCGGGCGCGCGGTGATGAACGGCGAGGCCGAACTCGTGCGCGATGTCACCCAGGACCCGGACTACATCCCGGTCAAGGAGTGGGTGACCAGCCTGATCGCGGTGCCCATCGTCTCCGACGAGTTCCTGCTGGGTGTGCTGGCCGTACAGTCGGATGAAAACCGCCCGCTGGCCGAAAACGACCTGGAACTGCTGAAGACCTTCGCCGGGCAGGTGGCCACCGCCATGGTCAACGCGAGCCTGTACACGCAGATGGTCGAGCTTTCCGAGGAGCTGGAACGCCGCGTCGACGAGCGCACCCGCGAACTATCCGAGGAGCGCGACCGCATCAACACGCTGTTCAGCATCACGGTGGAACTGACCGCCTCGCTGGACCTCGACCGCGTGCTCAACCGCGCGCTCCAGCTGGTGGGTGAGGCCATCGGCGCGGAATACGGCGCGCTGTTCCTCATCGACCCGCAGAGCGACCAGCTCATCCACCGCGCGGCCATGAGCAACTCGGAGATCATCCCGCCCGGCGGGCGTCAGGTCCGGCTGCGCCGCCAGGAAGGCATGGCCGGGTGGGTCATGGAGAACCGCGAGTCGATCATCGTCGGCAACGTGCAGGAGGATCCGCGCTGGTCCAACGTGGCAGGCACAGAGGAGCGCCGGTCCCTGCTGGGCGCACCGCTCATCGCCAATGAGGAGGTGCTCGGCTGCCTGTTCTTCTCCAGTGACAATGTGGACGTGTTCAACGCCGGGCACCTACAGCTGGTGGAAGCCGCGGCCAACCAGGTCGCCACGAGCATCAACAACGCCGAACTCTACCGCCTGATCCGCGACCAGGCCGAACGCCTCGGCACGATGCTGCGCAGCCAGCAGACCGAAGCCGCCAAGAGCCAGGCGATCCTTGAATCGACGGCGGACGGCGTGATGGTGTCCGACGCGACCGGCGAGATCATCCTGTTCAACGCGGCGGCGGAGCGTGTGCTCGGCCTGCGCCGTGACGAGGTGCTGGGCCGCCCCTCCAGCGACCTGACCCGCCTGTACGGCGCGGGCGCGCAGCCGTGGGAAGACATGCTCGATACGCTGGGAGCCAACCCTGAAGCCTACGAAACGGGCGAGTTCCAGAGCATCCAGCTGGAGATCGGCAAGCGCTTCGTCTCCGTGAACGTCGCACCGGTGATGCACAGTGAGGAGTATCTGGGCTTGGTGTCCGTCTTCCGTGACATCACGCGGGAGGTCGCCGCGGACCGGGCCAAGAGCGAATTCGTGGCCAACGTCTCCCATGAGCTGCGCACCCCGATGACGAGCATCAAGGGGTACGCCGACCTGCTGCTGCTGCAGGCCGCCGGGGAGATCAACGACGAGCAGCGGCGCTTCTTGGAAGTCATCAAGAGCAACGCCGACCGCCTGACCGCCCTGGTCAACGACCTGCTGACCATCAGCAGCATCGAGCAGCAGGACATTGACCTGGACCTGCGCGATGTGCATGTGGGCGAGGTCATCAGCGATGTGCTCGATACCTACGCCTTCCGCATGTCCAACGACCTGAAGAAGACCCTCACGCTCGCGATGGACGTGCCCGACGACCTGCCGACCGTTCAGGGCGACTACGACCGCATCACGCAGATCGTGCAGAATCTGGTCGGCAATGCCTACAACTACACCGAGGACGGCGGCACGATCACCGTCTCGGCGGAAGTCGAGGGGGCGGGCGTGGTCATCCACGTGGCCGATACCGGCATCGGCATCGCCTACGAACAGCAGGAGCGCGTCTTTGAGCGCTTCTTCCGTGGGGTGGAGCACCCCATGGTGATGGCCACGGCGGGCACCGGGCTCGGTCTGGCCATTGTGCGCGAGCTGGTCAACATGCACGACGGCGCGATCACCTTTGAGAGCGAACCCGGAGTCGGCTCCACGTTCAGCGTGTGGCTGCCCTTTGAGCTTGATTTACTGGATAGCTGATCTATGACGAAAATACTGCTGGCTGAAGACGAACAGGATATCCGCGACCTGCTGACCTTCACGCTGACCTTCGGCGGCTATGAGGTCGAGGCGCGCAAAAACGGGGCGGAGGTCGTCGAGAGTGTGGCTGAGGTCAAGCCGGATATCATCATGCT